>NZ_QHCU01000002.1:0-300000 GCF_003545925.1 Leptospira yasudae | reverse complement strand
TAAACCACGATCCGCTTTTTCCGAAAGGGAAAGCGCTTTTAACTCGCCATCTTCGAACCGATAACCTTCCGGTGGAAAAGAGGATCCTTTATAAATTTTTCTTTTCTTTATTTCAGGCTGATCTCTGTTAAAAAGCTCCACTTCCAACTCGATCGATTGGGATAATAGTGCAGGATATTCCTCCAATATTTCGGAAGAATAAATATATATTTTTTCCATATCTCTCCTTGGTAAAAGAAGCGATTGAGTAGTTTAAAAGTAACTTGCTATGTATAGTTTAATTTTCATAAAACTCGTTTGACAAATATATAAGGATATGATGATAAACCACGGGAATCGGTTGTATTACCAATTCGTGGTACACCATATGATCCGTAGGTGACAGGAACTCCACAAGATTTATCAACGCCCGTGAAACCCCAAGCAGTAGTACCAGCCATTGCAATCGCACCCATATCAAACTGTCCCTTAACTGTGTGCCCTTGAAATCGATCCCTTCTTCTTAAACCTCCGATCCATTCAGAATCAGTATCCATCACAGAGACAAAACCTCGTCCTTGAACCGCAAAATGCCGAACCTGATTGGTCACCGTAGTTCCTGGTGTAATATCAGGAAGACGATGTTTGTAAAATCGAACCCTCACACCCGAAAGAGAACCGCTTGAATTAGCAGCAGCACAGCTAAAACTGATCGTTCTGCTTGCAGAAGAAAGAGCGGAAATCGATAATGTTGCGTTAGCCGGAATCCCTCCGATTGTTTGCAGAATCGTTCCAGTCATCCAATTTGTAAAGGAACCGCCTTGAACAAGATTATCTTCCACAAGAGCATCAATTATCTTTTGACATGCAGCATTATTCGCGAACGTCACCGTTAACACATTGCTGACAATCGCATAGCTGATCGCATCAAAATCGGTGATATTTGCTGCAAGAGGGTCGTAGCGAAGTGGTTTATTCAACCAATACGGAACGAGATCGGGCATTCCTCCTGTCCCGGTCGCATTGATGACTTGATCTGCAGAGGCCAAACAGAACGCAGGAAAATCCGTGGAAGGAGATCTAAGATCGTCCATCCAAAACATCTCCCCTAAGAATTTTCTTTCCTGCTTGAAAGTAACTTCCGCAAAATTCTTTGAATAAAGATACGCTTGATTGATTCCTTTTACGAATTTCAAAGGATTGTTCGCATCAGGATTGATGCCTGCGATCAAATCCGCGTGCAAGTCCGTAACTTGACCGGTTTTAACCGAAGATGATTGTTTTTCTTCGGAAATTTGTTCATCCTTGATATTGTTTGCAGATACCCCTCTCCAGATTCTAAGATCCGCACCAAGCGTAACAACCCCGGAAGAATTCGAAGAAACAGATCGCAATGGAATGTCACCGGTAGCGAGAGATCCTTGTCTTGCGAAAATTTCATACGAGTTGTCTCTCCAAAGATTCGGACCGTCACTGGGAAGATTGGAAGGACTATCATACTGAGATTCCAGAAATGTATGCCGAACCACAAGCGTGGATGTCGCATTATTAGGAATGGGAATTCCCGATAAAGGAGAGACTTCAACGCGTTTTCCTTCATTGTCATATGCGATCAAAGTATCAATCAGATCCACACGATTGGATCCTGAACCGACTACGATTGTTCCTCCGCTATGAATTCCCCACCCTACAAGATCGAGGTCACGATTAACCACTTCTTGCGATTTGGATTCTTGTTCTTTTCTCCAGTCTTCGGGAAAAACACGCTTCCCGACGTTTGGAAAGATAATGCCGGATAATTTATCCATAAGTGCTCCTATCCGGAGCGATCGAGTAGGGACGGATATTTATTCCGCTTTTTATATATTTAATAAATCGAATATTCTCGTATTCTCTCGGCTCTTCGAGAATGCATTTTTCCCGTCAAAGTTCCGCCCATTACGAACGGTTCGAAAGGACCTTGATCTTCCCAAAATTCGCAGACGTTTCCGCCTATGTTGACGTTTTCCATCGACTGAACCAAACTGTTGCGATTGAAAGAATCGGCGAGCTTGGGAAATAAAAATCGATATCGAAACAACATATATTTCCGCGACATCATTCTTTGATCGGGGGCGCCCCCCATTACAAAACAATCTTTCGTTTCTTCGGCTTCGTAAATCTTAGAATACCGAATCGCTTCCGGATTCAAGCCGGTAGAGAATTGAACTACTTGTCGTTTCGAAGAAACCGACGCGATCGACATCTTAAATAGCTTTGCCAGTAAAAGTCTATTCCTATAGGACTCGTCCGTTTCTCCAGGGAGTTTTTGAATCTTATATCTTGCTCCCCAAAGAATCAGACCGAAACCGTCGCTCGTCTCAAGCCACATTTGACGATATAACCAATTCAATCTCACGGCCCTTTCGTTCAAAACGGAAAGGATCGATTTTAGAATTCGATAAAAAAGACTCGAGTTTCCCAGCTTTCGAATTAGATTTCTTTGATTCTTCCAAACGTAAGAATCAAAATCGAAATTAAACTTATCAGACATAGACCGCACCGATCACTTGAAATCCCGGGCCCGCGTTGGCCAACGAGCCTGCTGGTACATCAACGTTTCCTAATGGATTAAATTCCACATCGATACAATTCGGAAGAGATTGGTACAAAGCCTTTAACTGGGCATCCACAAAGTCCTGACCTTCGGAAAGAGAAAGAAAGTATTCATCCTTGATCTGATCCAAAACCACCTGACTCGGAATCGTATCCGACGAAGAAAATTTTACCGTAACCGTTTTGTTGATCAGGGTTTCCGAAATATTATCCACTATAACGTGGGCCACCCCTCCCGGATCGTTTTCTTCCGAGTTGAAATGATCCCCAACTTGAATCAACTGCGCGCTTGTCAACGGACCAACCGTACCCTGTAAAAGAACTTTCACTTCTCCGTCGGTCTTCAATGTTTTTGCACTTTTAAAGATGGCGCGTTTTACGAAGGAGAATGTTTCCGCTTCTCCAATATACCAAGCTGGAGTCCACTTGGAAGAAACGCCTTCCGCATTTTGCAAACGAGCTCTTACGGAAGTTCTGGTTTCCCGATATTGTCCTTGTTGAACGGGACTGATCTCGATGTTCGAAACATAATCGATACCATCCGGTGGATTTTCAATCGTATTGATCGAACCGGACACCACGTTTCCGATCGGACCATCAATCGTACATTGAACAAGAGCCTCTATCGTAAATTTTCCCTGAGCGTCGGCTGCGACTCCGGCGGGCAATACCAAGGATTCTTGCAGAAAAAAACGGACTCTTTGATCCTCATTGCCCGCAGTAGTTACGATCAATGATTGCGGGATTTGCCGATCGACAACAGACTGAACGGAAGATCCTATTCTCACTTTAATGATCGATGGAAGCGCGGGTTTCCATTGCATTCCCCTTCGGATTAAATGTTCGTGAAGAGCATCGTCTTCCGCGGTATGCGGATGAATCGCTTTCTGAACGGATACAAGATCGGTATCGATGAATAAAAATACCGCATTCGATACCGCTCTCAAAATTGAAAACGTTTTCGAAGTCGGACTAAACGTATGATTCTTAAATACTCCGGAAGCCTTTACGCTTTGAAGATGATCCGCAAGAACTTGTTCTTTCGTTATGTTTAAATTCATTTCCTACCTCCTTAAAAATATATTTCGTTTTCATTATTCATTTCGCTCATTTCATTAGAATTCCTTTGATCGACTCTCCGGTTTTTAATCGGAAATCAACTACGATTCGACTTTCCACATCGAGAGAAACGTCGATGGAGCGCGGATCGACCAACGGATGCAATTTAAGAATTCTCTCCGCATCGCGAATCCTCGCTGCTTGATCGGCGTACTCCGTTGAATTGAGCGCTATTCTTTGTCTACTGTAGATTTCTGGATAATCGATATCGTCTCCAACAGTCATTTCGAACATTTCCCTAACTTCGGATAAAACGACTCTTACGGCGTTTCCGTCGCTTAACAAATCATCGTCCGAAGAATCCAAAACCAAATCTCCGAATCGAGTCGGATCGTTCGCAAAATCGATCATTAGGTGCCTGCCTTTGGTTTGCTCGAAACGGAAGGCCCGACCGGTGTATCCACGTAATCGGTCAAGTGCGTCGATAATCCGACGGAATTGGAAGAATCCGCAAATGCGGTTATTTCTTTCTTCGCCTCCATTTTTCCGGTCGTTTTAAAATCTCCGTCCTGCTCTATATCTCCCTGAATTTTGAGCGTTTTTCCGCCCAGATCCAAAAGAAATCCTTCGTCGTCGATCGTTAGTTTAATTATATTTTTATAATTTATAAATGCTTTATCTTCTTTAACTTCCAGTTCAACCAGATCCGCTATCTTCGTTTTGATCGAATCGATTTTTTCAAATCCGAATGCGGTGTATCTTTTTTCGATATTATCTCTCGCAATCAGAAGACATTTGGAACCGGATCTCGGAATTACAGGCTCTGTCCAAGTCACGTTATGAATGAAGTCCTCCGCAATCTTTACGGTTAAAAGTTTCTTATCCGAATCTACTGAATCCACGATTCCCAATTTCGGAAAGAAGATCGGAAATCCGATTTTCCACGCCTGAACGATCGCTTGTATGATGGTTCTATCCGTCATAAACTCTCCTTACTTTTTCTGATTCGGTTTAGATGTTCCGGTCTTCGGAGGTTCGCGATAAAAACCGGGATAAATTTCCTGACGATATCCGTTCGCATTAAATTTTTTAACGACTCGATTCACGAACGCCTTCGCGCTTCTGGAAGGATCTTCCGGATCTTGAATGTCGACGATCTGCGAATGAGTGACGGAAGGATAGCCGAAGGAAACGAACTTCCCCTTAAAACCCGAGCCGCATTTATCATCGAAGATTTCCTTCGCTCTGCTTGCGGCCCCCTGAGAATCCAAGCCGTCTATTTCGTAATAACGAGCCTCTCCGTTGCCGTGCGAACCTCGGTAGGTTTGACCGGTTTTCGGATTTTCTCCGCGCACGATAATTTGAAACGGCTTACTTTCCTGCGGAGTTAGATCGTCTTCGATGATATTCTCCGTAAATCGAAAGATCGGAAATTCCCGCTTAGATGAGGAACTCCCCGCGCTCTTTGATTTCGCATTATTTCCTTTAGAGGAAAAACTTAAATCAGAATGGGAATACGCTTTTTGAACTACCAGCTTCCAATCGTGGAAAAAAATATCCACTCCGTGCGTTTTCTTTAATTCGAATAACGCATAACGTGCCGATTTTTTCGAGCATCGAATGTCAACGGTTTGTTTAATATCCGAGTCCCTGACTACGATGGATATATCGGATTTAATCTGAGGATGAATACAATCGTTCAAAAAGGTCATCAACGGCTTTTGGTGATAATCCTGAGTCATGATTTTTCTCTGGCAGAAAAAAAACGGGTCCACGCATTTTAATTCGAGCGGAATCTTCGGACTGATTTCCAAAACATAACCGTTGAACTCCGGGAAAAGACCGTATCGAGTGTATCCCGCTTTCCAAGTTACCTTCGAATATTTCACGATCGAATCTTTCTTGAGATTCTTATATTTAGGAAGTTTAACGGTGAGTATATCCGTGGGAATCTCTCTCGAAGATTCCAAAGTCACTTCGGTTACCGCCGGAAATTTCGTATTCGATATTTCTAATTCTTGTGTTAGAGTCAGCATCAACCGTTCATCCTTTTTTTCGCGTTCTGTAATTCCGCTTTCGAAACGAGGGCCTCGACGAAAAGCGTCGAACCTACGTTTTCATACGGTTGAATATCCGAATTATTCTCTCGAATCTTTCCTGAAAAATGTTCGGTTCCGTAATGAAGAAAACTGATCGATTCGTACGTATCTCCTTCGGCGATCGTGTGCAAACGATCCTCCGTCAAAGGATCCGGAATCTCGATTAAAACTCCCGCTTTCGGATTTTTCCAATCTTCGATCTGAGGATTGTTGTCTAAAATCAATCTCCAGATTTCCCATTTCCCGTAATAGCGGGCCGAAAGCCGCTGCAACGTATCGTTCTCTTTTAAAACATAAAACTGGCTCATAAAGAAGACTCCACCGCCGCGTTTTTGGATTCCATAGAAGCGAGATCCAAATCATATTCTTCATCCGATAAAAAGACGAGGGTGATCGTTTGGTTGTACTGGATCGGTTCCGATGGAAGATCGAAACTTTTGCAAACTACATTCTTAATTCCTAATGCGTTTAACATTGCATGATTTAGATAAAGAGTTTCGTTCGTTTCCCAGATTTTTTTCACTTCCTTGATCTTTTGTATCATGCTTTTCACAAGCGGATTGGAAGGTGCTGCGAGAATTCCCGCCCCATAGGTTGCCGCGAGAAGAGTAAACTCCACCGTAATCGTCCAGTCTCCGTATCCGGTTAATTCTTTGATCGTTCCTTTGCCTCCCGGAATCGCCGTTACCTCGATTTTCTTTTCCTGAAACGCTTTAATCTTAGTGGCGGAAGGAAACTCGTATTCGGTTGCAAGATCCAAACCGATCGTCAAACGATCCGTGTCTCCCGTAATGATTTCCGGCGGAATATATCCCGCGGGAAGCGCCGGTGGTGTAATTCCTCCGATCATACTAATTCCATCTCCTCAAATCGATCCAACTCTTGAAAGATCGCGTCCGTGATGATCTCTCCGATTTTTTTCCGATCCGTCGTTTTGGTCCCGATCACGAGTTGACCGATTACGGATCCTATGCCTATATTCGAAGTTCTATTCGATTTTCCTGATATTCCTTCGGAACTTTCCCGATTTTCGAATGTTCGCTTAATAATTCCCTGAGAATCGCTTATCAACGCTTGATTAAATCTTTGCAAAATCGGATTGATCTTCGGCGTTTCCGATTCTACCCCTGACGAGAACGCTGCGATCGTTGCCTTACCGGATTTGGTCAAGGTGGACAACGGACCTTCTTTCGCGTCGGAATTCGGAAATAAATTTCTGATCTTTTTAAATACCCCGCTTACCCCATCGTAAACCGCGGGTTCACCCGAGACTACCCCGGCCGAAAAGGCTTTCGCGGTTTTAACTCCGCTTTCTTGAATCGTGTTCAAGCCTGAACTGAATCCTTTCGACATTTCTCCGATAAAACCGAATAACGTATTTTGTTTTTGTCTTAATCCGAAGACGAACGTATCGACAAAAGCGGAACCGGAATCGGTAAGTCTCGAGAGCGGTCCTTCCAAAGCGTTGGAATGAGGCAGATATCGATCGATCGTTTGCAACACTTTGTTGACAGTCGCTTTCAAATCCTTTACGGAATCCATGATTCCTTCCGAAAATGCGGTAAACAGACTCTTGCCCGAATCTTTCATACGATTTCGGATATTACCTATCACATTGCTAAGCGCCTGCCATATCAAACTTCCTAATCCGTAGATGGGATTTACCATTGCGAGAATTAGGATTTCCTGAATTCCCGGTGGAAGGTCCATAAAGATCTTATAAATTACATCGATAATACCGCCGAAGAAATTCGTAACGTCTCCCCAAGCTGCGGAGAGTTTGGCGGGGATGGACATGAGCTGCTGAAAAACCGGATCCAATTTTGCGCCCACTGCCGAGAATAAACTTTGAATGCTATCCCAATGTTCGTGGATCAACATTGGAATCCCGATGATTGGCGCGAACCAAACGATCAATAATTTTGCAAAACCGGAAAGATTACCCCAAGTGTTTACCATCCAATTCCAAGCTTTGACCGCCGCGTCTTTTATATCGTCCCAATACGTTATGATCAAAGCCAAAGCGGCGACGATTCCGACCACGGCTAAGCCGATCGGATTTGATAACACTGCGACTTTCAAAGCGGCAAACAAACCGATTGCTGCGGCTTTTAGAACCATCAAACCGCCGACCCCGATCAAGGCCGCTCCGCCTAACATCGAAAAGGTTCCTATAAATTCCATCAGCTTGGGATTTTCACCGAGAAAGGCGTTTATATGTCCGATTCCGTCGGCCAATGTCCGGAATATATTTTTAAGGACCGATTCTATTATGCCGAATTTTACAAGACCGGAATCTTCGATTCCTTGACCCATATGAAGTTTAAAATTTCTCCACGCATTCGTGACCCGAATGAATTGCGATGAAACGGTATCCAATTTTTCAGAAGATGATTTCAAATCCTGAATACTACCGAAATTTAATTGATTCAAATCGCCGTTAAAATTCTTAACTTGAGTTCCGGCGTGGATCAGTTGATCCGTCAGGTCGGAAAAATCTCCTCCGGTTGCGATCGTCGCGTTTGCAACGTTGCTAATCATAGCGTTTAAATCGGAGGCATTCAAGTTTTTGAATGAATATTTTATTTTATTCATACCGGCCAGAATCGTTTCGACCGGGATTCCCGTTTCACCCGAAAGCTTCAGAGCCGATTTCGATACATCGCCGACTTCTTTCGCGGATAAACCGAGCGTTTTAAGATTGTTTTCCAATTTCGAGGATTCTATTCGCGCATCGTATAAGTCCTTGCAAACCTTAACGATCGATACGCCCAGGTTCGACACGGTCATACCTTTTCCAATCTTTGCAAAAGAAGAATCCACTTCCTCGACGGCTTTTTTGAATTGTTCGGAATAATTCCTATTTTCTCCGATCAACAACTTCATAGCATCCCATTGCTTGTTGATCTCCGAAATTTTATGGGAGGCATGATCGGCTAAGGTAATGATGTTTTTCAATTCGCTTGTATTCGTATCGGCCATGTCATGCCTCCTTTTATTTTTAATCTCCGTTAAACGCCTTCACGATCGCTTTAGTTAAAGTGTTGATCTCGATTTGCTGAACGAATTCCAATTCTGCAGCCAGCCGAGTCTCGTAACTTTCACGTTCGTCGCCGTCTTCCGGATATTCTATCTTTCTTCCGGGAAAGTAGTACATCAGAAGAACCTCCAATGCGCCGTTTCCGTCTTTAAGAAGCCGAAGCTTCTCTCCTATAGCTTTTTTGCGGTTACCTCTTGGGTGGTCGCAGTCAACTCGATCAGTTTATTACTGATCGGAATAAAGATACCGGGAGAATCTTGAGCCCATCCGTTTACGACTTCGAAACTCGGATACAGACAACACTGACCGGTGAGACGTTGTGCGACATCGGTTTGCTTTTCCTTTCTCGCTTTTTCAAGAGTATCATCCACTTGCGTTTTATTCGGAACTCTGCAGATGATCTTTCTTCCTTCTCCCGCGTCCAAAACATGAAGGCCGCCTTTATCCGCAAAATGGGATTTGATCGCGTCGATCGCTTCCCGATTCCGTGCGATAAAATCGTCGTCGATATTCTGATAAGGTTGAGGAAGTTTTTCAAAAGCTTCCTTCAACGTTGGAATTGAACTGATTAATGGATTCATTCTATTTTCCTATTTCCTGAGCGATTGAGTGATTTTAAAATTTTCTTACGCAAACGTAATAACCGGAATGGACAACAGAGCGATCTCCAAAGGAACCGCAACCGCGCCGGAATTTCCGTTTTTAAAATCAGCGTTGTATTTCGTAATCTTCACGGCGGGCGCGATGTATTTGAAATCCGGTCTTCCTTCGGCTTTGAGAATCGCAGTGAGAGGAGCAGGAGGAAGCTTTTCGATCAAGCCTCCATACGGCGCAGCAAGAAGAGTCAAACGATCCAGCTCTTCGAAATAAATTTCAGCGCTGATGCTTCGTTTGTAATTCTTGGTGGAGTATCCCACGATCTCTCCCGCTTTCCCGTATGTTAGCTCGATTTCAACCGCGTGATCGAATTTGAACCCGGAAAAGTTCACCATATCGTAACCGAAAAGTTTCAGTTCAAGATTGGTGAAGCTATAGTTTTCCTTTACTACTTCTAATGCCATTGTTGTCTCCTATTTGGGTGTGGCGAAAGAGGTTTCCCATTCGATCGCTTTGGTTCTGTTGCTTACATACATCTTGCACTTCGCTTTCAGAATTCTGTCCGTGTTGAACGTCTTGTTCGGATCTAAGATGATTTCGTGACCCGAAATTTCTTTTCTACCCGGAGCTTCCATCTCTGCCGCGATTTTAGAATCGATGTACGTCTTGAGATAATCCAAACCGCCCGAACCGGAATCAACTTCGGTATCCATGTTGAGGAATTGAAGAGATTCGCGGTAAAGAATACGGTGCATCTTGTCTGCACGTCTGCGCTCAGGAAGTTCCTTGAAGTCGGAAGCGCTTGCCGCTTTGATCTTATCTCTCGCGATAAAGATTCCTTCGTAATCGTCGTATTCCTTCAGAACCATAAGCCCCATATCGTGGAGCAGATCCATGTAGTTTCGATAGCCTTCGTTCCAGTAACGGATCTCCGAGAAGGTAAGCGAACGCATGTCCTTCACGTAACCGATCGAAACGTTTACCGGTGCGGCCGCGATTTTAGCGGTAGCCATCGTCGCAAAGTTTCGCCAAGTTCCGATCGAATCGCCCGCCGATTTCACCGCGGAATAACCGCCCGATGCGTTGACCCCGCCTTTGATATAACGAGCTTCACCGACCGCTATCATCACTCTTCCTTTCGGAGAAGTAAACGGATCAAACTCGTCCTGAATGTATTGAAAATATTCCGGAAGAGTTTCGGATTGATTCTTTCCTCTCGCTTCCAAAATGATAAACGAAGGAAGATGGTGTTCGGTTTCCATTTCCTCAAGAATCACGTTGCATGACATCGCAAACGCTCTTGAAGCGGGACCCAACACATGAATCCAATAAGCTCCGTATTCCCTCTTCAGGGTTTCGATCGCAGTGATCTTTGACGCGTTAGACGCACTTGGCCCTGTGATCGTAAACGTAAAGGTATCTCCGACTTGAAACGTATTCGCGGGTGTGGAAGCGTTCACGAAAGTCGCAGTAACTCCGGCATCCAATGAGATGGGCGAAGCGCTCGCAGGAGAAATCAAAGGAGTCGAGAAGTTCGCTCCTCCGTCCACCGACTTGCGATATTCGGCCGTTCCGCACGCTCCGGCCTTCGTGAATTTCAGAATTACGGTTCTGCTTCCGGTCGGAGTTCCGGCCGTTGTTGGCACCGCCGCTTCTCCCGTTCCGGTTTTTACCGGCGCTTCGATCGTTCCCGCAACGTCGTTAACGGGGCGAACGCAGAGTACCGGAACCGGCTTTTGTCCTTTGGACTCGTCGAACTCTTCGAAGAATTGTTCCAAAGAATCCACAAGCTCTCCTCTTCCGAATACGTCTTTTGCTTGCGGTGTGTTATTGATGACATAGACCCTGTTTGCCTCGCCGCTTTCCGCTGTTCCGACTTTGGAACCGACTCGATCCGGCTTCACGTCATTGAAGTTGATCCCACCATCTTGATGATAGGTAGTCACGTCGCCTGTTGACATTGATACGCTCCTAATATTAAGAGCAACTGAGTAGAATGGCGGACGAGCCGCTCTTTATTTTTCGTTCGTCACTGAATTTCAGTTTTTTGGGCTCGGCTCGTTTAACTTTGATTTTGCGGAAGTCATTTCTTCCGTAGATTCGGCTTTATGCTCCTCTTTAACTGCGACTTTTCTCTCAAGATCCTTACCGGAGAATTCCCGAAAAGCGTTATGGAGAATTTCATCCTTAACGTCCTCTTCCGGTTCTCTTCTTAAATGATCCAGAAAACCTGCGGCCAAAGCCGGAGTAATTTCGTATTTCTTAATAAACTCTACTGCTTTCATTGTTCCTCCGATGTTTCGATTTCCGTTGGCTCTTCGATTTGAAAGGTCCCCTGAGCCAGAGTAGGGACCGTTTCAGTTTCAAAAAGTCCGTCGCTGAAAACGATTTCCATCTTCAATTTATAGTATCCGAGATTTTCCGAAGGATCGGAAACCTTGGAACAGGATCCGGGTTTCACTTCCACGGTGACGCCCTGTTGCGTGATAAGTTTAGAGTGTTCGGAAAGATAGATGAGAATCTGATCGAAAATTCCGAGTTCGGCCGCGCTTCCATCGAAGTCGCCCGTCGATGCGACGTCTTTCGCCGAGTCCTGCATCCAAAATTCGATAGAATATGTAAATTCTTGAATATAATGTCTTTTTAAAAAACGAAGATTTTTGATTCCTCCCACCAAAACAGGCTCGAGTTTCTGAAATCGTTTTCTTTCCGCAATCGACTCGAACGGATTCAAGGAAATCACGCAAAACGGAAACAAAGTCGGATAATCGGAGACGTTCGGCCTCGATTGAAATATTCGATTCTCCGCAAAAAGAGAAATCGGTTCCGTGGCCGGAAGCTCGGGAAGAGTTTTGATCGATACGATCATCGATTCTAAATAATCGATATGACTGATTCTCATGGTTGATCCTGCGTCCTTTTCCTTTCCGAATTTTCGGGAAAAGAATACTCAAAGTTTTTGATATTACAAGGTTCGAATCCGCTCATACTGCCTCAAATTTTCTCGAGATACAGAGCGCTCGGAACTCCAAGATCGAACAGAAAATCCAATTCGTACTGGATCATGTGACCGTAAGGATCGATATAACGAGGCCCGACTCCGTACGGATCGGAAGCTTTCAAGAATCTTCGACCGTCTTCCGTAGTTACGATTCCGATGCCTCGGATGATATGTCCTTTCTTAGTAAGATAGGTTCCGAGGCCGCAAGGATATTTTCCGTTTTCAAAATACTCGCAAAGTTCACGTTTATCCCCTTTTCGTTTCACGATTCGAACGGGGATTTCGTTCGCTTCCATTAGGAGATTGAAATGTTCAGTGTGATCCGCGGAATCGTACACGTTCCTTCTGTTTTTGATTACCCAGTCTTCCAGGAGCGCATAGTAGTTATAAGTCGTAAGATGAATAAAATCGGGAATACGATACATCAAGCCTATGTATATAATAAAATCCTGAAATACGTTCCCCATACATTGCTGATAATCCCGTAAAAACAAGCGCGGCGTGATTTGATCGTTTCGCTGAGGATTCCAAGGAGCTATCGGATAGGAAATATGGGCGATCATCGTTTTCCTCCTTCGCTTAACAAACAAGGCGAAGAATCCGTTTCAAAAACGATTTCGTTAAAAATGAAAACTCCTCTGGCTCCGATCGATCCGATCAGAAATCCGAATATTAAAACCGCATTGATTTTCGTTTTTAGTTCGAGGATATTCCACCAAAGCAGCAGAGAATTCATAATTGTCTGCTCCCCGAAACGGGCTTGGAGGATGAATTCATTTCTTTGGATTCTTGAAACGAATCGAGAACATCGTCCAAGGTTCTTTTTTTGGAATGTACGTCCTCGTTGATTCGTTTGCCTAAGTAAAGACTTCCCACCGTTCCGTAAAAAAGAATCAGCCATTGGATCAAATCCATGTGAAGCGGCCTCAATGAATCCGGCGAAACGATCGATAAAACGGATAAAGCTGTCAAATAGGAGATCGCAAGGAAAAATACGATCCAAGTACGAAGAGTCGTATCGGAAGGTTTTCCGGTTCGATCGTCGCGGAATAAGAATTTCATTCGGACCTCCTACCTCTGGAAGAAGTAAGTTTAATCAAGTCCTTGACGTCGGCTTTGATTTCGGATAAATCCTTCGCGATGGACGCCATCTCCGTTTCTATTTTTACGATTCGGATCTCGTGATCCTTATACATCGTGTTGTATTGAATTGCGCCCGAAATTACAAAACCTAGTATAACAAGAAAATCCTTGATCCCGAGCTTGATCTGACTTATTTTTGAACTCTCCATTCTTCCCCGCAAAAAAAGACCCGCACTGTGGCGGGCTAAATGACTACTCAATCGCTTCCGATTGTGAGCAGAGAATAACACGAGTTCTTTTCAAGTCCAAGAACCGAACCGGGTTCTAACCGTCGATTCTGCCTCTAATTCAACGAACAAAGAACGTTAGTCGTTCATTGAATAAGAATAAATCAATAGATCTGTTTTTTCGTTTTACGCGAGAGAGCGATTTTTTCCAAATCGGAGATCATGAATCTTCTAACTCGAGGACTCCATTCTATGAACGGAATTTCGTGATCGATCACGTATTGATTGAACGTCCTTACGGAAAGATTCAGGTAACTTGCGGCTTCTTTTGTTTTTAAAATTTGTGTTTTATCGTTTGTTGTGGGCGATTCTCTATCGTCGCGATTCGGTCTTTCGTTGACCGAAACGGAAGGCTGAACGTTTTTCAGCAAAGAACCTTTTCTTGCATGACCTTTGATTGTAGACATAGAGTCAGGTTTCAACAAGTAGGCTCGTTTTTGTCAAGCCCCTTATCATATCGGAAATATTCACGATGTCGTACGAACGAAAGAAGTAAGATCAATTCCTTCTCTTTAACGAAAGATATCGCATTGAAGTAGATTCAATTTTTTGAATCTACTAAAAAGTCGGGAGGTCGTGCTATTGTTTTTCTTGGCGAAAAATTCGTTTCGATTCTTTATGAACCGGTTTTCAAACGGAAGGAAAGCACAATGAGACATATCGAAATTATTGTCATTTCAGTTCGTTCTTATCTTCAATTCGTAAAGAATGTGAAAATCAAAACTTGCTCGGACAAAAAACCGACACACGTTCCGATTTAGGATGGATTTTGTCGGGGGTAAAAAATATACTAAACATATATATAGCTATTTTGTTGGAGCAAGAATTTGGAGACTTCGGAAGAATTACGTGAATCGCTTTATTGGAAAGTGGAAGGGGCTTTGAAAAAGTTCGAATACGATTTTCAGTTTTCTCCCGAACCGATTCAGGTACTCAGACATTCATACGCGCAAGAAATCGTAAAACTCGTTTTCGAATCTTTAGAAAATCGATAATCACTTCTTCTTTCGAAACTTTTCTATAACAACGCTCAACGCTTCCAGTTCGCCGTCAGGCACATCCAAAAGACTTTCCACCAATGCTTCCATTTGAGGACGATTTCGAATCTTTCTCAATAAAGATCGATACCGATCCGTTTCCGCGTCGCTCTTCACTTCTGCCGCGCTGATCAGCATATCGCCTTCACCCGAAATCAGCCAAAGAGGATTTACGCTGTGAACGGTTCTTAAACGAAGAATGGACTCTTGAGAGAAACTTTTCGCCCGCTCGTTTATCAGATCACTGATGAACGCAGGTTTTAAATCGATCGATCTCGCGAATTCAGCTTGGGAAATCCCCAAAGTTTCGATGAGCCTCTTCAAACGATCCGGAAATTTTTTATCCGCTTTATACATTTTTACCGTATTTTATGATTGACATTTATACATTTTTAACGTATGGTCATTTTTGGCGGGACACGACCCGCCGAAATCAAAGTCGATCTCGCGACCGAACTCGATCTTGCGCACCACCCAAGGGTCGCAGACGGAAGCGAAATCGCAATCACAAAAAGGAGGTTCCGATGATCATCATCAACGGAGACGAGTGTAAGGATTTCATCTGTATTACGCTGCGCATGAAGACACTTGCGAAATTCGCCAGGGAAGCGGACGTAAACTATGATTATCTTTCTAAAAGTTTAAACGGACAACATTCCTATACGGAGATCAGAGAAGCATTCAAAAAATGGAATGTTCCGTACAAGATGGACCGCATACCTCGGTCCTATTCAAAACGAAGAAGCAGGAGAGCGGCGTAATGAAATCAGTAAGTTCAACGGCAATCGCGGAAAAAAATCCGATCGTCAACAGAAACAATCTGGATCCGATCGTTCTTTCCGACATCGAAGAAAAGATGATCGTTCAAATCGCGGAATACGTTAAGGAACAATTTCCTACGTTCGATTGGAGATGGGACGACCACAGCGAAATGCACGATAAGGCGGTCACTTCGCTTTTTCTTGTCAAGAACGACATCGCACAAATCTGCGAAAGGAACCCGAATAAGATTCAGGAGTTTATCAGAATTCTTGAATATATTTTGGAAGAGGAATTCGAAGAATGACGACCCTTCGTAATCCGGAATTTAGATCAGCGTCAACTCAGAAAAACGATCAACCAAAGGGGAGAATTAAGAATATGCAAACCGATTCCTGCGCACAGTGCAATACGAAAGAAGCGATGAAACAGACCGATCTTTGCGAGGATTGTCTGATCCGAACCTTTAAAGCATTGATTCCTATTTCGGACAGAATTCTTTCCTTATACGCAAACGACTCACGTTCGACGATTCAAAGCGAACCCCAAGGCGCGGCCTAAACGGTAAAAATCAGGAGCAACGATGAAAACGACAGCGGCAAAATCAAAAGCAAACAAAAAAACTTCCGCCCCAAAGAAGAAGATTAAAACTTCGGTTTCGAAAATTCCTTCGGTATCGATCCTCTCTTCTTCGACTAACGGAATCACTGTGGAAATGACTCCGCAAAATTCAAAATCGTCTAACTAGGAGGAACGATGTCTAAAACCAAGAATTCGCTTAACAAAACAATCTTAGTCGATCTACCGGATAATCGTTATCGCGATCTTGCCGAAATCGCGCAGGCAATTCAGCAACTCGGTGAAACCAAACGGGAAAGAGAACGGATCAAAAGCAAAACGGACGACGAAATCGCCAAACTTCAGTTAGACCTTCAAGATCAGATTTTTCCGTTCGATCTAAAGATCCAGCATATCGCATCCGGAATCAAATTCTTCGTGGATCATCATAAGAAAGAACTTTTTCCGGATCCCGAATACAGAACGTGTAAATTCGCAACGGGAGTTTTGAAACTCAGAAGGGTTCCCCCTTCCGTAAAAACTAGAGGGACCGCAAAACTTTTCGAAAGAATTCTAAGCGAAAACGGTCTCCTTGAAAAGTTCAGCAACCTCATCGCGAAGTTGAGCAACGTTTATCTCAGGGTTAAACTGGAGCTGAACAAAGAACAAATTCTCGCGGAACCGTTGAGAGCGATGCAAAAGATCGGAATCGAATTCAACGAAGAAGCGGAACGTCTCTACATCGCTCCGAACGAAACAGAACTTGAAATCGAAGCGGATGAGGAAAGCGCCGCTTAAACGGCGATTCAGCTTCACGGTTTTCGGTTCCTAAAAAGAAAGAAGAACGCGAATCGCCAAAAAAACGGAGGGAATCCGCATAACGCATTCAAGAAATCGGATGTAGGGAGGGAATAAAATGGATCAAATCGTATATAGAAATCTGAAAAATTATAAATATCAACTCGTCAAATCTTATAGTTACGAAACCGGAATCAAAACGAACAGAACGGTTCGGATCGGAAGCAAAAACGAAAAGGTTTTCGTGAATATGAATTCGGACGGTTTACTGCGGATAGAGGCAGGATACGCTTGGGACGGACCCAGCGGCCCGACGTTCGATACGAAAACTTTTATGCGGGGTTCTTTACTGCACGACGCTCTGTATCAGCTGATGCGCGAAGAGAAGCTGGATCGAAACGAATACCGCGAAGTTGCAGACAGGTTGTTGGAAAGGATCTGTTTGGAAGACGGGATGAATTCTATACGAGCGGCCTATGTATATCGGTTTGTTCGTTGGTTCGGAGAATCTTCGGCAAAGCCGAAGGATGAAACGAAAGAATGGGAGGTGGCGCCTTGAAAGCATCGGACATTTTTCTTTTGGTTTTCGAATACACCGCTTTTTGGAGCTTCTTTGTTTGGTTTTTAATCGGAGCGACGACCGCCGCATTGTGGTATTTCCTCCGGCTTTTATTCAAATCGAAAAACGACGGGGATCAAAATCGCTGAGAGCGAATCAATTCGGATCACGTCCAAATGGAACAAAACATTAGAAAAACAGAATACTCTAAAATAGAAAAAGTTTTGAATCCGGGAATCAAAACCTTGCTGCGCATCCTATCCAATAAAAAAGGGGCCTTTCAGCCCCTTTTATTCTTAATCCACCGAAGGGTGAATCATCTTTTCCGGAAGAACCCACTGATCGAATTGTTCGCTCGTTAAGAGTCCCAACTCGATTCCGGATTCTTTCAGAGTCGTTCCTCTTTTATGCGCGTTCTTTGCGATCTTAGCCGCGTTATCGTATCCGATATGAGGATTCAAAGCGGTTACGAGCATCAAAGAGTTATTCAAGTGTTCGTTGAGCTTTTCCTTATTCGGCGTAATTCCGCGGGCGCAGTGTTCCTCGAAAGAAACACAGGAATCGGATAAAAGTCGAATGGAGTTCAAAACGTTGTGAATGATCAACGGTTTAAAAACGTTCAACTCGAAGTTTCCGGACGCGCCACCGATGTTCACAGCGACGTCGTTCGCGATCACTTGCGCCGCAACCATCGTCATTTGTTCGGATTGAGTCGGATTGACTTTCCCCGGCATGATGGAAGAACCCGGTTCGTTTTCAGGAATGCTGATTTCTCCGATTCCGCAACGGGGACCGGAAGACAACCAACGCACGTCGTTCGCGATCTTCATCAAAGAAGCCGCTATCGTTTTCAAAACACCGCTCGTCTCGACGAGAGAATCGTGAGCGGCAAGAGCTTCGAATTTATTTTCGGCGCTCACGAACGGGAGCCCCGTTTCCTTTGAAATTTGAGCCGCAGATTTAACGGCAAATTCAGGATGCGTATTCAAACCTGTTCCAACCGCTGTTCCGCCTAACGCAAGTCTGTAAACAGCAGGAAGAACCGCTTTTACTCTTGCGATATTGTAATCAAGCTGCTGCACATAACCGGAAAATTCCTGACCAAGCGTCAAAGGCGTAGCGTCTTGAAGGTGAGTTCTTCCGATTTTTATAATATTCTGAAATTCATCCGTTTTCTTTTTAAGAGTGTCTCTGAGTTGAGTCAGAGCGGGAATGAGTTTTTGATTGAGCTGCTCCGCAGCTGCGATATGCATCGCGGTCGGAAACGTATCATTGGAGGATTGAGCTTTATTCACGTCGTCGTTCGGATGAATCGGCTTCTTGGAACCTTTGACTCCGCCCGCGATTTCGATGGCGCGGTTGGAAATGACCTCGTTGGAATTCATGTTCGTTTGCGTTCCCGAACCGGTCTGCCAAACCGAAAGAGGAAAGTGTTCGTCCAATTTGCCGGAAATCACTTCGTCCGCGGCTTGAACGATCAGCTTCTTCTTATCTTCGCTTAACAATCCGAGTTCGGCGTTTACGATCGCGGCCGACTTTTTCAAGATTCCCAAAGCGCGGATCATTTCTCTTGGAAAACGATCGTTACCGATATGAAAGTGATGTAAAGAGCGTTCGGTCTGCGCGCCCCAATATTTTGAATCGTCTACGGCGATTTCGCCCATTGAATCCGTTTCGATTCTGGTTTTCATGGATCCTCCGAAAGGTGTTGATTGATTAAAAATTATATTCTCCAAAGAGAAAACGGAATTTTATGAAATTCTAATGTATTTAGAATCGACGAAAATTCTTATTCGTTTTGGAATCTTCTCAGAGTGTCCGCAAGAGCGGAGAACTCAGGTTTTTTGGCGGAAACATTGTCGAGATAATCCAGCGTGGTTTGGATCCAACTCGGGTCGGATTCCAATTCTCTTCGTATAAAGACGTGTCGCACCTGGTTCATCGCTCGGATTTCCAGATATCTCCGCTTCTGGTCATAGTATATGAGGTCGGCCACTTTGTCTTTTCCGAATTCGGGCGAAGAAACGGCGACGACGACTTCGTCGAGCCAGATCAATCCGTTGTTTTTTCGGTCCACATAGTCGATCGCCTTTTGAACTCGGGCGGGAATAATCATTTCCTTTTCTTTCGGTCCGACGATCACCCCTAAAGACATTTTCTTTTTCGGTTTAACGGGTTCGGAAGCGGATGAATCGGAATCCGAAGATTTCGTTT
This sequence comes from Leptospira yasudae, assembly GCF_003545925.1. Classification (NCBI taxonomy): domain Bacteria; kingdom Pseudomonadati; phylum Spirochaetota; class Leptospiria; order Leptospirales; family Leptospiraceae; genus Leptospira; species Leptospira yasudae. Next base: position 280,335 of record NZ_QHCU01000002.1, on the reverse strand, counting down.
CTTTGCGGGCTTGTGTTTTGCTCGGTGTTTCACGTTCCTTGGGCGTAAGTTTTATTCCGAATAAACCGAGGATAAATTCTATGATTCTTTCTAGAATCGATTTGGAGGCGCGCTCGGAACGAATTCTTTCCTTTTCCGTGTCCTCTTCCCATTCGGCGATCGCCTTACTCAGACGAATCTGTTCGTCGACGGCGGCCTGTCCGTCTTTTACGTCCGTAACTTCCCGCAAAAATTCGTAGATACCGCGCGGATAACCGTTCTGACGAATTAAGTTATGAACCGAAGTTCTTCTTTGACGAACTTCGGTAAAAGCGCGGAGAATCATACTCTTCGCCAAAATCATAAGGCCCATTACTTCGCCGCCCGCGGCCTTTCTTTCCTTTTTGAGAAAGTCCTCTCTTGCCCGGATGCGTTCCAAAACTTCGCGGAACAATTCCGTTCTGCTCATGCCGACGCTTTTGATCTCAGCGTCTTCCGCTTCGAAATTGGCAAGATCGAAGTTCACGGGTTCTTTCGATTCTTTAAAGCGAAATAGATTTTCGCCCGTGATGAGATTGATGAGGGATTCTTTTTTGAGATTTTCGAGAGTGCGTACGGTTTGAAGAAGAACTTCGTAAGCTTTGATGAAATCTCCGCCGCCCATCCAATTTTTTCCGGAAGTAAAGGCGGGATGCTTTTTCAGTTCCTGCACGTATCGTTCCGCTTGAGAATTTCCGGTCAACTCGATCCAAGTAGAATCTTCTCCGGGAAGAAGTTGCAGAAGAATCTTGCGCGCAATCACGGTAAACAAATCGAATATGATTTCGAGCTCCGTGATTTTTCCCGGCTCGTCCTTTTCTTTTGGAGCATGTCTGAAACTGAGCAATTCATCTAAAGAAGGTTGGAACAAATGAAAACGTGGATGCAACTGAAGAAGCGGGGCGCGCGATCCTCTTTTTTCAAGAACGGGAAGCACTTCGGGTTCGACTTTGATCAGAGAAAGCTGATTTAAAATCTCTCCCGGTTTTTGATTGAGCATCTGAAAAATATTGCTGAAAAGATCTCCGCGTACTTGCAGACGGGAAAGCAAAGCTTCCAAAGAAAGGGATTCCAAATTCTGCATGGACTTTTCGAGGAATTTGGAATCGGCCAAGTTGATCGGCATTCCTTTTTCATCCACGTTCAGATAATTCTGATGAACCCAATCCTCGATTTCGCTGTTTTTGGAAACGTTGAGAATGAACTGATCTCTTGCGTGAAGCATCTCCAAAATCGCTGCGACGCTCTGCAAAAGACAACCGCGTTTCACTTTGACGATCTGATCCGCTTTTAAGGAAGCGGGACGAATGATTACGTTTACGATCTGAAGTTCGCGGATTTCTTTTTGAAACAGAAGATATTGATAGGATTGAATCCCTCTTCTTTCTTCCAAAAATTTCAAGTCGTGAAGTTTGAGATGTTGTAGTTGTTCGATCTTGGTAAGCGCGAAAGGAGATTGATTGAATAGGAAATAATTTTCTACACCCTTCTCCACAAGATCGATATCTTTAAAAGCTCCGGGATTGAACTGAAGCATCAGTACTTTGAGTTCCTGATCTCCGATCATATCCTGAATTTCTTCGGAGCTTAATACGAAACTTTCCGGAGTGGGGACTTGATTTTCGGACTTGGACATAATCTACCGCGCCCCTAAGGCTATAGTTTTAGGAGACTGTAGAAATTTACAAAAGTCGAAACCTATTTGAGTCAAAAGCAGAATTTCCATTCTTGAAAAGGGATATTATCCTTATAAATATCGGATTTTTCAAAAGGAATTTTTATCTTTTTAATAGGCTGTCAAATGCGTTCGATTGCTTTTAAACTTAGCGAGACGTTCCTAAACGAAGCATCTCGCTTTTAAGGTCGCTCGATCAGTCGCGTTTCAATTCCGGATAATACCTTCGAGGAAGCCGAGGTATTTTTCTCTTCCTGGATAAGGAATACGGGAGGAACCGCTTGCTACGGCCGCTTCCGCAACGGCGGGAGCCACGTGAAACAAAACTCGTTTATCGAACGGTTTAGGAATCAAATATTCCGGACCGAATTCGAACTTCGCTCCGCCGTATGCCTTGCTCACGGCATCCGGAACTTCCAAACGTGCAAGCTCGGCAAGTGCGCGAGCGGCGGCGAGTTTCATTTCGAGAGTAATATGACGGGCTCTGACGTCCAAAGCGCCTCTGAAAATAAAAGGAAATCCTAATACGTTGTTCACCTGATTCGGATTGTCGCTTCTTCCCGTTCCCATAATCAAATCGGAACGGACGGCTTTTGCGACCTGATACGGAATTTCAGGATTAGGATTCGCTAATGCGAAGATCACCGGATTTTTCGCCATGGAACGAACCATGTCTTCGTCCACCATGTTCTCGACGGAAACTCCGATAAAGATATCGGAATCTTTCATCGCGTCTCTAAGCGTGGTTGCTTCGGTCGTTTGAACGTATTTCTTTTTGGATTCGTTGAGATCGGTGCGCTTGTGATGAATCACACCTTTCGTATCTACGATAAAGATCTGTTCTTTTTTGATGCCGATCTGTTGAATGAGTTCCGCGATTGCGATTCCGGCCGCACCTGCTCCGCAGATTACGACTTTCACATCGCCCGGTTTTTTTCCGGTAAGTTCGAAAGAATTCAAAAGTCCCGCAACGGTAATAATCGCGGTTCCGTGCTGATCGTCGTGAAAAACGGGAATGTTCATCTTTTCGATGAGTTGTTCCTCGATATAAAAACTTTCGGGAGCTTTGATATCCTCGAGATTGATTCCGCCGAACGTAGGTTCGAGAAGTTTTACCGCATTGATGAATTCGTCCGGATCCTTCGTGTCGATCTCGATATCAAACACGTCGATCCCCGCAAATTTTTTAAAGAGGACGGCTTTACCTTCCATCACGGGCTTACCGGCAAGAGAGCCGATATCGCCTAAACCGAGAATCGCGGTTCCGTTGGTGATGATGCCGACAAGATTTCCTTTATTCGTATATTCGTAAACGAGCTCGGGAGAATCCTTAATTTCTAAACAAGGATAAGCGACGCCCGGAGAATAAGCGAGGGAAAGATCGTAAGAATCCTGAGTCGGTTTGGTCGGAACTACTTCAATTTTTCCCTTAGGATGAAGCGCGTGATATTGTAACGATTTTTCCCTCATACGATATTTCCCATATTTTTGAAATCAGGCAGTGCGACCATAACATTTCATTTGCCTACGCAGAACTTACTGAAGATTCTCCCCAAAATTTCCTCGGTGTCCACTCTACCGTTCACCTCTCCGATTTCGGAAAGGGCATAGTCTATTTCTTTGATATAAATTTCCGCGGGAGCGCCTTCTTCGATCAGACGAAGCGTATTGTCGAGACAACGAACGATGGTTTCGAAATGATAACGCTGCCTTTCTTCCAAAAGGACATAATCTTCCGAATGCCCCATCGTTCCGGCCCTTTCTTTGATCGCCCCGAGAAGAATCGAAATTCCCTCTTTGGTTTTGCAGGAAATTTCGCAGATCGTCAAATCGCGCACTTCCGAAAACAAACTCGGATTCCAGGAAGAATTTCGAATGTCTATTTTGTTTGCGACAAGAATCGATCCTTGGAGACGATCCTTCGTCTTGGTTATAAATTCTTTCCAATCCTCTTGTTTAGAAGTATCGACGAGGAAGAGGCGAATGTCCGCCGATTGAAATTCTTTCTCACTTCGCTCGATACCGAGCTTTTCGATGCGGTCCGTCGTTTCACGCACACCGGCCGTGTCGACGAGACGAACCGGAATTCCTTCGAGAAGAATTTCTTCGCTGATATAATCCCGGGTTGTTCCGGGAATTTCGGAGATGATGGAACGGTCCTTTCCGAGAAGGACGTTCATCAAACTCGACTTGCCCGTGTTCGGTTCTCCATAAAGAACAATTCGAAGTTGTTGAATCAATTTTTCCGCGGAGTCGGATTTGCGGATCACGGTTTGACAAAGAGTTTTGACTTTATCGATGCGCGCCTTTCTTTCTTCCAAAGACTCGTAAGTAAGATCTTCGGTGGAGAAGTCGATCTCCGCTTCACATTCCGCTTTGAGAGAAATCAACTGACTTCTCAGATTGGAAGTGAAACGGGAAACTTCTCCGAACACGTTTTTTTGCGCGAGTTCCAATTCGAAACGGGAACGCGCGGAGATCAATCTTCCGATCGCCTCCGCTTCGGTTAGATCCAATTTTTCATTTAAGAATGCTCTGCGTGAAAATTCTCCCTGCTTAGCGGGACGCGCACCCGCGCGGAAGATGGCGTCTAACGCTTCTCTTAACAAAATCGGATTACCGTGAAAATGAAATTCGCAGAGATCCTCGCCGGTATAAGAATTCGGAGCCTTGAAATAAAAGAACAGGATTTGGTCGACCTTGCGATCGCCGATTTGAAAAACGCATTGAATCGCGGTTCTCGGTTGAATATCGGAAGGAGAAAGAAATTTGTTTTTTGAAAAAAGAAAAGAGGAAGAGATCGTGAGCGCCTCCGGCCCGGACATTCGGATAATTCCGATCGCACCGGACCCGGAAGCTGTTGATACTGCAGCTATCGTATCATTCAAAGTTCGCTTCTTCGAGAAGGTCGTTGTTCGGACCTTTCTCAGCAACGTCTTTGTATTTGTGTTTGTCTTTCATAGGAATGACCCTTACTTTTTTGTAAGTGCCGTTTCCTTCGGATCTTGTGAAAACTTTTTCGTTCTCTTGAAGAGCCATGTGAATGATTCTTCTTTCGAAAGGATTCATCGGTTCCAGAAGTTTCGACTTTCCGGTTTTAGCGACGGTTGCCGCCACGGATTTCCCGAGACGAACGAGAGAAAGTTCTCTTTTGTCTCTATAAGATTCGATATCCAGAACGATTTTTCTTCCGTGTCTGATCTTGGAATCGACCATCAGGTTGAAAATGAATTGAAGAGCGTCTAACGTAGCTCCTCTTTTACCGATCACGAGTCCGGATTCTTTGCTCGCAATTTCGACGTAGATCTTTCCGTCGACGTCGCCCATTCCGACTACTTCGGCTTCGATTCCCATCTTTTTCAAAACGGTGAGGACGACTCCGTGAATGATCTTCTCCGCGGGAAGATCCCGGGAAGTAACGTAAGCCCGAACGACCGCGGGTTTCTTTTGGGAGATTCCGAAAAAGCCGCCTTTTCCGGAATCGACAGTTTCAAAACGAACCTCGTCCGAATTCAATCGGAGAGTTTTGAGAGTGTACTCTTCGGCTTCGGACTTCGATTTAGCCTCGGCTTCAAAGATGTAATTTTCCATGTGTTTATCCTCGATAATGAGTTCGTTGTGTCGCGATCCGCGATCAGGCCTTCGCCTTTTTCTTTTCTTCGGTTTTCTTTAAGTGATTTGTAATCCACTGCTGACCGATGGAAAGAATGTTCTGGAAAGTCCAATAGAGAGTAACTCCGGAAGGCATGTTCCAGAAAATGTAAAGCATCATCACCGGCATTACGTAAAGAAGAACCTTTTGATTCGGATCCATGGATACGGAAGTCATTCTCGTTTGAAAAATCTGTGTTCCGACCATCAAAAGAGCGAGAAGGTTCAGGCCGATTCCTGTTTGAGTGAAATAAGGAATCGCCGGTGAAGTCCAGATTACGTCCGGTTCGCTGAGATCTTTGACCCATAAGAAAGGTGAGTTCCAAAGATCTATTGTATCAGAGAACGCGGTATAAAGTGCGATAAAAATCGGAATTTGGATCACCATAGGAAGACAACCGCCCACAGGGTTTACGTTATTCTTCTTATAAAGCTCCATGGTTTTTTGCTGACGCAACTTCGGATCGTTCGCGAATTTTTCGTTGATCGTCTTGAGTTGAGGACTGAGTTCCTGCATCTTCTTCATGCTATCCGCTTGTTTCTGATTCAAAGGATAGAAGACGAGTTTGAAAAGAATCGCGAAGATGATGATGCTCCATCCGTAGTTCGGGACGGTAAAACGGTAGATTTGTTTCAAGACCCAGATGATTCCGTTTCGGAAAGGAGTGGTGATCCCTTGATTGAAGGATTTGTTCAGATCGGAGCTCAGACCGGCAAACGGACTATTCTTGGCTTGGTTCGGGTCCAGTTCGGGATTTTTAAAAACCATTCCCACACTTTCTCTGATTCCAACGTAAGAAGCGAAATCAAGAACGTAGGTTTCTCCCGGACTCAGAGAAATATTATCATATACTAATACGGCTCCGCTTTCGTTTTTCGGTCTGTTGTCCAGAACCACGCCTTGCGCTTTGTGATCGAGAGGATCGGCCACCGCGATAAAATAACGGGAACCGGTTCCCGCAAAGTCCACGCCTTCCGGGCTCGTTTTTAAACTGAAGGATTCGTCCGCTCCGGAATTTCCGGTAAAGAAGTTTCCGACGGAAGACCAAAATCCTACCGAAGAACTTCCGTCTAACGTATCGTTAAACGAACCGCCCAAATGGTAGAAACGGAAGAAGTTGGCGGTGTCTCTGTCGTTCAAAGGTCTGTCTTTCGGAAACGGCCCGAGACTTCCGAACGTTCTTAAATACTGAGTCGTTTTCGGAGAAGCGAAAGCCAGTTTCTCCCTGGTTAAGTTCGTGATGGAAAAGGAAACTTTGAAGTAGTTTTCGTTGTTAAAAAAGCGGAACGTTTTTTTCAGCTGAAGCGTTTTGTCGGGCGAGATCGCGGTGAACACGACGGATTGATTCGCTTTATTTTCTTCCATAGAAAACAAAACCTGATTCCATTCCGAATCGGGAAGACCGTTTAAGGAATCCGTAAAGTTGAAATCAAAACCTTTCTCTCTGGATAATTCGACGCCTTGATACGTTTTGCCGTCGATGGTGAGAGTTTCGGGATTTTTGCGGGCGACTTGGACCGTATGTCCGTCGGAACCCACATAGTCTTTCACATAAAACTTGGAGATTCTACCGCCTAAAGAGCTGAATTCTACGATATAAGAATCGGTTACGACTAACGTCTTTTTAGCGTCGGAAGGAACTACCTTCGTCTCCTTAACGGGAGCGGTTATTTGGGATTCTTTTTTCGGTTCGTTCGGAGCAGGATCCGTCTTTTTCGTTTCGGAAGGTTTATCGGAATTCGCTTCCTTTGTTTCCGGAGTCTTTTTCGGAGGATTGGAAGGGAAGAAAAAATAATTCACTCCCATCCAGATTCCCATACTGAGAATCAAAGCTAAAAACAATCTACTTTGTCTATCTTCCATGAGTCAGGTTCGTCCTTTTAGTGTTAGGTGGTAAGGGATCTTCAAACCCTCTGGAGAGAGGGTTACATCTCAAAATTCTCCAAATACTCAACTGCAATGCGCGGAAAAATCCGTATTCTTGAAATGCTTGCGCTGCATATTCGGAACAAGAGGGTGTAAAACGACAGGCGGGCGGGAGTAAAGGAGAGATCAGCTTTTTGTACAGCTGAATCAGTTTGATTGCAAGTCGGTTCATCAGATTCGGTTGATTAGAGAGACCAGAATCTTAACCAGCTCCCCGTGGTTGAGATCCAAAATTTCTTTTTTGGCTAGTATCGCGATATCAAAGCCTTTAAGAAAGTTCTTCTCTTCCTCGTATATGACCGATCTGAGTTTCCTTTTGATCCGATTTCTTTGAACCGCAGTCTTTACCGTACGCTCGGGACAATAAAGAAAACGATTCTTGGATAAGGAATTGGGAAGATATACTAGAACGATCGGGAAGCGGGAGACTCTTTTTCCAGCCTTAAAAAGAGATTGGATCTCCTTCCTGGATTTTAACGTCTCTTCGATGACTTAATTCTTAGTATTTTTTACCGAGTTTTTCGTCGGATACAGTCAGTTTGTATCTGCCCTTCTTTCTTCTGCGTGAAAGAACTTTTCTTCCACCTGCAGTCGCCATTCTCGCGCGAAATCCGTGGGTTCTCGCTCTTTTAACTCGGCTGGGCTGGTAATTTCTTTTCATAATTATCCCTGATTGGCATTAATGATTGCGTTTTTCTTCTTTCGGGAAAAATCCAATGCTCTTTCCATACAGAAGCTTTCTGAAAAAGGTCCAAGTCAACCTATTTCACACGATCGGTGTGAGTTTGTCCGAATCGGGATTTCTATTCTTTGAAATTCAGGGAAAGGAAACCGCCCTGAGGGAAGGCCCGAACGACCGGAGGAGAATTGTCAGAATCAATCCTCTGTCCAAGAACAAGAAAACCCGGCAACGTCCTACTCTCCCATGCAGCGAACCACACAGTACCATCAGCGATGAGAGGCTTAACTTCCGTGTTCGGGATGGGAACGGGTGTGGCCCTCTCTCTATAGTCACCGGGAATCTTGAGGTCAGGTTCGCGTACCGATATCTGCCGTCAACCTAATTTTAAGAAAAAAGTTCAAAGAATTCTTTTCGCCAAAATAAAAACGGCTCTATGAATTCGATCCATTCTATCCTCCATCGGAGAAAATTTGATTCTATGTTCGAAGCGATTGAATAGCCGAATTGGCTGAGAGGTTCTCCGTTGAGAATGGTGGAGGCAAAAACGGCCGCGGTATTCGGAATGCCTGCCGAAGTTCCTGAAAACAAATACGCCCTACCTTGGTTTGTGGAATAACCGTAGGCTCCTATACATGCGTCGGAATATCCGTCTCCGTTCGGATCGGCAAACGAAACGAAAATCCCGAATTGATCGCCGGCGTTTTCACCGTTAAAGATCGTGTTTGGCGTTCCACCTGCGGAAAGATTTTGAGTCGATATTCCCGAAGCTCCTGAAGAATGAAATACGAATCCGTTCCCTTGCAACAATCCGTATGCGCCTACCAGCGCGTCTTGATATCCGTCGCCGTTTGCATCGCCTAAGGCAACGGCGATTCCAAAAAAACCCGCACCGGCTTGCCCCGTAAAAACTGTATTCGCGGTTCCTGTTGCCGAAAGGTCTTGGCTTGCAATTCCGGAAGGACCGTTCGAATGAAACACGTAAGCCCTGCCCTGATTTGCGGAATACGATCTCGCGCCGATCAACACGTCTTCGGGACCGTCCCCGTTGACGTCTCCGACTGCAACGGAAATTCCGAACTGCGTCGCGCTTTCTCCGATCAAAAGAGTATTAGAAATTCCTGATGAACCTAAGTTCTGACTCGCGATTCCCGAGGCGCCGTTCGAATGAAAAATATACGATCTGGAAATTCCATCGGCTCCGACTAAGACATCGGAATAACCGTCCCCGTTTATATCTCCCGAAGAAACCGCTATTCCGAATCGATTGTTGATGGCCGCTCCGATCAAGGTTGTCTGTGCGGATGCGACCGCCGCGGTCGGAACTCCGGCGCTTCCGGAAGAATGAAAGACATCGACTCTTCCCTGCGAAGTACTGTAACCGTACGAACCGACGATGACGTCTTCAAACCCGTCCCCGTTGACGTCTCCCGTCACGATGGAACCGCCGAAAAAAACGGCGGATCCGGCGGTCAAGGTGGAAGTAGGAGAAGCTCCGGTTGCGATTCCCGAGCTTCCACCCGAATGATAAATGTAAACCGCATCGGCTCCCGCACTCGGAGCGCTCACGATCGCATCCCCATAACCGTCTCCGTTGACATCCCCCAGAGTTACGGACCAGCCGTATTGCCCTCCCACCACGACGGACGATAAACTCGTGTTAGCTGCCGTCGCCGCCTGTGAAAGAATTCCCTGTTCGGAGCCGTGAAAGATATAAACCTTCCCATTGCCTCCGCTGTATTGATTGGCTCCTACGATCAAATCGGGAAAGCCGTCGCCGTTTACGTCCTGATTGTTTCCTTTTCGGACCGTGATCCCGTTGATAGAAGCGAATAGCGAGGATCGAACCGCGATCCAATGTTTCGTATTTTGTTTCCAAATCGCGGAACCGGTAGGAAGCGCAAACGTCCATGTCGTTCCGGAAACGGTCGCCGGTAAAAAAGGCCCTCCGTCCACGGAAACTTCCGCCGTTGATGCGAATGGAGCCGTATTTCCCGTCAGAAACCCCGAATGCAGCGTTCCCATATTTTGAACGTTCCGAATCGTAGGCGCGGCACATCCCGGAGTTTGTCCCATCATACATTGAAGAATTACGTTTTCATAATAGGGAGAAGAACTCATATCTCCCGGATTAAAACTTTTTATGCGATCGCATCCGAACAAAAAAAGAATCGAGCAAAAAAGAAGGATGTTGAATTGTTTGGCGAAAAGCGAAGAATTCGCCTCGAAGAACCGAAGATGCGTCTGAAATTGTCTAACAGACGTTTGTCGAAAAATTGCCAAAAGGGAATTCATTATAATATTTTTCAGCTTAAAACGAACGGATAGAAACTGCACGATTAAATCTGAAAATCGTTGCGGCCTTTAGTCAATAAATATTCATGGCACAAGTGCGACAAAGACAAAACGGAACAATCCGCAACGGATCGTTTATTCCAAAATTAGAGCCTCTAAAGAGCGAAAATCGAACGACTCGGACGATGTTGTCGTATTATTTTTTCTTCCGGCTCGGCAGATATTTGTAATATTCGACTTCGATCGTGTTAATTAGAAAAGTATAATATTTTACGAGCTTCTTATCGTATTTTTTCTTCTGAGCCTCGTTGCGCAAAAACTCGGAAATCTGATCGCGGATCAAAGGAGCTTTTAAGTCGTTGTGGCTGAGAATGATGGAACCGGGCATTCCTTGCGGCACGATATCGTCCGGAATGAGGATCGTAGCGGAGTTTTGCAACAAAGCGTATTCGATCGTGGAAGCCACTTTGTCGTCGTCCTTCTCCGTTTTGAGATGAGCCACACTGTTTCGAATGTTATCGAGGTTTTCGAAAATCTTTTTACGCAGCGAGCGAGAATCATGAATCTTATCGGTGATCTTCGTAAATCTGCTCGGAAATACGAAACGTTCTGCGCCTTTTGCGATCAAACTCACTTTCTTTTCTTTCGGAGTTTCGCCTTTGGATTGAAAGTGTTCGTCCTCGGAATCGTCTCCGGAATAATAGCCGTCCGAAGAAGAGGAAGTCATCGAACCGTATTCTCCCTTAAAGCCGGAACCGAGCGACGCCGAAGAACTTCCGTTGGTGAGAATGTCCGATTTTTCCTTGTCTCTAAAATAAAACGCGATCATCAAACCGAGAAACAAACTTACTGGAATTCCCACGAATAAGATTCCGGTCGTTTTAAAATGTACGGAAGCGATCAAGAATAAGATCATGCTCGCGACAAAACCGAGCATTCCCATCGGAAGATTGAACTTCTTCGCAAACTCTTGGGAGCGTTGTTTTTCCGCTTCCAATTGTTCCATCGCTTGAATGCCTTGCTGCAGTTTTACGATGTTCTCCGCTTTGAGTTTTGCGTTTAATCCGGGATGTTTCGGATTGCTCAGGCTTGCGTTGATTTCCCGCGCGATCTCGAGATCCTTTTGATACGCCGGATTGCTCGTGGCCATACCGCTGAGTTTATGAAGAACAGCGGCCATATAACCCGGATCGACCGCGTAGATTTCCACGGTTTGATCCGGTTTTTGAACTTCCTTCATCGCGTATTGAGCGGTAATATCGCGTTTCAGTTCTTCGATCAAAGACGGATAACGCGACTCGTCGAGTAGCCCGGACGATTTCAATTTTTGCTCGGGAGAAAAACGGTATAAGGTTTGCTGTTCGAGAGTGTTTTCCGCGATCTTATTCAGGAGTCTCGACTTCAAAGATTTAAAAACGTTTTCCTCTTTTCGTTCGACAAGTCTGTCTTTTTCTTCCATCAACTTGGAAAGAATTTGGATCGAGAGTCTGCAAGTTTCCGAGACCTTCTTGCCCAACTCGTCCGTTTCGCGATCGAACGGATAATCGTTGATCAACGAAATCAGCGCTTTGACTTTTTCGCTGTTTTGTTTTCTTCCGGGTTCGACCATTTGAATATGAGTCTGTTCGAATTCTGCGATTCGAGTTCCGAATAAACTATAACCCGCTCTCGCACTGAGTTCCTTCAAATACGGAATCGCGAATTTTTCAAGAGCGTCCGCCTGACAACGATAATGCGCGATGACTTCGGGTTGATTCACGTAAGAACCGTCCGGATTCAACTGAAGATCGTCCAAAATAAGATGGTAGTCGGGAAGAATCTTCATCACGTAATTCTTCTTATTCGCATACGTGAGAAAGTCCCGTAAAAAATCCATCATCGGAATATAACTGTAAGGTTGAAAACCGCGTTTTAACAAAGTCGAGAATTCCGCTTCGAGCGAAGCCAGCTTCGGAAAAAGCCAATTCTTGCCCGCTTTATTTTTATGAAGCAGAAACGCGCCCGGATTATCTTCATCGGGAAGTTTCGGTCTTTTAGCGCGGTTCTGAAGAATGAGATCGATCATCTCTTCGGAGAATTCAAAACACGCGACTCGATACGGAGTTACGTCCGTCTTCGCTTCCTTTTGCGGACTTGCGATCGCGATGCGCGCAAGAACCTTCGCACCGTTTCGAACCAAAAACGGATAGATATACGCGGATTTGTTTTTCCCTTTTTTCTCGTAGTCGACCAATTGACGCAACGCCATGTCTACGCTCGGAGGGGATTTGGCCTGTTCGCTTAGGTTTCTATATTTATTTAAGAGTTCGGCAAGCTTGTCTAACGTGAGAAGGTAAGAAGGGTGAATGCTTTTGGAACCGTGCTTTTCCGTTTTTTTATGCCAGTCCCTAAGTTCGTCCAGAATACAACGGGCGGTCGCGGATAATCCTACGGCGCCTTCGTTTAAAAAAATGTAATCCGGAGTGAGGGACTGGATTTCAACCGGCTTACTCGCCGCCAGTTCCTCAAAGCTTATGTCCTGTTCCGTGTCTTCCATGCTTCCTATTCAATCAACAAAGCGGTTCTTTTCGGTTGAACCGTTCTCAGTATCCAGTGTTCCACTTTCAAGGGCTGGACGAAACCTTTATTTGGAGAATTTTTCCAATACCCGTCCGATTCTTATGATACCCTCTTCAATCTCTTTGTCGTCTCGAACAAAGCTCAATCGAAAACATTCTTCACTGTGTTTCCAACTCGGATCGGCTCCGGGGAAGAAGGTTTTTCCGGGAACGATGATCACTCCCGCCTCTTTAAGAATCGGATAAAGATCGTTAAAGGGCAAAGATAAATTCTTAACCCAGATCCAAAGAAAGAAAGCGCCTTCGCTTTGATGAATTCGGTAATCGATCTTGGAACTCCAGCGGTTTAGAATCGTTTCCTGCGCGAAAAGCGATTTCTTTTGATAAAAAGGAAGGATCACTTTTTCACATAGGTCTTTCCATTTACCGCTTCGAAAAAGATCCAATGCGATAAATTGTCCGGGACTCGCGCTCGTTAAATTGATAACCGAATTGGCCCTCTGCAACATCGAGATCGTCTCGGGATCTCCTAAAACGAAACCGGTGCGGACTCCGGGAAGGCCCAGCTTGGAAAGACTGAATCCTTGAATCATTCCGGGTTTATGCACGAAAGAATTCTTCCCAAAGACGACGTTTGGAAACGGAAACCCGTACGCGTTGTCGACGAGCAAAGGAATTCCTGCGTTATTCGCCTTTGTGATCAAAAATTCCAATTCCTGATCCGTGATTACGTTGCCCGTTGGATTCGTGGGGCGTGACACGCAGATGCAACCCGCTTGTTCGGCCCATTTCGAAACGGAGTCGAACTTTTCCGCGTCGATAAAATATTTATAATACCGATCTCCGATTTCCCGAATCACGGGAGAAAAGGACAAAAACGAATCTTCCTCCAAAGTTTGATCCGTATAACCGATGTATTCCGGTAGAATCGGAAAGAGAATTTTCTTCCGGTTTCCGTTGCCGAAATTTCCCGAAAAAAAGTTCAATAAAAAGTAGAAAGCGTTCTGGCTTCCGTTCGTAATCGCGATTTGATCCTTGTCGATAACGGTTCCGGATTCCTCCGATAAAATCGATGCGATCGTTTCTCTCAATTCGAGAACGCCCGAAGGAGATTCGTAACTTCCGAGAATTCTTCCCATGCTCCCCGATTCGAGTAGTTTGGAAACGATTTCCCTCCAGACCTCGTTCACTTCCGGAATCAAGGCAGGGTTCCCTCCCCCCAGAAGACAAGAGCCCGGAGGCGGATTTCCGAGATCGTCCATGAGCTGCCCGATTCCCGTTTGTCTCGAAAATTTGTTTCCAAAAAGAGAATATCGCATATCGTACCAAAATTCTTTCGAACTCTAAACCAGGAACTAGAATCTAAACGGAAGAATAAATTTTGTGGATTCTTTTTCGAAGAATTCCAAAACATAAACACACAAAAATCGGGAAGCATAGAATTTATATGGAAATCAATCAGAGTAAAATCAAAGCGTCGGAAATATCGGACCTTACCGATTTTTTAAACCGATATCCTTGGCCGGAAGAATGGAAACGATTCGGAAAGACGATAGACACTTTGTGGGAATTCGAACTCGACGTGAACGTCGAAACGCTTTGGCCATGGCTGATCGATACCTCTTCGTTTAACAAAAGGATCGGAATTCCCGAAATGAAATTCGTCGAAAAGGAGGGAAAACTTTTCGGCCGTTCCAAAAATGCAGGAATTCTAATGGAGTGGGAAGAAGTCCCTTGGGAATGGGAATACTGCAAAGGAATCAACAACGCCAGAATCTACAGCAAGGGTTTGGCGCGTTACGTCCGCACCCGATACGTTCTCGAAAAACTTTCCGAAGAAAAGACGAAACTCATCGTTTACTTCGGATGGGTTCCGAGAGGAATCGTCGGAAAGCTGATTCTTCCGTACGGAATGAAACAGATGTATCAGGAATATCAAAAAGGTCTCGCGGGACTTTTACAAGACATTGAAACGAGACAGAAAAACGAAGCCGCGCTCCTTCTGAATAAAAATTCGAAACAATCCTCTCCGATCGCCGAAAGCCTGAAGTTAAAGCAGATCAAAACCAATCTTTTGCGCGAGGGAATCGACGAAGCCTTGCTTGATCGAGTGATTCATTATATTCTCTCCGAAGACGAAAACGAACTCTATCGAATTCGGATTAAAAAGTTGGCGATGGAATGGAAGATTCCGGTCGAAAGTCTTCTCCTTTTATTCTTACACGGTTGCAGACAAGGTTTGTTCACGCTTTCCTGGGACGTAATCTGTCCGCATTGCAGAGGAGTTCGATCCGAGCTGTTCAATCTAGGCGACGTTCCCACGCAGGATTCCTGCGAAGTTTGCGGAATCGATTTCGAATCCACGAAACTCAACTCGATCGAAGTTACGTTCCACGTTCATCCTTCGATTCGGGAAGTGCAGAAGCGATTTTTCTGCGCGGCGGAACCGTCGACAAAAACGCATATCCGATTTCAAAGAACGATTCAACCCGGAAGCGAGTATATTACGAATTTATTGTTGAACGACGGCGTATATCGTCTGCGGATCGCGGGAGAAAAAAAATACAATCTTTTGGAACTGCAACCCTCTTCGGCTGAATCGATCCGATGGACCGTGGATCAATCGGCGGAAGAACTCACCGCAAAACCGATGCCTACGGTTCAAATCTTCAACGCGGAAAATTCGCCTCGAACTTTTATCATCGAAGAAAGAAAAGAGGATGCGATCGGACTCAGACCGGTCGAGCTGTTCAACTTTCAGGATTTTAGGGATTTATTTTCGGAACAGGCGATCGCATCGGATCTGCAGCTGGACATCGGGGTTCAGACGATTCTTTTTACGGACATCGTGGGCTCGACCCGATTCTACCTGACCGAAGGGGACAACGGTGCGTTTAAAGAAGTACGGGAACATTTCGTACAAGCGTTCCGAATCATCAAAGAACACAGAGGCGCCGTGGTAAAAACGATCGGGGACGCGGTGATGGCGTCTTTTTCCAGCCCGTTGGATTCTTTATTGGCCTCGATCGAATTGCAAAAAGTATTTCAAGTAACGCCGGAAAATCGGATTCAGATCCGCATCAGCATCCACTCTGGTCAATGTCTTGCCGTGAATTTAAACAGCAATATCGACTACTTCGGAAATACGGTGAACTACGCGTCGAAATTACAGGGAATCACCGACGCAGGGGAAATCGCGTTTTCCGAAGCGATCTTTCGCGACGGAGAAATCCGAAACTACTTGAAAACCTCGGGAATGAAAGTGAAAAAAGTTCCCTTCAAACTCCCGTGGTCCCAAGAGGAAGATCCGGCTTACAAACTCGTTCAAGAAAATTCTAAAAATTAGAAAAGTAGAATATTCCAGATTACGAATTCTCTTTTTCCAGTTGGTCGAAAACCTGTAAAAAGAGATTCGTTTCCTGCGCTCCGGAAACCGCGTATTTTTCGTTGAACACGAAAAACGGAACACCTGAAACTCCGAGTTGACGGCCTCTCATTTCGACTTCTTGAATTTCTTGTAAAAGCGCGTCGTCGTTTTTTACGGCTTCCAGGAGGTTCTCGTCCAACCCGGCTTCTTTTAAAGTTTCGGAAATGATGTTCGGATCCGAAAGATTCTTACCGTCCGCAAAAAACTTCTTAAAAAAGAGTTCCGAAAGAACGGAATCCTTTCCGAATTCTTTCGCCTTGCGAACAAGCGCATGTAATAAGAACGTATTGGGTTGATGACCGGCTTGTTCGACGGAAAAAGGAAGCCCGTCCGCAGTCGCGATATCGGCGACTCGTTGAACCATCATCTTAATCCGATCCATCGAACCGAACTTGCGGGTCATGTGAAGAACGCGGTCCTCGCCTTCCGGAGAAAGATCCGGATTGAGCTGAAACGCTCTCCATTCGATTTCAATCGTATCATCAGGATGGGACTTTTTTCGAAGTTCGACGGCGTCCTCTAATCTTTTTTTTCCGATATAACACCACGGACAAACCATGTCCGAATAAACCGCGATCTTAGTTTCCACCTAACCTACTCCAGAAAAAGAATGAAACGCAACCAAAAGGAATGAATCTTCGAAATGATTGCAATGAAATCTTTCTAATCACTCAGACTTGGAGAAAGCCCGCTTGGTTCAAACATAAAGTATCGAAAAGGAAGGATTCTCCTAAAAAAAGAAAAACGGGAAAAAGAAGAAGGAAAGAACTATGGAGACGGCGGGGTTCGAACCCGCGTCCTATTGCGCCCCAAATTAGCCTCTACGTGTGTAGTCTATGTATAAAATTTTGGAAAGAGTTTAACCCACAGACAGGATTCTCTTTCCTATCCGGTCCGAATACAGTCTCTTTTAGGAACCGAAAGCCAAAAGAGCCGCCTCCCGATAAGTGTCAGAACGTTTAGAATTCAGGAGAAAAAACTAAGGTTCCGTAGCAGAGATTAAGCTGCTAAAGCTAATTCGTTATTAGCGGTTATTGTTTGAAGGTTTTGAGAGGAGCCTACAACCTCTACACGCCACATAATCCCTGGCAACAACAGTCGAAACCAATTTCGTCCCCTGCTGTTCTTTAGTTAGACTGTCAAAACTAAAAAACAAAGCTTCTATCGCAAGTTTTTTATCAAAGAGAGAATTTTCCCGAAAACAAAGATTCTAGTTTAAATTCCGGGAAAAAACCCGAAGTCGTTTGTTAATTTTTTAACTAATACGATAACAAAGAGGTGCATTACTCATGGATCAAATTAAAGAGAAAATTTCTTCGTTCGGAGCGTTCCTTTCCTTTGCAGGCGTTGCTTCTTCGGCATTGAGCTTTTTCAATTACAACTTAAAAATCCTAATGTGGATCGACAATTGGGGAACTGCAACCGGTTGGGCAATCAGAGCCGGATTGATAGTCGTAGGCGTCATTCTCTACTTCGTAGGAAAAATCGGAAGAGACTCCGTAGCCGCTTGATTCTCATCGAGCTGCCGAATCGATCGGCAGCTCTTGCGTCCTTTTAAAAATGATACACGAACGAAAGTCTGGATTCCAGTTCTCCGCCGACTTCGGGACGAAATTTACTTCCCAATCGAATATCAAAAGAACCTTTTTCAACCTTGCTTTGACTTTGCGCCTTCAACTTTGAAGTCATGGAAACGAGCTGGGAAATCGAAAAATCCAGCAACAGAACCGTAATCAAACCCGAAATCGATCGTTCCCTTCCTTCCAAAATTTTATCGCGGGTCGTATAACCGCCGCTAATCGGATCTTTGACGAGAGGAAGATTTTCATAAGCGAAAACCAAACTCGCAAATTGCGGATTGGAAGAAGAAACGCTCGGACTTAAATTGTTATAAGCGATCAAAAGATTTACCGGGTCCTGATAATAACCGGGAGAATGTTTCGAATAGACGGATATCAATTGGACGAGATATAATTCCGTTACGGAAAACAAAGCCCCTACGGCCGGATAACCTAACACGAATAAATTGGACCAGCCCGGAATCAAACTCGGTAGCGATTCTAAGATCGCCCGCTTTGCAATCGCCGATCTGCTTTTCATTGAGAGTTCGGTTTGCGGCTTGTCCGTTGATGATTCTTCGGTTCCGACCTCGTCCACTGCGGTTTCCTTCGATCTATTTTGCCATTGAACCGGAACGGATTTAATCGATTTAACGGAAGAAATCGGAACGTTCAAAATGGTGCCGATTTCCGTTTCGATCTTTACTGTCGATTTTCCCAAAACGGTTTTGACGTTTTTATACTCGATTCCGTTTCGTAAAACGACGATATCCGCAAAAACGCTTTCGGAGTTCGAATAAACCAAGAGAATTATAAAAAGATAAGTTAAGGGAAATTGAATGAATCGGCGACGGATCGTTTGCAAGGGACTTTCAGCTTTTGGAGAAGTTTAAACGATTTTAATCAATTCAGAAACCGCCGAAGAAGTCAAAGGCTTTCTTATCCGGTTTCAAAAATAGGAATTCAAGTTATTCGAAATCGATGGAATCGACCGCGTCGATCGGAAATAAAAGGTTTCCGTCATTCTTCAAAAGAATGTAAAAACTTTCGTGCTGATAGACAAAACCTTTTACCTGCGACCCGTCTTTGAAATGAATAACCCTCTCAATGTCGGGTTGGTTTTTATCTTTGAGAATTTGAATTAAGGCGGTATTGTCGAGTTTTGCGACCAACGACTTCAATTTTTCGACCTTTTTTAGATCGGTCGGTGCAAAACGAACCATCGATTTGAATTTCTCTTCCAAGTCTTTTTCCTGACTCGGAAGAATGTTTTTGATCTTCTTGCTAAGATCGTCGTCCATCGCAAACATCGCGGTTACGCTTTCGTCCCCGAGTTTACGAACGTCCGAATTTAATGCGAAAACGAAATTTTCTTCGAGTTTGACGCCTTTCGCTTTGGCCTCTTCGATACTTTTTTCAAGTGAACGGATCTTCATTAAGCTCGATTCGGGAATTCCTTTCCAAGACAAGGATTGTCCGCGATTGATCTGAACCTTCTTACTCTGAAAAAGAATCGGAAAATTCATCTTTAAAAATTCTTTTTCCTCGCCTGTCAGAGTGTTTGCGGTCTTTTCAAAAGCGATCAAAGGACCGGTTTCGATTTCGACTTTACCGTCTAACACGTCTAATCCGAGTTTTGAATGGGATTCGCTCACTTCTCGGGAATACACGACCTTCGTACCGACCAGAAGCGCACGCACGTCCGGCGAAAGGATTTCAAGTAAACCGTCGGATTCGTTTTGAATCGAATCCACAAGTACGGAGCCTCTTGCCACGTTCAAAGAGGAATACTTTCTATTTCCGTTTAGGGAAACTTCCGTATCGGGAAGCACTCGAACCGCGACACTTTTATTTCCTTCCACTTGAAATTCGCAGATCGAAAAATTACCGGATACGAGCTTACGATTGAGCAGATTCGCTCCCGGTTGAGAAGCTTCTCCGTCAATCTTACAATCGCCGTATGAATTGATAAAAGCCTGTTCCAGCTTCGAATCCGAAAAAGATCCGTAACTCAGCCAAACCACAACACCCGCGATTAAAAGAACGGCGGCGGCCGCAAGACCGGAAGTTAGAGGACGGGACTTAAAAAGGACATTTGGAAATTCTAATATCTTCCCTAAAGAAGCGGGAGCGGACTTTGAAGAAACGGATTCGTTCGGATGAAGCGCATACGAAACAACGGAACTTACTCTCGTAGTAGATTCGTACAAAGAACGGGCTTTCTCATTTTTGAGAATATATTGAAGTAGTTCGCGCTTTCCCTCGGCGTTCAGCTCGCCGTATAGGTATTGCCCCAGTAGGTCTTCAAAACGTTCTATGTTATCTGCTTCTATATTCATGATAGAGTCTTAGAATTGCAGTCCCTGTTTTTCCATTTTTTCTCTAAGTAAAGAGACGGCCGAAATGAGCCTTCTGCTTACGGTTCTTTCGGAAATTCCAAGAGCTTGAGCGGTTTCTTTCAAAGTTTTCCGCTCGAGTTCTTTATATAATATTATACTTTTTTCCGGCTCAGGAAGACTCTGAATTGAATCTTTTATCGCTTTTTCTAAAAAAGCTTTCTCTAAATTTTCCGGAATTTCCGGATTCACTTCTATATCGGTGACCAGATCACCAAGGCTTAGGTTCCCGAATTCTTTTTTCTGCTTATTATAATGCTTGAAATACAAGTTTTTTGCAATCGAGCATGTCCAGGTACTGAACGAAGCGATCTTAGAATCGAATTTATCGAAAAATGTAAACGCTTTTAAGAAGGCTTCCTGCGTCAGGTCTTCCGCAACTTCGGGATCGCTTGAAATCTTTAAAAGAAAGTGATATACGGTTCGGTGGTTTTCCTCGTATAAACTTGAAAAATCTGTAGAATCTGATTGAACCATGGAGAAAAATGCCGGTGAACCGGAGCTTTTTGCAGTTTTTCAGGTAAATTCTGATTCTAAAAGCACAAAAAGAAATTAAAAACCCGGTCATTCATTGCTTCTTTGCTTGAAAACTATGTCAGATTTTCCTCCGATTCCTCCCATTCAGCGGTTTTTACGATTGGTAAAGGCAGATTTTATTATTTGGACCCTTCTCCCATTCTTGTTAGCGGCGCTCCAGTGCTCTCAAGAAGATTTTAAGGCCAATGACAGAAGCTGCTCCTATGATTCAAAACGACAAAGCGAGTGTATCGAAAAAATTATCACCTACTGTTCATTCAGCCAAGCGAGTACGGATAAACCTTTAAACACGATTTGCACGAGTCAGCCCGTGCTGCTTTTATTTTCCTGTATGATAGTTTATCCGGGATGCCCTTCCTCCTCTTCTTCATCCCAATCCTCTGGAAGCTCTTCGAATTGATTGCAATTTATGAATTGGAATTTACGCTATAAGGCGCGACGTCTTTTCCAAAGATTTGCAACGGAAAAATTCTAAAATTTAAAAAAGAAGCAGTATACTCGCTCTTACTTGTTCTTGGAAAAGATACGTTCGTTCCTGCAAAAAAAATTTTCCGTTACAATTTTTACAGGGTCCTATTGTTATAGGAATATATGAGTAACGAAATATTTACTTCGATAGAAACAATCCCAGGTTATCTGGGAGGAAAACCTTTCATTAAGGGAACTGGGGTTCGCGTTTTAGAAATATTAGATCTGCTTTTAGCGGGAATGTCGAGAAAGGGAATTTTACGGGAATATCCGGGAATTTCCAACGACGATATCGATTCGGCGGTTTCATTTTTGGAATCTAAATTGGAAATCGCGAGGCAGAATCAATATCTGAATCAAAAAGTTAGCTGAAGAATTTTATAGGCAGACGTTCTTACAAAGAGATCGTCTGCCTTTGCATCTGAGATTTTTTATTTTCTTTCGCCGATGATCGGCCCGCCTACGAGCTGCATCATTCTTTCTTTGGTAAGAATCAAGTCCTCTCTGTTATCGGTCGCCATCTCACCGGGGCCATCCAAGTAGATCGCGCCCTTCGGACAAGCTTCCTCGCACATTCCGCAAAAAATACAACGCAACAAATCGATCTCGAACTTCTTCGCGTATTTATCTTCCGGATGAAGATGTTGAATCTCGGGAGTAACTTCTCCCGCTTCGATATAAATCGCATCCGCGGGACAAATCCACATACAACAAAAACAGCTCGTGCATCTTTCGCGGCCTTGTTCGTCGCGCTTCATCGTGTGCATTCCGCGAAAGCGCGTGGAATACTTTCTTTTCTTTTCCGGAAATTCGATCGTCACTGCTCTTCTTAAAATCGCGGCTTTGATAAAGTGTTTGAGTGTGATCCAAAGACCCTTTCCGATCGAATAAAAATAAAACTTTTCATACCAGGAAAGTTTATGACGGCTCGCGACGCGTACTACGTTAACGGTTCCCAACGCCGACCTCCTTGCGAGAATCCGCGGATTCTTTTACCAACTCCGCGAGTCTTTGAAAAACGGCGCCGGAACTCAATAAACCTTTCGGCGGTTCCATCGCTTTTTGAAAACGTTGATTCAATCCGTTCTTGTTCGTAAACGAACCGGCTTGCTCCGCAAACGTTTGAATCGGAACTCCATACGAAGCGTCCGCTACGTCCTGCGTTCCATTCGTTTCCAAAACCACAAGCGTCGTGTTGGAAGAAACGGTTGGTAAGAATTCTTTCCGATTTTCCTGAATGACGAAAACCAAATCGATTTCTCCCGATTCGATCGATTTACGGATCGATTCGATTCCTTGAGAAGAAACGAACCCCGCGTCCACCGCGCCTTTCGTGTTTTGCCGTAAATCCGTGGTCATTAAAAAGTCTTTTTGTTCGGGCGCCTTGTATTGAACCGCATCGACCCTCGCTTCTACGATAACCGATTTTCCGAAAGATTCCACGCTTTGCAGGATCGCTTTCAGATTTTCGTTGGATTCTTTGGCACCGCCGAGAACCGCAATTTTGTTCGATTGTCTGATTTTATCCGCGATCGCAGGCAATACGACCGTACTTTCGGAAGCCTTCCCGTTTTGATAATAAGCGAATAGACGGTTTTCGTTCAGCCAATCGATGTCGAAACGTCCTTTGTCGCAGAGGAAATACATATCTTTCTCCTCGTCGATGCGGGGCATATAACGATACATTTTATTGTCTCGCACGTTCGTGGTGACGTTGCAACCGGTGCTGCATCCGTGACAGATCGATTCCGCGTTTTTATACCACCAAACTCTCGATTTGAATAAGGTCTTGTTATTGAGAAGCGCGCCGGTCGGACAAAGATCCGCAAGCGCTCCTTGAAAGTTGTGTTGGATCGGTTCGTTCTTTGCAAGTCCGATGATGGAATGATAGCCTCTTTCGAAAAGACCGAGATTGGATTCTCCCACGATCTCCTCTTCGAAACGGACGCAGCGGTAACAAACGATACAACGATTATGATTGATGATTAAGTTCGTGCCGATTTCTTCCTGAGGAACATTCCGTTTTTCTAATGTAAATCGGGAATTTCCTTTCCCTTCCTGGAAGGCGTTGTCTTGGAGTTGGCATTCTCCGGCTTTATCGCAGACGGGGCAATCCAGAGGGTGATTTGCCAAAAGGAATTCCATCGTTCCTTCGCGCGCCTCTTTGATTCGATCGTTTTTCGTGAAAATGGAGAGGCCTTCCGTAACCTTGGTATTGCAGGCGGCCTGAAGTCGAGGAACCCCTTCGATTTCGATGAGGCACATTCTGCACATTCCTACGATGGAAAGTTTTGGGTGATAACAGAAGAAAGGAATATCGATTCCGACATCTTTAGCCGCTGATATGAGGTTCTTTTTTTCATCCACCTCATACTCGATTCCGTCGATCTTGATTTTTACCATGGAATCATCCTTTTGATTAAACCCGGTACTGGGAAACAATTCTATAGAAACGTACCATTCTCATTCTGGCAACCCGTTTCTAAAAACTTCCACGAACGCCGATTTTGAGACTGATTCTTAAAGCTCTAAGTCCTTGTAATAATCGGGAACTTGCGCCCACTTCTGAAACCACAAAGGGTTGATCGCTCTTTGATAGAGATACGCATCGACCAAAACCAAGTTGACCACAGCCTCGATGATTGGAACCGCTCTCGGAAGAACGCAAGGATCGTGACGGCCCTTTGCTTCCAGAGTGGTTTCCTCTCCTTTCAGAGTTACCGTATTCTGTTTTTTAAAAATCGTAGAAGTAGGTTTGAACGCCGCTCGGATAACGAGTTCTTCTCCGTTTGAAATTCCGCCCTGAAGACCGCCGGAGTTGTTCGTCTTGGTTCTCACTCTTCCGGTTTTTTCCTCCACGTAGAATTCATCGTTATGCGAGCTTCCGGTCAAAAGGGTTCCCGAAAATCCGGAACCGACTTCAAAACCTTTGCAAGCAGGAATGGAAAGAATCGCCTTTGCGAGATCTCCGTCTAATTTGTCATAAACGGGATCGCCCAGACCGGGAGGAAGGTTGTAAGACACGCACTTGATCGTTCCTCCGACGCTGTCCCCGGCTTCTTTCATCTTGAGAATTAAAGAACGCATTTCGTCGGCGCTGGCCGCGTCCGGACAACGTACTTCGTTTTGATCGACTTCTTCCCTGGACTTGGGATATTTTTCTCCTATCTTGGATTGAACCGTGCCGATGGAATCCACCCAGGCTACCGTTTCGATTCCTAAATCGTCTTTGAGTATCATTCTTGCGATCGCGGCTGCTGCGACACGACCGATCGTTTCGCGGACGGAAGAACGACCGCCGCCCACGTGAGCGCGAAAACCGTATTTCACCTGATAGGTGTAATCCGCATGAGAAGGTCGGAATGTAGTTCGTAAATTTTCGTAATCTTTGGAGATCGTGTTTTTGTTGTCCACGATCAAGGCGATCGGAGAACCGATCGTTTTTCCTTCAAAAACCCCCGATACGACTCGAACCGTATCGGTTTCGTCTCGAGGAGTTGTAAGATCGCTTTGGCCCGGTCTTCTTCGGTTTAGATCTTTTTGAATTTCTTCTAAGCGAATGGGAATTCCCGCAGGAACTCCTTCAACGACGACCCCGACGGATTCACCGTGGGATTCTCCAAACGTGCTGACTTTAAAAACTTTTCCCCAACTGGAAGGCATAATACCAAGAAAACAAGGTAAAGCCCAGGGATAAAGCGCGTTTCTAAAAGAATCCTTTGGTTTTCTTATGCGGACTTAAGCGACAGAACGCGGCGCCGTTCCCCGGAAACTCTGATCCACTTTTTCATAGAGGTTCGGTTCCAATTCCGGATCGATGATATAGATCACTCTTCTCGGGTCCATGCTGTTGTTCAAATCGAACACCGCTTTTCGTTTGTCTTGGCGGAAGGATTGCGGATCGTAACCTTCGATTTTGATTTTACCTTTATTCGTGATGATCGGGCGAATCGTTCCGATTCTTTCGAGAAGCGGTCTCGTCTGATGTCTGAAAATTTCCTTAATCACGCACGTTTCAAAGTGAACCTTTTTTTGAGAATCCATCGAAACGACGATGATATAATCGCCCGGGTTGAGAACGCTTCGGTTTTCACAAAGGCTCAGCGCCATCAAATCGAAAAAGTCCCGTACGATCTTTTCGTTATATGAGAAAAAGCTGTTGTTCAAAATCAACTTCATGGAAGTAAGAGCGTCGTACGCCGGACGCCAATCCTGATCCGAACTGAGCGAAGCGAATTCTCCGGAAATGGAAATGATTCCTGGATCCTCGTCCGTATACGAGTTGCTGAGAATATGGTGAATCTGTTTTTGAATGTCTTCGATAAGAATCTGTTTCGACTTATCGTCTTTGTATTTCTGGAGGTATTCGGTCAGCCTCCGGAGAATCACGTTGGAAGAAGGATAATTGTTGTTTAGACCTTCTCCCCGGAACGTTCTGTGGCTGTTGAGAACGGCGGCCTTGACGTCCGAATCGATTCCGTTGAGATTTCCGATCATCAAATAGCTGATAATCGGATGATTTTTGATATAATCGAATTCTTCGGGACGAAGATCGGGATGATTCGGAAGTTTCATTCTGGATTTTCCGATATCCACCATAAAGGAAGCGAGCATAACGTTTAACTGTTTCGTTTTTTGGATATCGTTATCGGTTTTGCTGAGCGCCTTCATCCCTCTGAGTTTCATAGCCATCGAAATCACGGTTCGTTTGGTCATCATTTCGGAATCCGCTTTAATACCCGCTTGCCGCATCACTTCGATAACGTTCACAAGACCGAGTTCCATATCCGAACTCGCCTTAAAGTCCACGAGAATATCGTCGATACCCTTTTGAACCAAACGAATATTATGGTTTGTTAATGGATAATGTTTGAGTTCTTCCAAAAGATCGGAAGCTTCTCGAGCGAGAGCCACCGTAAGATCGGAGTTTACGAGTTTCGTAAACGAAACTTCGCGGCCGTGAACGGAGTCGGGATTTTTCGGTTTTGCAAACTTATCCTTTTCCGAAATCAAAAAATAGATCCCTTGGCTTTCGAATTTCTGAAGTCTCGTTACATCCTCTTCGGATGCGTCCGATTTTTTATGGATCAAGATCTGACCGTTCTTGTTGTAAAAGTCCACGGGGATCTCGCTTTGACTGATGAAACTTTTAATCACGTCCGAGTTGAATTCGAATTTTTCCAGAAGGTCCCGATTTACAGTATGTGAGCTATTACTCATATTAGAATTCATTGGATAAATACCGTTATTTGCGTTTCGGAAAAGAATCACGTACCATAGAATCTTTTAGCAATCCTTTCTCCGTAATTGTACGGATAAGACTGGAAAAAAATTATTTACGAAACGTACATCTTAACTCAATTTCGGGACGATTCAAGAAAAAGTAATCAATAAATTATTTCATTAAGATAACCGAAGTGGATGTTAGCAAAAATTCTCGTCCACGCTCTTCGCGCTTAAGGAATAGATCATTCTTTAGTTAAATGGTTGGATATAACGGAGCCTTTGGTCAAAGCTTCGCATAGGGTATTCCACCCTATGCGCTTCCCGCGAGCAAACTAAAAGTAAAAGGAACCTACTTCGTCTTCGGTGGATTACGACGCATCGTTCGAGAAGGGGCGCACCTTATGCGGTTTCTTTCGGAATTTCGCCGGTTTGCTTGGATAACTCTTCGTAAAGACGCGCGTCCATATTCGGATCGAGGATATAGACGATTCTTCTCGGATCTTGATTCTTCTCCAAATTGAAGATCGCTTTCCTGCGGTCCAACTTTAACGAGCTCAGATCGAAACCGGAAATTCTCAATTTACCCATATTGCTGAAATTAGGCCGGATCGTCCCGACTCGTTCCAGCATAGGACGAATCTGCGTCCGATACATTTCACGAATAATACAAACTTCGAAAAAGACCTTTTGGTTGGAATCCTGAGTAACCACGATTACGAAATCACCTTCACGGATGAAGGGCTGATTGTTGCAGAGCGAAAGGCCGATATGATCGTAAAAATCGCGCAGAGTCTTTTCATTATATGCAAAAAAACTGTTATTCAAGATCAACTTCATCGCAACCAACGGATCGAACGGCTCTCTCCATTCCTGTCTCGTCGTGAGGGACGCGAATTCTCCCGCGATGGAAATCACTCCTATGTCCTCCATCGGCAGGTTGTTGGTGAGAATATTCCGAATTTGTTTTTGAATATCGCTTACTAAAACGGTTCTCTTCGGATCGTCCTTGTATTTGTCCTTATAAACGTTGAGTTTTTGAACGAGAGTCTTCGGCTGAGGATAGTTATTGTTCATTCCCTCGCCTTTATGCGGTCGATGGTGGTTTAGAACGAGAGTCTTGATGTTGTCGTCCAAATCCGGAAGATTCGCGACCATTAAATAGCTGATGATCGGATGGTTTTTGATGTATTCGAATTCTTCCGTTTTAAGATCCTTCTGAACCGGGATCTTCATCTGCGTATAACCGATATCGGCAAGATAGGACGACATCATCAGATTCATCTGATCCATCTTTTTCTGTTCCATATCGACTTTGGTAAAAGCCTTTCCCGCTCGTACTTTCATCGCCATGGAAATCACCGTACGTTTGGTGAGCATCTCGGAATCCATAGGAACGCCAGCGCTGCTCATGACTTCGATGATGTTGACCAGTCCGTTTTCCATATCGGGAGTCGATTTAAAATCCTCTAATATACCGTCGATGGATTTGTTGAGATGGCGGACTTGACTTCCGTTTAAAGGAAACTTCTTCAATTCGGATAGGAAGGTCGAAGCGTTCTTTGCAAGATCAACGGTCAATTCCGAGTTTACGAGTTTCGCAAAACTAACCTCGCGCCCGTTGACCGAATTCGGACCCGCGTTTTGTTTCCCGCCCGAAATTTTTTCGAATTCCGATTTGAGGAAGTAAATCCCCTGGCTTTCGAACTTTAATAATTTCGTAATGTCTTCGCCGTTGGCGCTTTCTTTTTTATGAATTAGGATCTGGCCGTTCTTATTGTAAAAATCAACCGGGATGACGCTGTTGATTTTAAAGTGCTGAATGATTTCTTCCGTGAAGTCGAATTTCTGTAAGTCTTTTTGAGCATCCATGAGAATAGTCGTATATTAGGGAATTTGGTTTGTAAGTTTTGAATGTTAACTAACGTAGAGTGAAATACCCGCTCAAGAATTCCATTCTTAATCCATTAAAAGGCGAGAATGGACAGTTTGCACCGAATATTTTATAGTTGAGACGAAAAAATTATTTTCCTAAGTTTATTTCCAGGAAGAATTCAAACTGATTTCGAGTATATTTCTGCTTATGCGATCTTCCAAAGAAGAACCGGCAAAGCCGGCTCCTTTTGCATCCGTTAGTATAAACGTGTCCAACGCACGATTTCCGGTACGATCCGTCCGAATTGTTGCGGAATGAATGTTAATTCCGTTTTCTTTGAGAACTCCGGTCACAAAATAGAGAAGGCCTTTCCGGTCCGGAGCTTCGAGCGTGAATTTCGTTTTCGTTCCGGATTCGATATCTTCAAATTCCAGTTTAGAATCCGCGCTGAGATGATACGTATTTCTAAGATCGATCTCGCTCGAATGATGAATGATTTCTTCCAAAGCGGAATCTTCCGTAAAAACCGAGGACATCAAAATCCCCAGTTTGGAAGCCTTAATTTTAGAATCGGTTTCGTCCGACTTTAACGTAAAAACGTCGTAACTGAAAAGTTGACCGTTTTCTTCGATCGTCTCGATATCCCCCGAAACGATTTCCCATCCCATGAAGAACATCGTTTTCACCATTTTGTGAAGAGTACCGGGAGCCGTTTCGGACGTTTTCAAAGTAACCGTGTAAAGCCCGTCGTTCTCTTTATAGTGAAAATGAACCATTCTTTCGACCTAGTTACAAAGATAATTGCCTGTTTCAAAAAAAACGACTCTTTTCCGGGGACATTCTGTCTCCTTACTTACGAAAAATTCTTGCCTCGGAATTTCCGGGAAAAACAGTCAAAGTAGAGTGGAAATGAAAGATATTTGCCGAAAATAAAAGGACAATAATTTTCCCGAACGGTATGAAAAGACCCCTCGAGTACAACCCGGAACTGATCCAAAAGTCCGATCCTTTGCCCCTGGAAAAGGAGAAGGGCTCGGCTAAAAAATGGAAGGCTCCGAATCCGAAAAAGGAAAAACCTAGTTCGGAAACGGAAGGCGCTCCGGGCCTTCTCATATTCGGTCTATTCCGTTTTGTTAAGAAGTACAAGGGAAGAATTTTCGTTATCATCGGACTTCTTTGTTTCGAAATCGGATTTTATGCGAGTATCCCTTTCAGTTTTAAATATCTGATCGACGAAGCTCTGATCAATCGAAATCAAAGCGCACTCTATTGGATCGGCGCATATCTCGCGATCGGAACGATCACCTTCGCTATTCTCGGAACCGTACGCGATTATCTTTATAACTGGGCTTCCGCGAGAATCATCCAAGACCTTCGTTTACAGATGTACGAACATTTGGATCGGTTGAGTTTGGATTTTTTCTCGAATAATAAACTGGGAGATATTCTTTCCCGATTTTTCAACGACCTTGCCTCTTTGGAACACGCGCTTCTTGCGTTTATACCTTGGGGACTCGGGCCTTTGCTGGAAGCGATCTTCGGAACCATTCTTCTTTTTCTTTTGGATTGGAAGTTGGCGCTCATTGCGTTGTTGATTTGGCCGATCAGCTTTTTAGGTCCCGGATTCTTATCCAGAAAATCGACCGAGATCAGCTACACTAGAAAATTAGAAGAAGCGCAAGTACTCAGTTTGGTGGAAGAATCCATCTCCGCGCAAAACCTGATCCGCGCATACGACCTCGGGGATTATTTCTTCACTCGGTTTAAGAACAACTGCGAGAAGTTATTTCAAGTTTCTTTGCGACTCGGTTTGACGAATTCGTATTTGGAACGATCCGCCGGTTCGGGAATTCTTTTGCTACAGGGAATTCTGTTGCTCGTGGGAACAACATTCGCATATCATAATGCGCTTAGCATCGGGACCTTGGCTGCGTTTTTACCGCCTTTCCTGAATTTGAGTTATTCTTTATTGTATCTTTCGCAATATCTTCCCGCGTTGAACCACGCGAGCGGTTCGGCAAAACGAATCTTAGAATTGCTGCGCGCTCCCGTATTCGAATCCGACCCGGAAGAATCTTCGATTCCCGAATTGAAGGAAGCGATCCATTTCGAGAATGTTCATTTCCGTTACAAAGGACGCTCTAAGAATTTAAGCGATATTTCTCTTACGATTCCGAAGGGAAGTTATACCGCAATCGTGGGCGGTTCCGGCGTGGGAAAGAGCACGTTCATCAAACTTCTTTTGGGAATGGTCCAGCCGAATGAAGGAAGAATTTTGTTCGACGGAACGGATTTGAATTCTTTGTCCAGAAGTTCGGTTCGATCGCTTGTGGGAGTCGTGTTCCAAGAAACGTTTCTTTTTAATACGACCATCTTCGAGAACATCCGTATCGGTAAACCGAGCGCGACATTGGAAGAAGTGATCGAAGCCGCCAAACGGGCGGAGATCCATGAGATGATTCTTTCCCTGCCGATGGGTTACGAAACGAACGCGGGTGATCGCGGCACCAAGCTTTCCGGCGGAGAAAGACAAAGAATCGCGATCGCAAGGGCGTTCCTTAGAAATCCGCAGATTCTTCTTTTGGATGAAGCTACTTCCTCCTTGGATCCGGTCACCGAAGCGAGAATCATGAAAACTCTTTCGCTGTTGCGCGAGGGAAGAACCGTGATTTCCGTTACGCACAGACTTTCCACGATTCGAGAAGCGGATCAAGTCTTTCAAATGCGCAACGGTAAGCTGGAAAGATTTTCCGTTCCCGAGCCGGAACAACAAGCGATGGTTCTCTAAGGAATTTCGTTTCTTACTTGCAATTTTTTTCCCGGCTAATTTACATTCTTTCCAATGCTCTTAGTTCCCACATACATCGACAATTCTCCGATCGGAGGCTTCGGTCTCTTTGCCGGACGTGATATTCAAAAAGGAGAATTGATTTGGAAATATCATCCGAAGACGGTCTGGGTTCTAACCGATCAAGAGCTGAATTCTCTTCCTCCTTCCGTTCAAGAAATGTTCCGCACGTATTCGTATCAAACGAACGGCAATTGGTATTATTGTTCCGATAATTCGAAGTTTATGAACCACAGCGACGATCCGAATACGAAAGAGGATTTTACGGGCGATGAAACGAACCCGATGGGACAGGACAGCGCGACTCGATTGATTCTCAAAGGAGAAGAGCTGACCTGCAATTACAAACTCTTCGACGATAACTGGACGATCAAACTCGGATCAGCTTCTTGAATTTTTGATCTGCTCTTTGAGTTGAACGGCGGCAAGAGCGTAACCTCCGTCCGCCGAATCTACGAAATGCACTTCTCGAACCGATCCTTCGTGTAAAGCGCAGGTCATCAATGCACGATCCGAAACGTGAAACCCGTAGAATAGTTTTCCTTCCCGATGCAGATCTTCCAAAAATTTCAAAAATAATTCTCTGGAATTCGAATCGCATGCGACCACCATCTTCAAGGTTCCGTCGTATTTGCGGAAATCGGACGCAATCACTTGCGATTTTCTTAATTCTCTTAGTTCCATTCCGTTGACTTTCGGACCGAACTTCCATTGCGTGTTGATAGCGAGGTTCACCGCAAATCCTTCGATCTTAATCTTCAGCATTCTTAAGAAATGGAAAAAGCCTTTCCGGTTTCCGGCGTGAACCGTCGCTTCCTTATCAAAATACTTTCCGGAAAAGTCCACCTTGATGTCCTCTTCCTTTAAAGGATGAATCTCCGAGTCGTTCCCCAAAAGAACATTTATTTTATCTAATATGATTTTCAACAATTCCTGATCGCCCGCAACCGTGGGTGAATTCGTTTTAATGATGAAGGAAACCGTTTCCCCTCTGTGGCTAGGAATATCCTGCCAACGGCATGTGAAACCCGTAAAGTCCGGTTTGATTTTCGTTTTATGACCGAGAGGAATGATATAAGGATTCGTGGAATCGTCGTTCTTTACGAAACGTTCGGCGGCTTCCAATGCGTTTCCGGTCAAGATCGCCTGATTGTAAAAATCGGAGATCTTTAGTTTACAAAGTTTTAATTCTTTTCCGTTTCTTTTTAACTCGCCTACGTTTACGATTCCGGCTCTGAGTTTTAATCCGAAATTGTTTTTAACCAACTCACGGATCGAAAAAAGAATATCTTTTACCCCCGGAAGAACGCTATCCGGAAGAAGAAGAGTCATTCCGTCCCCTCCGAATAAAAACGGATAATCCATATCCCCCATCAGATTCGAAACCGCCATTGCCGTAACGCCGCCCGCAATGTTTACGTCCTTGTAGTTTCCGTTGCGGATCGCATCGGTGGAATTCACGACATCGGTGATCACAAGATTCCAATCGTCGGGAACGGTGAAATAATTCGAAGGTTCTATGATTTCCTGAAAGGAAGACAGCGCAGGAAGATATTTGTAAAAGTTGTGAGTATTGAGAGTTTGTTTTTTATCCGCAGTTTCGATCATCTAGTTCACCTAATCGGGTTTATATTTTTTAGAAAAAAGTATTTTGAAAACGATCTTCGATCGATCAAAAAATGGAAAGGAAGAATGTCGAAAATTCGATCTGGTTCGAGCTGCATTCCATGGACCGAAATACTATTCTTAGACGTTTTTGAAGAATTTCATACTTATTTTTTGTCGTAGAAGAAAGGTAGAGCAGAGCGACATAAACCTATCAAAGCTCCGACAAATCTTCCGTAAAACAAAGGCGGCCCCCACCCGAATTGGGTGGTGGTGGCGGGCTTCGTGGGAAATATTCGAACAAATTTTCCTATAACAGAAAATCCCCGGAAGTCGCCCAGAATCTTGTCTTCTTGTCGGAACTCGACGGTTTTTAACGAAGGTTCAATAATCGATCTTCAGATCCTTGATCTTCTTATCCAAAGTATTTCGGTTGATTCCCAAAAACTTTGCCACTCTGGTTTTCGTATATTTGAACTTCTTCATCGCGTATTTGATCAAACGTGCTTCCACTTCCCCAACCACGACTTCGATCGCTCTTCCGTCCAAAGCGTCCAAATGCGAAGAAGAGAATCGTGAGTTCGCGATTTCGACCGACGTTTCGGAATCGCCCGATTCAGGATCGAATTCCTCGTCACCGTAAAGAAGTCGTCCATTGATTTCGGAAAAGTCCTGAATGTCGAGCATCTCCAATTGAGAAAGAACCACCGCACGTTCGATCACGTTTTCCAGTTCCCGAACGTTACCCGGCCAACTGTAGTTCATCAAAAGTTTATGCGCTTCTCTCGTGATTCCGGTGATCTTTTTACCGTTCTCTTCCGCATATTTCGCGATGAAGTGATTGATCAAAAGAGGAATATCATCGGCCCTTTCACGAAGAGGCGGAGTCACCATATTGACTACATTGAGTCTGTAAAAAAGATCCGGTCTGAATTTTTTCTCGGTGATCAACTCTTCCAAATTCGCATTCGTAGCGGCGATAATTCTTACGTCGATCTTCTTCGGTTTAACGGAACCCACCGCTTCGATTTCCTTTTCCTGAAGAACCCGCAAAAGCTTGGACTGAAGATTCAGATCCATCTCACCGATCTCGTCCAGAAAGATCGTTCCCGTATCGGCCATCTCGAACTTTCCTTTTTTGTCGGCAACGGCTCCGGTAAAGGAACCTTTCTTGTGACCGAAAAGTTCGCTTTCCAGTAAGTTCTCCGGAATCGCAGCGCAGTTGATCTTGATAAACGGCTTATCGGCGCGGGAAGAATTGTAATGAATCGCGGACGCGATCATCTCCTTACCGGTACCGGATTCTCCCGTGATTAAAACAGAAGCACGGGAATCGGAAACCAGATGAATCATCTCGAAAAGTTTTTCCATCGGTTTGGATTTACCGATCAACGAACCGAACTTGTATTTATTCTTCAATTCGCGTTTGAGAAGAACGTTTTCTCTCGAGATTTCCCTCTTTTCTTCGTCGATCAGCTTTTGAATCCGGATCGCCTGATAGATCACCGAAGCGACTACTTGTAAAAAGTCTAAATAAGTTTTTAAATCTATGTATTTCTTATGAACGAAGTAAACGCTTACGACCCCCAGAACGTCCGTATCCGATTTGATCGGCGCCGCGAGAAAGCTAACGTTCTCCGGATTGTTCTTAAAGTGCGCGGCGTTTCCGACGCGGTTCAAAAAGTTTTCGTCGTTCGCGATCGATTCCACGATGATCGGTTCGCCCGTTTCAAAAACCTTGCCGGTGATTCCTTCTCCGGGAAGATAAACGCCCTTCTCCATTTCTTCGGCGGTCAAACCGGAAGCGGCTTCCAGTTTTAAAATCGCCTTTTCGGGTTCGAAAAGAACGATACTTCCCCTTTCCAAGTTCAGGGATTTTTCAAGTCGATCCATAATGTCTTCGAAAATTTCCTGAAGAACCAAAGTGGAAGTCACGGTTCTGGAAATATCGATCAACACCTGTTGAATTTTATTCTTCTGTTCAAGTTGTCTGAAAATCTGTAGGTTCTTGAAAATCTGCGCGGCCTGATTGGCAAGCGTTGAAATGATTTCCAAGTGTTCATCGTTGAAGGCGCCTTTCCGGCTCGAATCCAAGGAGATCACCCCGATCACGACGTCTTCCACAATCATCGGAACCGCGAGTTCGGACATGATATCGTCCTTAATGGAAATATAATGCGGGTTCGCAGTTACGTCACTGACGATCATCCCTTCTCCGGAAGCGGCCACGATTCCGGTAATTCCTTCCCCAACCTTGAGTTTTACTTTCGTACGGATCGATGGATTCATTCCCCGGAAGGTAACGATATCCAAAACATTTTCTTTCTCGTTGATCAGCATCAGAGAGCCCGAACCAACTTCGCAAATCTGAATACAACGCTCTAGAATCAAATCCAGAAGTTTATCCGGATCTAACGTTGAATTCATAGCGGTTGCAACTTCTTGTATAGATCTTAATGGACTTGGCTTCACATATCCTGACATGCTTAAAATTTTTGCGATTTGATACTTTTGGGGTCAATCTAATTTTTATTTTTCGCTTATTTTTGGAACGTTTTTTTAAGAAGTGCTGATAATCATTTATACCTATCAAATCCGTACCTATGACGGATTTGATTTCATAAGATTCCGTCCCTTGCTGAATTTGGCCTTTCTGTATGGAAAGAAGTGAATTTTAAAGAAAATCCTAAATAATTTTGTATCAGTACAAACCATATTCTTTATAATTTTACGCGTATGACCTGTGCATTCTGCTCAGAATTTAAAACTCCGGACGGAATGTTTCATGGGGGTCGTTTTTTTTGCAGATCCTGCGGCCGAGAATGGATTTTAGAAAAAAGGAAGAATCCAAGACTGCAACCCCCAACGGATACGAGATTCAGCAACGAGGTTTTGCTCGAATTTCTTTCTCTTTTCAATACGAGTCCGAATCTAAATCACCTGTTGGAAAGTTTTACTTCTCTCGCCTTTTACAAACTCGGAATTCCGGGCGTGAGCGTGATGATTTACGAACCGAAGCTGGATCGTATGACCGTGATGTCGGTCAAGAATCAGAAAACTTCCCTCTCCAAAGTCGCTCTTCATTTCGAAATCAAAAAGGGAGAAGACAACGGAGCTTTGACCGAATGTATCGAAAACTGCAGATCGATTTATTACCGGTTCGCCGATCAAAAACACAAACACTTCAAACAATACGCGCGGCTGAACCGAACTGTCGCTTCTCTTGCGATTCCGATCCATCTCAACGGAGAAGTTTTAGGAATCATCTCCGTCGATTATAAAACGGACGATCCCGAGAAAGCGGAGAATGACCGGTATTTTCTGGAATTGATCGCGGCTCAGTTCGCCGTCACTTTAAAGAACCGAATCTTATTCGAGGTCTCGCAAACTCAATCCCGCAATTTTCGATCGCTCCATTCCGCGGCGCTGCGACTCTCCTCTTTAGGATTCAAATACAAGGTGGAAATTTTTCGCGTCATCCTTTTGTCTTTGACCGAGTTTTCGGAAAACGATCTTTATTCTCTCTTCGAATGGAACAAAGACAATCATACTTTGTTCGGTCATTTTCTTACGGGGAATATTACGAGTCCTGAAATTAGAATGGATGTCGATTTAGCAAGACAATCCACGTTTAAGGTCCGTATCCAAACGACTTCTGAAGAAAAAGAATCGGCTGAAGCGCTCAAAAAAAGAATCACAAGAAAAGAATTGGAACCGATTCCCGGAGAAATGTCCCTTCCTATGGATCGATACGAATTCTTTCTCAAAGAGGTTTTCGAACTTACCGAATCCAAACTCGCCCTATCCTCCGACTTTCCCGAACTCGAAAAATTCGGAATGTGGGGATTGAATCTCGCAATTCTTCCCGTGGTTCATACGGACAAATCGGACATCGTAGTCATTCTCGGAAAAAGAAAAGGACTTCAATTCAACGCTGAAGAATTAGAAGTTTTGAATGCGTTTTCGATTCAAGCGGGAATCTCGATCCAAAACTATCACCTCTTCGATCAAAGGGCGCAAAAGGAAAGACTTGATAAGGAAATCGAAATCGCGAAGGAACTCCAGAGATCGCTTCTTCCCCGCAAAATGCCCGAACATCCCGGATACGAATTCGCGGGAACGATGGTAACCGCCAGAGGAGTCGGAGGGGATTACTACGATTTTATAACCGACCCGTTTAACACAGAAACGGTGATCTGTATCGGCGACGTAAGCGGCAAGGGAGTTCCTGCGGGAATCGTCATGGCAACCGTAAGAACCATAATCCATTCTCTCGTTCGAAAAAAAGTAAGTCCTTGGGATATCGTCAATACGGTAAACACTTATATCTTTCAGAATTACAACGATTCCCCTTCCCCCCGATTCATGTCGATGACCGTCATCAAATGGGAAATGAACCGAAACGACTTTGCGTTCAGCGGCGCCGGGCAAGGAAATCTATATCTCTATCGCGCGGCCTCCAAAAAAATCGAAGAGATTGCGACGGGCGGTATCATATTGGGAATCGATCCGGACGTTTCCAAATTCGAAAATCTAAACCAATTTAGAATGCAGCCGGGCGATCTTTTAATCATGTGTACGGACGGAGTTTTAGAAGCTTCCGATCGGGACGGAATCCAGTTCGAAGCGGAACGATTTAAGAATTCCATTCTCCGTTTTCAAACCGAACCTTTGCAGGCGATGTTGGATGGAATCGTTTCCGAGATCCGTAAATTTACGGGAAACCAAGAACAGATGGACGATATTACTCTTGCAGCAATCCGGAGGATCCGTTAAACCTGCATTTGCGAATTGCCATGAGAGATAAGATCTCCGAATCCACTCGAAAAATTTTTGAAACCGTATGGGAAAGAATTCTTCCCTTTCAAGAAATGATTCTGTCCCGCCCCGCAATTCTTTCGTATTCCGGCGGAAAGGATTCTTCCCTTTTACTTCATTTTTACTTTTGGCTTTGGGTCGAAAAAAAAATTCCCGCACCTTGCATCTATCATTTGGATCATTCGATCCGTTTCAATCTGGAACAGGAAAAACGAATTCTTGAATATGCGGAAACCACTTTTCCGTTTCCGAGAATCTTTAAAAAAAAAAACGTTCCTCTCTTATCGCGTAAGTTAGGAAAGACGCTCGAAGAAACCGGAAGGGCTTTTCGTTATAAGGATCTGAAACGAATTTCGGATCGTTACGAAGGTTATATCGTTACCGGCCACCATTCGAACGACTATTTGGAAACGATTCTGTTGAATCTGATCCGCGGAGGCGGTTGGAGTTCCTTGCGCACCTTGGGTTGGTACGAGAAGAATCGATTCAGACCTCTATTCGCGTTTACGAAAGAAGAAATCAAAACCGTGTTACGAACGGAATTTTGGCCCGTGTTCGAGGACGAATCCAATCAAAGCAACGAATATCTTAGAAACAGAATTCGGAACGATATCGTTCCGTTATTGTTAAGCGAAGGAGCCGATCCGGATCGGATTTATAAGAACTTTCATCGGATGGAAAAACCTGCGGCGAAACTTTTTCCGAAAGAAGCCGAAACAAGTCCGCAAAAGATTCCTTCTTTTTTGAAAATCGATATCTGGGTTTTAAACGATCTTTCACAAAGAGAAAGAAAATTTTTCATCGACCGTTATCTGCGTTCGTTGGATCTACATCCGATCACTCGAAATTTTTTCGAGGATCTTACTCATTGTCTTCAACGGGAGAATTCTTTCGGAATCGAAAATAAGGAAGCGTGGTTTTGGAAATCTACTTCCTCCGATTTGTATATCATTCCTAAAAATTCGTTAGCGTTAAAGGAATTCCGATTCGAGCCGAAAGAGATGATTCTCCGATGGAACGGAAATCAGAAAAAGATTCCTCCCGGATTGATTCCCGATTTATGCCCTCCCGGGGCCAAAATTCGCAAAAACGGGATGAGTATAGAAATTTCAGAAATTTTTAGACAGAAAGAGATTCCCGTTCCGGTTAGAAAAATGCTACCCATTCTTTACGGGGAAGGGAAAGTTGATGTGATCTGTCTGAGTCTTTGGGATACTAGGATAAGCGATATCGTAGCAGACAGAGAAGTTGAGATTTTACCTGACCTTCTGGAGCCCGGATGATGAGTGAGGATCCTCAAAAAAAGGACGAACCATTCTTCAAAGACGTAGAATTCAGCGCGTCTTACGGAGAAGCGAACAAGATTCCCGCCAAAGGGGTTCCGCAAATCGCGTTCGCAGGCCGTTCCAACGCGGGCAAATCTTCTTTGCTCAACGCGATTCTTGAAAGAAAATCCCTCGCAAAAGTTTCTTCCACTCCCGGTAAAACAAAATTACTGAATTTCTTTTTCGTAAATCATTCCGTTTATCTTGTCGACTTACCCGGGTTCGGTTATTCCGCAAACTCCCACAAAGATCACGAAGCGATGATGGATCTTTTGATGGATTATCTGAATCTCGCAAAAGATCTAAAATGTTTGTTCTTGGTTTGTGATTCGCAAAGAGAACTTCCCGAAGAGGAGCTGGAATTAATCGGAACTTGTTTTGAACGGAACATCAAACCCGTTTTAGTAAGAACGAAGATCGATAAACTCAATCAAAGCGATCTTTCCAAACTAAGAAAGAAAATGAAGAATATTCACGAATTATATCCGATGCTCGAAACGGTTCTTGTATCGAATAAGTCCGGAAAGGGTTTGCTCGAACTGAGAAAAATCGTGGATTCTTTGATTAGTGCGGTCGGAACTACGTCGGAAAGTTATACGGAACGGATCGAGGAAATCTCTTAAATAAAATCAGGCCTTCGCGTCGAAAAGGTTTCCG
The DNA here is from genome assembly GCF_003545925.1 of Leptospira yasudae. Classification (NCBI taxonomy): domain Bacteria; kingdom Pseudomonadati; phylum Spirochaetota; class Leptospiria; order Leptospirales; family Leptospiraceae; genus Leptospira; species Leptospira yasudae. The sequence continues at coordinate 240,793 of NZ_QHCU01000002.1, read as the reverse complement.
AGTTTATCGGAAGAATTCGCATTCAAAATTCGTAAACTCATTTGAGTTTGTTTATCCACCAACTCCTGGAACGTCTCCATCGTATCCTCTAAAATCGACTTCAATTTTTCCTGATTGAGCGCCATTTCGAGTTTTCTTTTTCTTTCTTCTAGTTCCGTTTTACGGGTGGAATCGAAGTCTTTTTCTTGTTCGGCGCCTTGATTCTCCGTTTCAAACGTCTTGAGTTCGGATTCGATTCTGCGGATTTCGGAAAGAATCTGTTTTTCCTTATCTTCCAAACGAGTCTTGGAAGCGTCGGCTTTTTCTTCTTTCTGAACGGCGTCCTTTTCCTCCGGTGATTCTTCCTGAGGTGGGGAGATTTCGTTTTTCCGGGGAGTTTCTTCGGACTTCTTTGCGGTGACCGCCTGAGTTTCACCGGAAACCGCGACGAGTTTTCCGTTTCGAAATTCGTAATGGATCTTCATATCCAACGAACGAATTTCAGCCCGGTCTCTCATCGCTTCGGAGCGAAATTCGGCTACGTGACCGAGTTCGTGCGAGATTACGTGAAGAACGGAAGTGGACGCGGGAGAACTTTCGAGTTGTCCGTGACCGATATAATGCAAAGATTCATCTCGGGGAATTCCGAGCTGCATTCTATGTTCTCCGCCGATTCTCATTCTACTACTAGTGTCGGCTTGTACATACCTAAGTTAAGGGTAGTATATAAAATATTTCTAAAATCGTTTCGATTCTTCGGAAAAAATAGATAAAGAAATCGTAATAAACCCGTTTAATCCGTACAAGCGATCTTGTTTAAAATTTCAACGATGGCAGCATCCGAAAGATCGTGAAATACGAGTCCGTATTTATACTTCTCTTGAATCAAATCCCTTCGGATAATATCCGCTTCGATTTCTACGGAAAGTATTGGAGACATAAATCTAATGCGTTCACCGAGAAGAATTTCTTCCCTAGAACTGATCGAAGCTCCAATCATACTTATGTCTTCGAGATTTCCCAATATCTCATTCTTACCAAGAACCATCTTCACTAGGTTGTTCTTCCGAAAACGTTTATAAAAACGTTTATCATCCAACGCATCGCTCGCATTCTTTTTTTGTTGTCCCATCTCTGTGTGCATAGCCGATCCAGCATAACTCAAATAAAATGAAAGAAAAGAAAATTTTTACGAAAGTGCCGAATAACACAGTCTAATTCTCTTTAGAAGAATTCTTAAATACGAAACGATCTAAAAAAACCGGAAAGTCTTTAGAGAGAAAACGAATCGTTTTCTCGTCCCAACAAAACTTGCATCTTAACGGAAGCGCCCGATTCCTGATGAAAGATTCTAAGAATGTCTTCGTCTTTGTGATCGGGTTCATGATGCGTAAGCACCAAGCGTTCCACTTCCAAAATTTCTCCGCAGCGAACGGCGACTTTTCCGGAAGTATGACCCCAACCCACTTTTTTTTCAGCTTCTTCAGAGCTGTATTGAGCGTCTATAATTAACATGTCCGTCCTGCCGAAGGACTTTTTGAGATCTTGAAATTCTTCCAAGTCAGGTTCTTGAACTTCCACATCCGTGCAGAATAGAAAACTCTTACCATCCTCTTCGAATCGAAATCCGGTGCAATTCCCCGGATGTCTCAAAAGAAACGGAGTGATTCGAACGGCGCCGATCTGAGCGCTTTGATTCTTTTCGAGAAGATGAAACGTTTTTTTGGACATCATCCCCGAGAGAGGAAGAGGAAAATTTTCCTCATTCTGTTGTCTTTCGAAGCGTTCCTGAAGATTGGGGATGGTAGAATAAAAGTGGATGTCGACGCCGGGAAAATATGCGGGTTTAAAGAACATCCAACCTTGGATGTGATCCCAGTGTGTGTGAGTGATCAGGATATGAATCTTATCTCCGGGCTTCAATCCTTCCGCAAGGAGATCGTTACCCAATTGACGGATTCCGGAACCGCAATCGATGATATAACGATCTCCGGATCGAGCTTGGATATAAACGCATGTGGTGTTTCCCCCCACGGTGCGTGATAAAGACGGATCGAGTGAATTTAGGAACTCTTCCTCTGAAAACTTTCCGTTTTGCTGTTTGATTGCAGTATGGGCCGCTTTCAGAATTTTGAGGATTTTTTCCCTGTATTCCGATTCGCTCAGTGGGGTGGGGAGTGAACCCCGTACGCCGTATAGTTTTACTTTCACTGTATTATATTAGACAAACAAAATGTGTAAAATTCTCTGACGATAAACCATGATCCAAGATCTCGAACAAAAACTTTGGTCGATCGCAGGCGGTATTCCTTTCGCTTCGGAATATTTTTTGCAAGCTAGCCCTGTAAGGAAACTGAAAAAAGAAAATTTATTCTCAAAAGAGTTCGAGACATATTTTTTAGAGCTGGGTTCGGGTTGGGGAGAAGTCGCAATCTCTCTGGCGCGTCAAAGACCGGACACCGGTTTCGTTTTGATGGAGAAGAAATTCGATCGAATCCGTCATACGATACGCGGAATCGAAAAGCACTCCCTCGAAAACGTGAAAATTCTCTGCGTTAACTTCAATTGGTTTCTGGAAGACGTGTTTGAAGAAAACACGTTTTCCGAAATTCTTCTGAACTTCCCCGATCCTTGGCCCAAACGAAGACATCATAAGAAAAGAACGATGAACGCAAAATTCTTGGAATCGCTTCGAATCCTTCTTCCGGAAGGAGGCAAGTTTTCCTTTGCCACCGACTACGGTCCGTACGCAAGAAAGGCCATCCGGCTTTTCCGCGACTCGGACCTTTTCCGCCCGGAAACGGCGGAACTAAGATTGGAACGGAGTGAAATTCCGGTTTCTCACTTTGAAAGAAAGAAACGGGAAGAAGGAAAAAGAATCTATTACATCGACCAGATTCTCATCAAAAAATAATTTCCAACAAACCGTAAGACGCGGGTCGGAAAAGTAAGTTCGTAAAAACTTCGGAACGATAAACGCATCCCGCTTACAAAAGAAAACGCCGAACTTTCCAAAGGAAAATCCGGCGCTCGGTAAAATCGAAATTCTTCGCTTAACGTTTTAACGATACACCAAAGAATAAACCTTACCTTCCTCGTCTTTGAGAGGATAAGTCCAAATCGGTTTGCCGTCGATTCCGTAACGAATCGCTTTGCCCGATTTGAAAAGAACGATCCCGTCGTCTTTTTTACCCGGAAGAATCCCTTCGATGTCCGCCGCTTCCACCGTAAACGAAGTCACTTTGAGCGAACCGGATTCGATCCGATAGACCTGCTTGCCCGCATGGAACCAAAGATACGGAGAACGAACTACAAACTGAGAAGCATTTTCGCTCGGTAGATCGATCGAAGAAACCTTGTCGTTATCAATGGAAACGATCTTCTTACCGGAAAGAAAGAAAAGTCCCGTTTCATACGAACCGAGATAACGGAGTTCTCCGCTTCCTTTTTGAGAAATCTTTTTTGCGTTCAAGTCCTTTAAGGAAGAATCATATACTTGTGCTTGGATTCCGTCTTTTTGAGTTACCGAGAACAATGCTCCTGATTTGATAGCCGACCAGAACGTTCCTTCGAAAGCGATCGAACCGTTCAACTCAAGTTGATCCGAGTAACTATAAATCTTGGAAGTTTTTCCGGAAACGACTTCGACTAAAATGTTTTCACCGGAAAGATTCGCCTTTTTGACTTCACCGCCGGGTAGCTTCACGTCTCTCAAAATGATTCCGGTCTTTAAATCCATTACTTCGATTTTCTTTTCGGAAATTCCGATCAAACGTTTGTCCACGAGAAGGAATTTATAAGGAACGGAAGTTTGAATTCTCCAGTGACGAACGCCGCGGTCCTTATCCAAAGATTCCACGCTGGTGCCGTAATTCAAGATTACGGAATTGTTGATTAACAACGGAACTCCGATCAGTTTTCCTCTGCTTTGGTAGGATTGAAGAATGACCGGAGTATCTTCGTCTGCAATCACCAATCGTTCGGCTTGTGTGGCGTGTGGGGAAGCCGGGAATTTTTCCGCGAGTTCTCTTCCTAAATCCAGAACTTCCTTTTTAAACGTAGGATTTGCCATCTTCGTTTTTTGTTCGGAAAGGATTCGGATCAAAGCAAAAAGATTTCTTTCGTTTCTTTCTAGATCGAGAGCTTTACGGATTTCTTTTTCCGCCTGCTCGAGATCGCCGCGTTTGTAATAGATATAAGAGATCTGATAATGAGCGTCAGAGAATTCCGGATTTTTCTGGATGATCTCTTTGAAGATCGTGATCGCCTCGTTGTAAAGATTATCGTTGAACAAAATGATCCCGATGTTGTACGGCGCGAGCTCGTTTTCGGAATCCTGCTGCATCGCGGTTTCAAATTCTTCCTTAGCGAGTTTTTTGTTTCCGGAATGATAAGTGGAAATTCCCTTTCCGATTCTCGCCGCAACGAAGTCGGTGTTCAACAGAAGAGATCGATCAAACGAATCGATCGAAGCTTCGTATTTCTTTCTTTGAAGATGAATGATTCCCATCTGATAATGGCTGTAATAGGAATCCGGTTTTTTGGAGAGAATCTCCTTAAATCCTTCTTCCGCTTTGTCGATCTCCCCTTTTCGGAGCAAGAACGCATTGATCGCTTCTCTTGTCTGAATATTACGGGTTCCCTGAGGCGGATTTTCCAGCATGGAAATCCCTTTTTCTTCGTTTCCGAGGGCCAAATAACATTCAGCAATCTTAATATACAAAGTAAGTTTTCCGGTTTTTTGGAACGCTTCCTGATAAAGAGGAATCGCTTTTTCGTATTGATGCGAATCGAAGGCCCGGTTTGCCTTTTGAATGGTCGGAATTACGATCGCGAATTTTTGGTTTTCCTGAATCGTCTTTCTTGTTTCCGCGATTTCGGGAATATCTTTGGACAGCTTCTCCGCTTTTCCGATCCAATTCAAGGCCGCGTCGTGATTGCTCTTTTCGTTTTCTTCGAGAGAAATCTTATAATACAACATCGCAAGACGGAAGTTGACCGCTTCGTTGGTCGGAAATTTTTTCTGAAGATTTTTATAAACCGTTTCGGCCTTTTCGTATTCTTTTTTATCCTCGTATGTTCTTCCTAAAACGATCGCCGCAGAGGGATCGTTACCGGTTAAATTTTCTAGTTCTTTCGTGTATTGATTTGCAAGCGTTTGATTCTTTTGGGAAGAATAAAGACGAATCAATCCTTGAAGAGCGGGAATGTTCTGTTTATCGATGGAAAGAGCTTTTTTAAAATTCTCCTCCGAAGACTTCGGTTCGCCGGACACGAAATACAATCGTCCGAACGCGTTGTAAACGGAAGGTTCTTCCGCGGAAGCCTTCTTCGCTTTTTCGTAGAAGGATTTTGCTCCTTTGAAATCGCCTTTTCGGAGATGCCGATCCCCTTCATAGATTTGTTCGGAAACGTCGATGAACGCGAGGATTTGTTTTTTATCGGTTTCGGATTTTAACGATTCGACTTCCCTTCTCGCCGCTTTATAACGATTTTCCGCGATTAAAAGAAAGACCAAGTTTGCCACCGGTTCCGCGAACGCAGGATCAAGTTCCTGGGCTCTTGTAAAATAAACGAGGGCCTTTGCGGGTTCGCCGAGAGCCTTCATGTTCAAACCCATCTGATTTTGATAAACCGCATTGTTCGGAAATACGGAGATCGCCTTTTCCAAAACGGAAACGGATTTTCGATAGTTACCGGTTTTGTAATGTACCGCGGCGATTCCGGAAATCGCTTCCTGATAATCCGGCTTAAGCGCGAGAGAAGTTTCGAAAGACTTCAATGCGGCTTCGTATTCGCCGGTAAGAATTCTTGCGTTTCCAAGAAAGATATACGGCGCAGGGTTTTTCGGATCGTTTTGAACCGCGCTTTGAAAATGAGAAGCGGCTTCCTTATAATTCTTCTTTCTCATCGCTTGATTTCCGTTTTCCAAAGCCGAAGCGACTCGGGTCACAGAAGCGGATTTTTTCGCGGACAACAACTCAGGATCATTCTTTCTTGCTTCTTCGAAATAAACTTCGGCTTCTTCGTATTTTTTAAGCTGAACCGCCGCATCACCGAGCTGCATATTTAATTGAGCGGGAAACGCGAATTCCTTTACCGGAATCTTTTTCAAAGTCGCATACGATTGTTCGAACTTACCTTGATTCTTTAAAAGAACCGCCTTCTTAAAGGAATAATTGTATTTCTCTTTAACGGGAAGGGATTCCAATTTTCCGTAGACTTCGATCGCGTCCTCGTTCTTTCCTTCCGCAGTATAAATGATTCCTAACGTAAGAAGAATCTGTTCGTTTTCGGGATCGACCTCGGTTCCTTTTTTAAGTGAAACGAGCGCGTCCTGATTTTTACCGAGTTTATATTCGGAAATCCCGGCGAGATAATAACCGGGCGCGGTTGGATACGTGTTTATGGCGAGGTTCGCTTTTTCAAGAGATCGCTCGAAGTTTCCTTTTTGAAAAAAGGAATTTCCTTCATTCAAAATCTTTGATACTCGTTTGAGTTTTTCGCGGGCCGCGGAATCCTTTTCTAAAATGGAATCCTGCGTCTGAGACTTGCGGAAATCCTTGCTCAAACAGTTGACGGTGAATTGTCCGCCGATCAGGACGAGAATGGAAATTAATACGACATTCTTTTTCATGGAATTCAGACCTTTCATTTGTATCCCTTGTATTCGATCTTGAGGTTTCTAAGTGGAGAACGTTTCGAAAACTTTTCTCCTCGGGTGAGAACGGAAATTCTCCAGACGCCGCCGTTCGGCTCGAACTTATCTTCCAGAACTTTGGAATAACCCAGATACAACCGAATGATTCCTTCTTTCGTATCCGTTACGATTCGGAAGGGGCGCCCGTCTTCTTTCGTTTCTTGTTTGAATTTATAGGTTCCTACGTTATTTCCGGTGGAAGGAAAGGAATAAACGCTCAATCGTTCCTTTTCGTATTCCAGACTGATCGTCTTTTTCGGAGTGTGAAACGAGATCGCAACAATTCCGGAATCCAATTCGGAACTGATCGGAAGAATTCCTTCCAGTTCGAGATTTTCCGGAACGAACGGAGCCGAGAAAACTCCGTACCAACCCGGAGGCAAAGAGGAAGAAACATTCTGAAAATCTAATGCTTTTCCGGAAAATGCCTGAAATCCTTTTTCCCCGGAAAGTTTCCAGAATTCGGGTTCGGAAACAAGATTGTCCGTTTTATAGGGCAACGCAATTTCGGTGATCTTATCCGCTTCGACGATCAATTGTCCTTCGTAATAAACGAGAGGACCGTTTTCGGTATCACGCACCAGTTCTAGCTGCATCGCGCCTGGAGAGAGGTTACTTCTGTAAAACGGAGTTTCTCCGGTTCGAAAGCCGTCTAACGCGACTTGAAGCGCTTCCGGAAAACTCAAAATTCTCAAGCCGCCGAGAGTTCTATCTTCTTTCCATTCTTGATAAATGGAAACGGTTTGTCCCGAACGAATCTGCAAAGATTTGACGATATCCTTTTGTCCGGGACGGGTGATTTGAATCTGTTGCAAACCTTCCGGTAAAGGATAATTGCGAAACGAAGCGATTCCGATCTTCTCACCTTGAAACGTAACTTCCGTATCCGCGGAAGAGGCGCTGAAAGAAAGATAACCTTGAATCGATTTCTTAAGGATAGAATCGATCTCGCCGGAACTCAAAGATTTTTCCCAAATCGGGACCAAAGAAGACTTCGGATCCAGCGCGAGAACTCCCGAACCGTGTTTCAGATAATAAACTTGATTGGCCTGAAGATCATCCTGCATCTGAGGAGGTTGAAAGGAAGCGTCTACGGTTCCGTATACGATTTCCTTAACCGGGTCGGTGATTTTTTGAGTTACGGCCCACTTTCCGGAAACTTCGCGGATATCGGTTTTGATCACCGCGTCGACGTTCAAACGTTTCAGTTCTTGAGAAAGCAGGGAAGAATTCTTCCAGGACGCATCCGTTATGCGCGCTTGCTTGCCTTTTACTTTGGCCCAGATCAAACGAACCTCGTCGCTCAAAAACGAAGCGAGTTTCGCATCCATCTCTTTAGGGACGTTAATGGGAGCTAACGCGAAAATAGGAACGGCGTTCCCCGTTTTACGGATCTTATAGTCCGTATCGGAGCTTCCTCCCAACATCGCCTCTTCCTCTTTGAGGGCTTTGAAGACGGGCTCCTGCAAAACGGAATTGAAATTTTCGATTTTTTGAACGGAAGAACAATCTATAAGGATTAATAAGAATAGAATATAGAATACGAAGAGTCGTTTTGGGTTAAAAATAAATTTCATAGGAGTCAATAATTTTCCACCTAGTTGAATGAGAAATCCATTATAAAAACTTTCGGGGGATCGATCATCCGTAATTTTCGATGATCCGGCTAAAAATAAAAAAACCGGGGAAATTTCCCCGGTTTATGCGGTGTTCAGGGTGGGCTGAAACTTAGAAAGTTTCTTTCGGGTTTAATTTCAGCTTTTCCTTTTGTACGTCTTGTTGAACGTATTTGGTTTCATTGACTGCCTTAGCGGTCTTTGTCACTTCATCGGCGTTGTTGCGATTCGCTTCACGCTTTTGAAGTTCGGCTTTCGCCTCTTCGACGGAACCGGATTGGCTCAAAATTTTCAGTTCTTCGCTGGAAGATTTCAGTTCTTCCACAAGTTTTCCGTATTCGAAGGTTTCGTTTTTATGAAGAACGATCAGCTCCTTCATTTCGGTTAAAGAATCTTTTTGAAGAGAACGAATCAACTTGTCCGTAAGTTTTTGATTCTTCTCGATTCTAAGTTCGCGATTCTTGCTGAGAATGACTTCGGATGATTCTCCCTTTTTAGAAACCGCGATTGTTCCTTCGATCACGGCAAAACGAACGGTGCAATTTTCTTTTGCACAGTTGATTTTGGATCCTTCTGGACTTTCTACGGAAGTTAAGAAAGAAGTTCCTCTAACACCTGCAAGTGCGGTCGGAGTAGAAACGGTAAACTCGGTGCTTTTCTGACCTTTTTTGACCATGGTCACGATTTTTCCGTAGTTCACTTGAACGTTTGTGTCCGATCCATTAGGATTCATGAGAGTGGAAATCTCGATGTCGGAATTTTTGGACATCTTAATAATACCGCTGTCCGCAACCATGATCTCCGCTCCGCCGTTGGATCCGGTTACAACGCGGTCGGTGGAAGCAAGCGCGGTTCCGAGTTCGGCTTTTTTCTCACCGGCATCGGAAAGAATTTTTACATCACCGAGAACCCATACGATTCTCGCTGCTGCCGTATCAGACTCGGTCTTTACTTGGTCCGTACCGGATGATTTATTAGTGCTACAAGCGATGGATAACGTAAAAAATACGCAAGTCACCGCAATCCATAGAGAACGATTCATATTAACCCCCGAACTGTAAAAAGATTGCATTCTAAACAACAGGCTTACAAGAAAAAAATTGCAAGAATTCAGATTTAGTTATACCACAGATAAAACTAATTTCCAGAAAAAATGCCCTAAATCAAAGGATAATTCAGGTTTTCTTCGATTTTTCCGGTTCGACGTGAATCGAATCCAATTCTTCTTCCAGCTTGCATTTCGGATAATTATCGATCGGAAGACTTGTTCCGACCCAGCCGAACGCTTCCTGGGCAGTAATTACGTGAATGTCCCAACCCATAACGATGTTCGGGCAACCCCAAACCTTATTTTTGCAAAGAACCTGACTGGATTTCGGCTTCGGATACGCCCAGGCGGACGGAGGATACATACATTTCATCTCCACTTCCGCGATCTTTCTCATTCGTTTTACGTTGACTTCGAATTCTTTAAAAATTGAAACCAGAGGATTTGCGAGAAGTTCGTCGAAATATTTTTTGGAAGTGTTGTATGCTATGTAATACACTAACTCTTCCATAACATAATCCTTGTCAGCCGCATTGTGGCTGACGTTTGCGATGTAACGCGCCAATTTCAGAGCGTCTGTTAAGAGCGCCTGGAAAAAGTCGTAGGATTTTTCGGGAATTGCGTCTTCTCGGGATTTATCGTTTTCTTTCGAATCGCTTTCTCCGTCGTTCGAAATGATATCGTCAAAAAAAGCTTCGTCCGGATTCTCTTGACCCGACTTATCGATCGAAATCGGTCTATCGGGGTTATCCATCATTCCGAGCGGCATGTGGCTGGAAATCGCGCTGTAACTGAATTCAACAAGATCCAATTTTTGTAATATATCGGAACACTTTTGAGCAACGCGGACTTTTTCGCTGTCTTCTGCGGGAAGTTTCGTGAATCGGTCCGCATTGATCCGCGGAATATCCATCAGAATTCCGGCGGTAAAGGCGTATCTTCGAAGAAGACGAAATTTCATCGTATCGGGGATCATGACGATTCCGAGGGTCAAAAGCCCCAGCTCGCTGATATATCGAAAGAAGTTTATATTTTGATTATATACTTTTAAAAGAGCAAGAACGATCTTTTTGGAAAGAAGAGAATTTCGGATGATGCCTTTGTAGTTATAAGTAGTATTCTCATACATGAATTTCAGGAATTTCATTTCCGAAATCTTGAGCTGATTTACGATCTTGATCGCGAGAATATTCTGTATCTGTTCTACGAGTTCTTTGTTTAACTTTACTTCGAATTTAGGAGTATATTGTCCTTTGATGTCCTTCAGCCGGGCGAGCGCGGACTCTTTTACCTGCACTTCTTCCTTTACGAGAACGTTTCCCGAATTGTCTTCGATCGGGGAAAGAAAACGAATCATCGATCCCGTTTCGAATTCTTTCGTAAAATCGATCAGGTCTTCAATGGAATCAAATTCCAGATAAGAATGCGTCACTTTCATTTTGAAATTCTATCTCTCCGTGTGACTCTATGTGGATTATCAAGGCTTGCGATCATCGATTCCAGACTTTTCTTTCTTTCCGAAGTTATAATTTCAGTGTCGAGAGCGGATAACATCGCACAATGAGAAGATAATTTACAACAATTTGATTCTTCACAATGCTTTTTTTGACTCGCGAGCTCGGGAAAACTCTCCAAGATTTCCTCTTTTTTTAGATGGAGAATCCCCCACTCCTTGATTCCGGGAGAATCGATCAAAGTCGTTCCGTCCTCCATAACGAGCAAAAGGGAATTCGTAGTCGTATGCTTTCCTTTATCCTTGGAAACGCTGATCCCCGAAGTCTTTTGAACCTGCTTTTCGGTCAGCACATTGATTAAAGTAGACTTCCCAACTCCCGAATTTCCGACGAGAAACGTCGTTTTTCCTCGAAGATATTCCCGCAATTCGGGGATTCCTTCGCCCGTTGAACAGGAAATTCCTAGGGTTTGATAACCGAGATCTCGATACATTTTCGAACGCGTTTCCGCTTCTTCTTTCGAGGCCAAATCCAGTTTCGTAAAAACGATCAACGGAAGAGTTTTAGAAGTAAATACCGCCGCCAAACAACGATCGATAAAACCGTCCTTGGTTTCGGGAGATTTAAGAGAAACCAAAACCGCGGTCTGATCCGCATTCGCGCATAACACCTGCGTGTCGCCTTCGCGGCTCTTCCGCGTCAGGAAAGAATTTCTTTCCAATCGTTCGGAGATCACCCAGTCTTGGCCCGCGGAATGTTCCGCGAGAATTTTATCTCCGACAACGAACGGATGTCTTTCCTCCGCTGAGATGGTCCGGAGCTTACCGCGCAAAAACGCTCGTACCGTTCCGCGCTCCGGAGAATAAATTTCGTAGTAGGCTCCGTAAACGCGGGAAATGGTAAAAAATTCTTTGACTGATTTATCCGACTCTAACATGATTCTTACGCGTTTTCTATGTCGACCCAGAGACTCAACGCCTTAGGGCCAATCGTTTATCTGATTCTTTTGATAGCCGGATTTCAGCTTATCTCCGTGCTAACTTTACAGTCATTCCATTTCTTTTCTTTCGAATCCTACAGAATTCTCATCACACTTCTCCCCGGTGTGATCCTAGGATTTATAGTCTACATTCTTTCGATCCGAATTTTAAGAAGAATTTCCGGAAAATTCTTAGGAAGAATCTTTCCGTTTCTTCAGTCCTCGAATACCGAAATCGTTCGTTATCTTTCCGTTTTGGATCAGTTTAAGAACGATCTGATCGCCACGAACTTAACTGCGCTCGTATGCGAAAAGATTTTGAAATTCATTCAGACGATCATTCCCGCAAAAAAGGTCACGATCTTTTTATGGAAGGAGGAGATGGGAAAGTTCGCTCCGTTTCCGGACGAAGGCGAAATTCAATTCTTTATCTTTGATCCGTTTTTGCTTTGGGTCACCGAAAACGATAAGATCTACGATCTCAAGGAATTCGAAACCAATCCCGGTTTGAGTAAGATCGCGAAATCCGCGGAATCCTTTTTTACGAAGACGGAAGCGGAACTCGTTGTTCCTTTGATTTTAAACCGAAGTCTTTTAGGTATGATCGTTCTCGGAGAAAAGAAGAATCGAAAAAAATATTCCTCCTCCGAAATCGAAAAGCTCAACGAGATCCGCTCCGTTTCCGTGATGTCCCTTTCCAATGCGATCTTTTACGAACGTTTGATCGAGTTGACCGAAACCTTGGAAGAAAAGGTAAAAAGCCGGACACACGAATTGGAGAACGCTCAGTCGCAGCTCATCATGTCAGAGAAGATGGCTTCTCTCGGGATCATGGTTGCCGGAATCGCGCACGAAATCAACACGCCGGCCGGCGTCATCAACGGGGCCGCGGACAATCTCGATCAAAACATGAATTATCTCGTAAGAAATATCTTCGACATCGTTCTTCTTGCGAGAAACAGAAAGCTGCGTAAGAATTTCGAACTCGCCCTTCTTCATTTGCTTCGTGATAAAAAAAATTCGGAATTGGATTCGCGAGAAAAATTCCGTTTAAAAAACGAGCTGAAGGAAGAGATGAAAAACATGAACTTCGGTCCGGCTCTTACTTCGGAACTTTCCAATTTCATCATAGAGAATCAGATCGGAGAGGAACGGAAATACATCTACAGCATCATTCTTAAAGACGACGACCGCGGTTACTTGATGCTCAAAAACGCGACGAATATCAACCGGAATATCAAAAACATACGTTATGCGATTCGAAACGTGGTTCGAATCGTAAAGGCGCTGAAGTCCTATTCTCACTTGGATCAGTCGAAAACGTTTTCTCCCGCGAATATCATCGAAGGTTTGGAAACGACGTTGGTAATTCTTCATAACCAAGTGAAATACGGAATCGAAGTGATTCGAAACTTTCAGGAAATTCCCCTCGTCACTTGCAATCCGGACGAACTCAATCAGGTTTGGACGAATCTAATTCAAAACGCGGTGCAAGCTATGAAAGGTAAAGGGAGAATCGAGATTTCCGTTTTTCCAACGGACGGCACCGTGATCGTTCAAATCGAAGACGACGGTCCCGGAATTCCTGCGAGAATCCAGGATCGAATCTGGGATCCGTTCTTTACGACGAAGGATCAAGGAGAAGGAACCGGCCTCGGTCTTGGAATCGTAAAGGGAATCGTTGAAAAACACAAAGGGAAAATCACTCTGACATCCAATCCGGGTAAAACCGTTTTTCGGGTGGAACTTCCGATTAACCCGGAAGCCGTTCCAACGGAAATCGCACATACGTAGTCATGGTTTTAAAAGCGAAACTCAAAACAAAGACGCATAACGTGAAAGAGGAAACGGATTCTTCGGAGACTTCTTTTTTTAAGGAAGTATATGCGCTCGTCAAAAAAGTTCCCCGAGGTAAGGTCACTTCTTACGGAAGAATCGCGGCTCTTTTGGGAAAACCGAGAGCGTCGCGCGCCGTCGGTTATGCTTTGAACGCGTTGTCCAAAGGTCAGGAGCAAAAAGTTCCTTGGCAGAGAGTGATCAACGGCCAGGGAAAAATTTCATTTCGAGGAGATACGGGTCGTTCGATTCTGCAAAAGAAAATTCTCGAAGACGAAGGAATCCGTTTCAACTCCGCTGAAACGGTAGATTTGAAAGTTTTCGGATGGCCGGACACGATCCCGCACAAGAGCGCTCGCAAAAAAAGAAAATAAAATTTTTCCTGGTTTCTTACGACCCGAAATTGGAAGATTCGTCAATGACTCATACCAACAAACCAGTAACTCTTACGATCGCCGGCTCGGATTCGGGAGGCGGCGCTGGAATTCAAGCGGATCTCAAAACATTCACCGCATTGGATACTTTCGGAACATCCGCGATCACTTGTTTAACCGCGCAGAATCCCTCCGGCGTAACCGGCATCTTAGAAGTGGATGCGGACTTTTTGGAAAAACAAATTACGGCTGTTCTCGATTACTTTCCCGTCCAAGCGATCAAAACGGGAATGTTGTTTTCAACTGCGATCATCGAAAGAACGAGTTCGCTTTTGACTTTGCGAAAGAAAGAAGGAAGGATATTTTCCTTAGTGATCGATCCAGTGATGGTTGCGACCAGCGGCGCCAAACTTTTACAGGATTCAGCGATCGAAGCCCTGTTGACGAAGTTGATTCCGATCTCCGATCTCATCACTCCGAATCTGGACGAATCGGAAATTCTTTCCGGAAAAAAAATCTCAAAGAGCGACGAAATGCCGGGCCTTGCGGAAGAAATATTCAAAAAATTCAAAGTTCCAGTGCTGCTCAAAGGCGGTCACTTGCAAAACGAGAAAATCGCCCTCGATATTTTATACGATGGGAAAACTCTCTCCAAATTCGAAAAACCGTTTATCAGCGGGTTTTATCCGCACGGAACGGGTTGCACGTATTCTTCCGCGATCACATCCTATCTCGCACACGGTAGAACGTTATTCGAAGCGGTGCGTTCCGCGAAAGAATATCTTCATGCGGCCATCGAACAAGCCTATACCGCCGGAAAAGATAAAACCTTGAATCATACTCCTAAATTTTAAAACGAACTCATTTGATTTCGTTTAACAATTCGGTTTGTACGAGATTCTCCAGAATCGTAAGAGGCAAGGAGCCGCTGTCCAAGACGACGGAATGGAATTTTTGAATGTCGAACTTTTCCTTTTGATGTGCGCGAACTTTTTCCCTTAGTTCGAGAATCTTCAACATTCCCAATTTATACGAGCAAGCCTGCCCGGGATAAACGATATATCTTTCGATCTCGGCCGTCACGTCTTTAGGAGCCATTCCGGTATTGGTCATCATATAAGAGATCGCTTGTTCTCGGCTCCATCGTTTGTAATGAAGTCCCGTATCGACAACGAGGCGAACCGCTCGAAACAACTCCGCCTGTAGCCTTCCTAAGTCCGCATAAGGATCGGTAAAAAATTCGTAATCCTTTGCAAGACGTTCCGCATACAAAGCCCAACCTTCCACATAGGCCGTAAAGGTGATCGTGTTTCTAAAACGGGGAAGTCCTTTCAATTCCTGCATAATCGCGATCTGGAGGTGATGTCCAGGAATCGCTTCGTGATACGTCAATGTGTTCATTCCGAATTTCGGAATTTCCTTCGTATCGCGAAGATTCGCATAAAATACTCCCGGCCTCGAACCGTCTAACGCCGGTTCGTCGTAATAGGCTCCCGGAGCGGTTTTTTCCTTAAAGACCGGAATTCTTTCCACTTCGACTTTGCTATTAGGCATTCTCAAAAACAGAGGTTTCGTTTTGTCTTCGGATTCCTTTAGAATTCTCTTATATTCTTCCAATGCCTGCAGTTTTCCTTCTTCCGTATCGGGAAACAGAAAACGGGGATCTTTTCTGAGTTCGGCCATTGCGATCGGAATCGGTTGATTCTTTCCGATACTTTTTAAGATCGTCTTCATCTCGTTTTGAATCCGAGCGACTTCGGACAATCCGATTTTGTGGATTTCTTCCGGCGGCAAATCGGTGGTGGTATGTTTTTTCAATTCCTGAGAATAATAGGAGTCGCCGTCGGGAAGTTTCCAAACTCCCGCTTTGGAATCGGAGTGTTTTTTCTGTTCCAAAAAAAGATTTAGTAATTTTGAATATGCCGGATAGATTCCGGATTGGATCGACTGTTCGGCTTGGTTCAAATATCGACCCTTCGTTTCTTTGGAAATCGAATCGAGCTTTCCTATCTTTCTTTCCAAAGCCGCGTAGAGAAGATTTTTCTTCGCGGGAACTTCGGTGAATCCTTTCACCTCGGAGATCAAACGATCCAAAATAAAATCAGGCGGAAGAATTCCGTTTTTATCCCGATAAAGAATTCCTTCCAAAAGCTGATCGATCTTTTGCGGAACCGCGTCCAGCCTCGCGATAAAATTCTCCACGTCCTGAGAATTTTGAATCGGATGTTGGGTCGCCAAGAATGTAGGAAGCTGACTTTGAACGCCGAACAACTGATTGGCCGGATAATCATGGAATAAAAACCGTTCTCCCGAAACTTTTAATCGAAGAGACCATTCCAAGATTTCAAAGGACAACAACTCCTGGCCGGACAAACCTTTCTTGCCATAGGACAAAAGAGTTTCAAGATTCTTCTTTGCTTTTTCCAAATCGCGGTTTTGTTTGTCGATAGATATGTCCGTTAGTTTTCTTTGATAGCCGTTGATACCGAGTCCGTTTAAAACGCCGAGAGAAGTCAGATATTCGGGATCGTCCAAAACGGATTCCCAAAACATCTTTTCATAAAATAAGCCGAGGGTGAGCGGTTTAAAAAAAATCGTATGAAACAATAACGTCAAGGAGAGCGAAAGTAAAATCAGAATTCCGATAAGAATTCTTTTTAAATAGGAGTGATTGGACATAGTGAAACAAAATACGAAAAGATAAAAAGAATGAAAATTCTATTTTCGTTGTATGAATCGAAAGTGAGAAATTTTTTATCGAATCGTATCGGGGATTTGAATCGAGAGCACGGTTAAATCGTCCTGAAAATTGTTCTCCTTCGTGAAATCGCGGAGGTCTTCCAAAACCAGATCGACGATCTCCTTTGCGGATCGACCCAGATTCTCCCGAATCAAAGCTTGAAGTCGTTCTTCCCCGTAAAATTCCTTCCGAGAGTTCAGCTCCTCGAACAAACCGTCTGAAAATAAGAAAAGCCGATCGCCCGGTACAAGTTTTTGAATCCGATCCTTATAGATCGAAGCCGGAGAAAGCCCGATCATTCTCCCCGTTTTATGCAAAAGCATAAACTCGGAATCGTGCAGTAAAATTTGCTCGGGATGACCAGCGGACGAATACCGCAACACTCCCTTGTTTAAATCCAAATCCGCGAGAATACATGTGTAATATAGATTCAAAGATCGGAACTTGGAAATGAAATCGTCATTCAAGATTTCTAATATTTCTCCGGGACGTTTTCCGGATTGTTTTACGAACTCGTACGCGACCTTGATCGCCATCGTGATCAAAGCGCCTTGAACCCCGTGACCCGTTGCGTCCGCGAGAAACAAACGATATGTCCCGGGACCGGTTCGGGTTACGTCGTAAAAATCACCGCCGACTTCGTCCTTGGGAATGTATTCGGCGCGAATTTTCAACTCGGAGAATTCTTCATACCCGGAAGGAAGCATACTCTTCTGGATTCTTTTTGCGGTCGAAAGATCCTTTTTGATGATGTGAAACGATTTATTCAACTGAGCCATCAGTTCTTCGATCGTTCTCCTTTCTTCCGAAAGTTTTCGTTTATCCTTCCTAGATTCGCGCAAAAGTTTTTGAACGGTCGACGTTTGTGTCTTTAAAAATCCGGAGGCTTCGCTCATCCAATAAAAGTATAACAATACCGTTACTAGGAAGACGATAAAAAAGATCACCAAGGTCCGATCGCTCAGACGTACGGGGGAAGTTCCCGCGATTCCGGTAAAATAAAAAACGAACAGAGCGAATGCGTAGATCAAGGCCCCGAAGATAAAATATCTTCGCTCCATTACTCCGAAGGAAGCGAGATAGCCCGCGTAAAGCGTCGTAATCATTACGACTAAAAAATCGGGAACTTGAACTGTAAGCCATGCGTTGCAAAGCAACATCGGAACATACCAGCAGTAGAAAGAAAACTTCATCCATCTCTGAAGATTCCATTTTCCTCGCGCGAGCTGATAATTCAAAGGAAGCGCGGCCGTGATATTTAATACGACAAGAAGCGTGAGTTCGAAATAAGAAACCTTTTCCAATCCTTCCGTATCGAAAAACTTAAGAATGGAAAATAATACGGATACGAACAATCCTCCGAAAATCCAGTTCAACGTGACCGGAAGCCGGAGCGTTCTTTTTAAATTTGAGAAATTCATAAATTTCTAAATTAGCGGAACGATGATTAGGGAAATAAAGGAAATCAATAAAGTCCAGATGCTCGCGGAAGCCATAGAGAACCAAAGGGAATTCTGCCATTGAATCAAAGGCGTCGCGACGAACAGGATCATACCGAAATACGAAAGATACGGAGAACGATCATAGAGATGTTTTTGCCATTCTATAAATCCTTCCTTGAAGTCCTTTACGTCTCCGCGAAATTTCAAGTCCAAGATCAATTCCCCGATCCAACCCGATATCGAAAAGATTAGCGTCCATAAAAAGAATAATATAGAAACGGAAAAAGGAATCTTTCCAAGCCAAAAAAAGAAGTGAAGTACCGGTAGAAGCAAACCCAAAACGGGAAAGATCGGATAAAGCAGCTTTGTCCGAAAGAATTTACTTTCGGAAACGTATCGATACCAAGGAACCGAACCGGGAGTTTGAAACGATCCGCAGAAGACGCACTGAACGGACTCGGCTAAAATATGAGTGCCGCAGTTTCTGCAGAATCGTTTATCCGTCTCCATGTTCGAACGATAGAACGTCAGCTTTGTTTAATCAGCTGATTGATCAGTTGGTGTAAAAAGTCTACGTCCGGTGTTCCGCTCTTCGGAAGCGGTTTGTTGTTGATGAACAAAGTCGGAGTGGAATTGATCTTCAATTGTTCCGCCTCGTCCACTTCCCGATTGATCTGATCCCTGATCTTGGAAGAACTCATACAGGCGCGGAACTGATCCATTTTCAATCCGTTCTTTTCCGCAAGGCGGCTCACGGTTACGGCCGTGTGCATCACACCGGCTTCGTTGTCATCGTATAACCCTGTGTAGACCGGATAAAATTTGTTCTGTTGATTCGCACAAAGCGCGGCGCTCGCAGCGACGCAGGAACTCGCTTCCGGGGATTTTCTTCCCACGAGACGATTGCAGTTTCCGTCCAAAGGAAAATTCTTATAAGCGACTTTGATGATTCCGTTGTATTCACTCAGGAATGATTTCAAAATCTTGCTCGTGTGCATACAATGACCGCAGTTAAAATCAGCGTATTTTACGATCGTAATCGGCGCGTTCGGATCGCCGACGACAGGAACATCCTTCAGATCGATCGAAACGGTCGCGGCGGTTTCAAATTCCTTCAACTGTTCGGGAATGGATTTTTCTCCGTTTGCAGCGCCCGAAACCAATCTCGCGCCGCCAGTGGAAATTCTCCCTCCATAAAGGCCGAAGACGAAAAAGGAAAGAACCACGATCAAAAGATTCAATATATTTCCGTTTAATGAATTCGTAACCGATTGAATCGATTTATCGGAAAGTTTTTTAAACTCGGAAAAGTTCACGGCGAGAAGCGCGATCGTAACCACGTACGTTGCGACGCAAAGGCCGCATAACGCTTTGATCACTCCGACCGAAATAATGAACAATCCGGCATCCGCAACCAAACCGAGAACCAAAACGTAAAACGCGAGTCTGAGATTGGATTCGGCCGTTTCTTTTTTGATTTCTGATAATACGAAAAGGAAACCTACGAAACCGTAAAATACAAAGCCGAACAAAGCGATCGGAATATCGCCTAAACCGGGAACGTTCCGGATCGCGGAATAAGAACTTTCGGAAACCTTGTCGCAGGAACCGGATTCGCTCAATGCGTTGCAGAGAGTTTCGCCGACGGAGCTCGGATCTCCGTAATATTTTTGAATCAATAAAAACGAAAGAAGCAGTCCTAATGCGGAAAGAATGATGGATATTTTATTTTTAGAAAGTTGGCTCATGAGTTTCCCCGATCCTTTAAGATCGATTTACCTTTATGTATGGTTCCTTTTCAGATGAAAAGAAAAAACTAATTTCGAATTCGGTTTCCTTAGATGGAAGAGATCGCTTCCGCAAGATCCAGCTTTCCTTCGTACAACGCCTTGCCGGTAATCACACCGAACAAAGGAATCTTCGTATCAAGCGAGGAAAGATCCATAAGATCCTTTAAGGAAGAGATTCCTCCCGAAGCGATCACTTGAAACGGATAAGAATTTAAAATCTCTCGATAGGCTTCCAAATTCGGCCCTGCCAGAGTTCCGTCCTGAGCGATGTCCGTAAAGACCACGTGTTCGATACCCGCCTTTGCGAGACGTTCCATTAGATCTCGGTAATGAACGCCGGAATCTTTTTCCCATCCCGCGATCTTTACGATACCGTCGCGCGCGTCCACCGCTACGACGACTCTATCTTTTCCGTATTGATCCAAGGCGTATTTCAAAAGATCCGGATCGGTCACCGCGGCCGTTCCCAAAATAAAACGATCGATTCCGATTTTATCGTAATAAGCGAGTTTTTCCTTGTCCCGGATTCCTCCGCCTAACTGCACTTTGAGGGAAGTCGTTTCACGTATTTTCAGAATGGAAAGCTCGTTGATACCGAGTTGATTTCTGGCTCCGTTCAAATCGACCAAGTGAAGCAAGGTCGCGCCGTTCTTTGCAAAACCTTCCGCGAGTTTCCAAGGTTCTGAGGAATAGATTTTCTTTTCTTCGTAATTTCCTTTGAAAAGACGAACGGCACAATTATCTAATAGATCGATGGCGGGAATGATGATCATACGGAATGAATGAAATTCTCCAAAAGTTTAAGTCCATGAGTATGAGACTTTTCGGGGTGGAACTGAGTCCCGAAAATATTATTTTTTTCGACTACCGCGGGAAATTTTTCCTGATAGTAATCGCAAAGACCGGTGATCGCGTTTCCTTCCGCGTCCGTCGGTCTGTAAGAATGAATAAAGTAAAAGAAGGATTGATCTTGGATTCCTTTTAAAAGAACGCTCTTCTCCTTTCTGCGGATTTGAAGACGGTTCCATCCGATATGAGGAACCTTAAAGTCTTTGCCTTGAAACTTTTTGATCTTTCCTTTGATGTAGCCCAGACCTTCGATCTGTTCTTTTTTCGTACCTTGCGCGGTCTCTTCGGAAGATTCGAAAAGAATCTGAAAGCCGATGCAGATTCCGAAAAGAGGTTTTCCCGCGTTCACGTGTTTGTCGATCGTTTCGCGAAGACCTGTGGAATTCAAATTCTCCATAGCCTTATCAAAGTGACCGTCGCCCGGCAATATTAGAGCTTTTGAATTTTCGATGACAGAACGATCATTCGTAAAAACGTAATCATTCGTATAAAGCGAAACGGCTTTGATGCAGGAATGAATGTTTCCCATTCCGTAATCGAGAATGGCGATCACTCCAACACTCCTTTCGTAGATGGAATCGTGCCCGCAGCGGCCGCGTCTTGTGCGATCGCCATTCTTAACGCCTTACCCAAAGCCTTAAAGATGGATTCGTGAATATGATGCCTGTTATCACCGTAATGAACGACCACGTGGAGATTCATCTTCGCGTTCAATGCGAGTTTTTGCAGAAACTCCAGAGAAAGTTCCGCGTCATAGATTCCGAATTTTCCGGTCAACTCGGGGCCAGTGTATTTAAAAAAGTAACGACCCCCCAAATCAACGGCAACGGTTGTTAAAACCTCGTCCATCGTCAGAGTAAAATGTCCGTAACGAAAAATCCCGGCCTTATCGCCGAGTTGTTTGTGGATCGTAGATCCCATTAAGATGGCGGTATCTTCGACCGAGTGGTGGCAATCGATCTCGATATCCCCTCTCAGCCAGAGATTCAAATCGATCAAACCGTGTTTGGAAATATGTGAAAGCATGTGCTCGAAAAAAGGGATCTCGGTATCGAATTGATACTTACCGGTTCCGCGGAGATTCATCTCCAATTTGATCTCTGTTTCGGACGTTTTTCTTTCTGCTTTCATTCTAACTGGATCATAGAATCGGAACGACCTCCGTGTCAATGAATTCCAAAATAATGGATGACGGAAAACCCGAGTCTCCCGAAATTGTAAGAGCAGTTTCTCACTGCATTCCACCTCGCCGAAGTGGCGGAATTGGTAGACGCACTGGCTTCAGGTGCCAGCGATCGCAAGGTCGTGGGGGTTCGAGTCCCTTCTTCGGCAGAAATAGTCATAACAACAAAACAGAGGACTCGAAGCTTTTGAGCGAGAGCATTTCAAGCGACTCATAAGGAGCGAAGAAATGCGATGTGAGTCCATGGATGGACGAACACGTGAGAAAGACGTCGTGGAGCTTAAGTTTCCAGGATGGAAACTTGCGAAACGACGAGTCCCTTCTTCGGCAGAAATAGTCATAACAACAAAACAGAGGACTCGAAGCTTTTGAGCGAGAGCATTTCAAGCGACTCATAAGGAGCGAAGAAATGCGATGTGAGTCCATGGATGGACGAACACGTGAGAAAGACGTCGTGGAGCTTAAGTTTCCAGGATGGAAACTTGCGAAACGACGAGTCCCTTCTTCCTTCTCCCGTAATAATAATCCATTTTCCGACCGCTGCTTGGAGTTCCGATCCACGATCTCAAAGTCGTTTCAAAACGCTGCGCTGCTTCAATGGTTCTCGATTGTAAGAATTACGGAAAATGAATCTCGGAAAAATTCGTTCCAATTCGATCGAGATAGCCGATTTTTTTAATACCAGGAAATTCATCGGAACCAAAGGGGATTTTTGAGAAACGTAATGGGAGAATTCAATCGAATTCGAAGATGAAAACGTTTTCAAATTTTAGAATGAATTTCAGTTTCAATCGAATCGGAATCTCAAAACAATTCATGTTTACATGAATAACTTTTCTTGAATTTATCCAACGAGATCTATAAATGGAGACAGATCCTCTTGGGGACGGAGATCGGAATTGATTTCAAAGAAAACAGTCAAAGCAAAGAAAGTTATCAATAACGAAACAGGGAAAGATCCGTCTCTTCTGAACCCGCGAAAAGAACCGTCTCAGAAACGATCCATCGATCGTGTTCAGAAAATTTTGGACGTAGTCGCCGTTCTTTTGGAAAGGCACGGAGCGGAAGCGATCACCACCAATATGATCGCACTCGAAGCGGAAATTCCCATCGGATCCTTGTATCAATATTTCCCGAACAAACACGCGGTTCTTAACGCGGTCGGACAAAGGCATTTGGAACGAGTCAACCTGATGCTTTCGGCGATTTTTGAATCCGATCTCTCCGGAAAATCCTGGGAAGATTTGATCGACTCAGTGATCGATTCTTTTGCGAACTTTTATCTAACCGAACCGGGTTTCGCTCCTCTTTGGTCTTCCATGAAACAGGACCCGGAGCTGATCGAAATCGACCGCGAAAACAACATTAAGATTGCGGAAAATGTTTCTATGATTCTTTCCCAATTCAACGTCGATCCGGCCGAAAATAAAATCATCTCCAGAATCGTCGTCGAAGTTACGGATGCAATCCTCAACCGCTGGATTCGCGAACAAAAAGATAAGGAATTTTCAAATCGAATGATCATCGAACTGAAGATTATTCTTAAATCCTATCTTACCCGATATTTTCCCGAAGGACAGGAAACGCTTTGATTCGAATTCTCCTTTTTGAATTTCCTCTCACAACCTTTTTCGTTTTTTTGAATGTTGCGACTTTTTTTCTCGTGAACATTTTCGTTCCCGAACATCTGATCCGGCTTTATTTTCTCAATCATCCCGGGAGAATTCATCCGATCGCATGGATCGGCGCCGTATTCTATCACGGAAATCTAATACACTTATTCGGAAATATGTTTTATCTTTTCTTTCTCGGAAGAGCCGTGGAATTCAAAGCCGGTAAGGGAAGATGGCTGCTGTTCTTTTTTATGGCGGCATTGATTTCATCTTTGTTGGACTCGTTTATTCGAGGCGTCATTCTCCACGACTCGACCCCCGTGGTCGGCGCGTCTGGCGCGATTTCGGGCATCGCCGCAGTCGCCGCTTTGCTTTCTCCCTTCTCGCTTCGTTTCAACGGAAAGAATATTCCGTTCCCGGTTTTTCTCGTCGCTTGGATCATGGTCTATTCCGATATTACGAACGTATTTTCGGAGGATGGAATTGCGCGTTGGGCGCACTTAGGCGGTTTTATCTCCGTGATCTTTGCAGCTTATTTTCTAAAACCAACGGAACGAAAACAGCTTCATTCCGGATTTATTCTCAATCTGATTTTCATCATTCTCACCCTGATCTTGGCGTTCTTTTATACCAATCGCTGACATTCGATCGGATCATGGCTGACTCGACTTTGAATAGCAAACGTAGATAAAAATGATTGTCAGCCCGCCAAAAATATAAGCCCCTGTAGGAAACTCGGAGAACGATTCATCCCTTGAGCAAACACGGCTTTTTTCAAATCACTCAAAAACTTTTTCTCAGAAAAGGGGACGAACTTCTCATTCTTCGAGACCGTAAATCCGGCTTAGGAGACCTTCCCGGCGGAAGAATGAACGAAGACGAATTCTTCCAAGACTGGAATCTCAGCATGGAACGCGAGATCGAGGAAGAATTGGGTTCGAAGGTTCAAATCAAAGTTGCGCCGAAACCGTTGTTCGTTCACAAACATAGAGTCAACGAAGGAAATTTTCCCTGCATCATCATCGCGTATCACGCGGATTTTCTCGGAGGAGAAATCGTTCTTTCCGACGAACACGACTACATCGCCTGGGAAGACGTCCGCACTTACGAGCCGAGTCCGCTTTTTACGGAATACATGCTCGACGCCGTAAATCTGTATCTTAAGGAATATGCATCTTTAGTGCATTAGAAAAATAGAATATGACTCCTTTTTGGAAAAACGCAATTACCTCGTTGATCTTGATTCCGATTTTTTTCGGAATCGCTTATATCTTTTCGGGAAAACCGGTTTCTTCCGAACAATACAATTCGATCCCTAATAAAGAATATCAGATTCTCGCGAGCGGTTACGATCGAAACGCCGGAAATATTCTCGTTATTCAACCCGAATGGAAACTGGAAGATTTTTCTTCCGAAGAACGATTTTTAAAATCGGTGGAAAGTCCTCTCAAACAGGCGAAACAAAAAGGACTTTTAAAAAAGAATACCCTCGTCGTTTATCCGGCTCATACCGGAAGTTTTTTGTATTTTTTAAATTCCCGTCAGGAAATCTTCAAACAGTCTTCGTTGGAAGAAGCCTTCCGTTTGATTCAATGGGAGAACCTCTTTAAAAGCCTGATCGGTTTAACCTCCGGAAAAAAATCCGATCCTTATAAAGAAGCCGCCGCTACCTACTTGAGAATTTTTTCCAATCTCTCCCGAACCTACGGAGTTTATATTTTGCCCGGTTCGATTCTTCTGCCGATTACAAACTCCGAATCCGACAATGCCGACAACGCATTACAAACAACCTGGAAAGAAGCGGTTTATATTTTCGATCCGAGCAAATCGATCACTCTCAAAGACGCGATCTTTGTAAGAACTCCTTCGGAAGCTTGGAAGAAGAAGTTGGAAAAATTGAAGTCAACGGAAAGTTCCACGGAAAACGAAAACACTGAAAGACCGTTGGCCGTATTCCAATTTCCGTTCGCAAGATTCGGAATCTTTTATCTGGAAGATTTTAAGAATCCCGAATTTCAAGAGAGAGTGAAAAAGACGTTCGTATCCAGAGTGATCGCGATCGGAGAAGATTCCTCCGAAGCGGAACTGAAAGAATGGGCGGCTAAATCCAATATCGAATCGACGGTTCGTATGATTCCTTCCGGTTCGTTTTTAGATCGGAATTACGGAGGAGGAAGTTATATCAAAACCAGATACGGCGCTTCAACCCCCGGCGTAAATAGCCGAGAACCTTTGATTTTAAATTTATTTCTCTAAATTGTTAAACGAAATGCGCGCGGTGTAAAAACGAAGCCGGGCCGACCGATTCCGTGATTCCTATAAACCGATCCGAACACCGATCTTGATTTTCGATCAACGAGAAATCGATCCGTCATTTACTGCGAACTTCTTCGTAGAGTTTCCAAATACTCCAATCTTCCGGTTGAAAGTCCAGCTTGCTTAGAAGCAGTTGTCCGGGTTCGTTTTCGCAAACGATCCGATCGTCTCCGGTTAAATAAGCGCGTTCACAAAGAATCGGAAGATTCTGACTTTTCTTAGCCGGACCCCAAAGATGAACCTTCCCTGAATATCCGGAAAGAAATTCGTTCTTTTTGGAAAGTTTCCAAGGATTGATTTCCTTACGACTGACGGTAAAAAGTTTCGTAATGGAAGGTTTTCCTTTCGAGGAAAAGTTGATTCTTCGGAGATGCAGTTTTCCGATTTCACCGCCCACGTAATACGCGCTTTCTCCGTTTCCATAATACAGGATCGGACTCAAAATATCCTTATCGATCTTCTCCGCCGTTTTTTGAGAAGGATGAAACCAGTATAAGTTGTAGGCGCCCGCGTTTCCGGAAAAGATCAGAAAAGAATTTCCGGAGGGATACATGAGAAATCTCGTTTTTAAATTAGGAAACGGTGATACGATTTTTTCCTTGTTTAAAACGAGAACGGGCTTTCTCGGTTCCACGGTTTTTTCTTCGTAAAGATTGTCGTCGACGAAGTAATAAATTTTGGAACCGTCCGGCAAAATCGAACCTCTGCTTTTGCACGAAACCTGCGCGCCGGCTTCGTAGGAAAGGCTCGAATCTTTTAAGGAGATCGCGACGTATCTGCAACCTCCCGAAGCCTGCATCGTATATTCGACAAGCGCATAGTTTGCGTTTTGTGAAAGAGAAAGGTTCGAAGGAGTTTGATCCAAGCTGCGGGAATTGGTTTCTCCCGTGGCAAGATCCTGAAAGTAAATTTTCTGGTCCTCGGTCCAAACGAGTTTCAAACGATCGCTCGAAAATTCGATGATACGCGCCGAATCGGGAGCTTCCGAGGAAAGAATCTCATCCCGGTCTTTAGGCGACTGAAGTTTTTCTTTCAGCCTTTCGGAAGCCTTTTCGTATTTTTCCTGTTCTACGAGTTCCTGAATCTCTTCGATAAAAGTTTCGTGACTGCTTTTGCAGAGATTGAAAAAAAGGATCACAACCAACGCAAGGATCGTATTCTTCGCAATAAATTCAATTTTCATAATATAGTTAAAAAGTTCTTACAAGCCTATTCTGCGATTCGGCTCGTAAATTCCAATTCCTTTTGAAAGAGTTCGGATGCCCTTCTTCCCGTCGTTTTCGTATCCAAAAACGAAATTCCTCCGTTTAAGATCGCGCCGATATACGGAAGCCAAGCATACTTGGAGGAGGAATTTCCGTTTCTGCGGAACAACTTCCAACCGAGGTGAAACCCGATCGAACGAAGAATTTCCAAAGAAGCGGGTCTAACTAATACGCGGCTTCCTGCGTCTCGGACAAGGGAACGAATCAAGGCGTGATTCTTATCCGGAAAGATGCAATAACTCATAATTTCGGGAGAAACTTGAGATTCCTTTCCGTAAAGAGCGGCGATGTCTTTTACAAGATGACCTTGGATTCTATAGAATAAGATCATTTCGGGTATCAAAGTCAGGTAGCCGAGATGTCGTTTCGGAATCGAAAGCCCTGCGCTGATCGCCCCGGCTCGGATCGAAGCCTTTTGAACGCATTCCTGAACAAAATCGGAAGGATCACCCACGGTTTTACCGAACGGACTCCGATAACCTCGAAGGTCTGTCAGTAGCGATAAGAATTTTTCAGAAAAAGCTTCTGCGACGGAAATATGGTTTTCCATAGAGTGCGTTGATTTACAAAGGAAAGGTCGAGTTCATTCAATGATAGATAGACTTGAAAAAATACAAGAAAAATACCTTCGAATCAGCGAAGAGTTGAATCTCGCGAAAGATCCTTCCGCGTTAAAGAATCTGTACAAAGAAAGATCCAGGCTCACTCCTCTTTATCTCAAAGTGGAAGAATATCTGAAAATCCATCAAGATAGAAAAGACGCCGAAGAATTAATCCAGTCCGAAAAGGACGAAGAAATGCATTCCATGCTCAAGGAAGAAATCCGTCAGGCGGGTGAAAAGCTGGAAGAATTGGAAAAGGAACTCGAAATTCTTCTCTTACCTCCCGATCCGAATTCGGGAAAGAATATTCTTGTGGAGATCCGCGCCGGAACCGGAGGAGAAGAAGCCGGTTTGTTCGTGGCCGATCTTTTCCGAATGTATTCCAAATTCGCGGACAAACAAAAAATCAAAACCGAAGTCATCGATTCATCGCCTACGGGAATCGGGGGTTTGAAAGAAATTATTTTCGCACTCGAAGACGATCGCGCTTACGATCTTTTTAAATTCGAAGGCGGTACGCACCGCGTTCAAAGAATTCCGAGCACCGAGTCCGGGGGAAGAATTCACACGAGCGCCGTCACGGTTGCGGTTCTTCCAGAAGCCGACGAAGAAGAAATCGAAATCAACGAAAACGATCTTCGCATCGACGTCTATCGATCCTCGGGTGCGGGCGGTCAGCACGTAAACACGACGGATTCCGCGGTTCGAATCACTCACATTCCGACTGGGGTTGTGGTCGCTTGTCAGGATGAAAAATCACAGCATAAAAACAAAGCCAAGGCTCTTCGGATTTTGAGCGCGAGAATTCTCGAAAAACAAGCCGAAGATAAAAAACAAGCATCCGATGCGATCAAGAAACAGATGGTGGGAAGCGGAGATCGTTCCGAACGAGTACGAACCTATAACTTTCCGCAAGGACGATGCACCGATCATCGGATCGGATTTACGAGCCACAATCTTTCCGCGATCATGGAAGGGGAACTGGACGAATTGATCGGAGCTTTGACCGAAGAAGATAGAGCGCGTAAAATTTCGGAAACGCAAACTCATTGAAGAATTTCAATCGAATCCGGGTTGAAAAATCCCGAACCGATTGACGACTGGAATCATAGAGATGTTAAAAGAAATCAACGAACCCCACCGGACCTTGTGCGGAGAACGAATTCCGTTTGAAAATATTCACGCGGTTTCCGTAAGCCTTCCTCATTTGGCGGACGTAATCGGTTACGAAGAAAAAAGAACCGAAACGCTTTCCCGATTGAAATCCGGTTATCCGAGGTTTGTGGCGCATTCTTATATCGCGAGAATTTTAGATTACAACCGAGAAGTAAAAAACGTCTCCACTCCTCAGTTCATCGTCTCTTCCAAAAAAGCGGCAAACGCAATCGTAGAAAAGTTCTCCATAGAAAAATACGAAATCCTTGAAGACGACGGAATCTTTACCTTGGTAATTCCGAATCTCAAGGATTTGGAAAAGGAAATTCTCTCCTTCATACAGCATACGGGATGTCTTGCGTCTTCGAGAATGGCGGAAGACTTCTTATTAAAAAAAGGAATCTTGCAGGAAGTTTTCCGTGAAAAAGCGGAGAAGGATTCTCCCGTTGCAAAAATTCTTTCAAAGCTTTCCTCTTTTTACGGAAATGCGAATCCTCCGATTTTACTTTCCATGTCGGGAATGAACGGGGTCTATACGGCGTTCGAAGCGTTCGATCGCGTTCAAAGAAAAAAAGGAAAAACGATTTGGATTCGTCTCGGTTGGTTGTATGTGGACAACATCCGAATCTTGGAAAAATATACGAAAGATTCGTACGTGATTCACAACGCCACGGATCTTCAAGACTTGGAACAATTTCTTAAACGGAATTCACAACAAGTCGCTGGAATCATCACCGAATGTCCGACCAATCCGCTTTTGTTGGTTCCCGATTATGAAAAATTAAAATCCATCGTGGACCGATATGAAATTCCTTTGATCGCGGATATTTCCGTCGCCGGGTCCGCGGTGATCGACGTGCTTCCGTATGTCGATGTGATCGTGGAAAGTTTAACCAAGTTCGCTTGCGGAAACGGAGATCTCATGATGGGTTCGGTCGTATTCAATCAAGATTCGAAATGGTTTTCGGAAATTTTTCCGATCTGCAAAGAATTGATCGAAGAACCGTATATTCGGGACTGCGAACGTCTTGCGTATGAAATCAAAGATTATGAAGAACGTGTATTAAAGATCAGTGAGAATGTGAAAAAACTCGCCGCGTATTTTTCAAAACATCCTGGAATCCGAAACGTATTCTGGACCGGCTCCGCCGATTCTTCCGCAAATTTTGAAAAGATCACGAGAATTCCAGGAATTCAATCCGGCGTTTTATCGATCGAACTCGCGGTTCCTTTGGAAAAATTTTACGATCGACTCGCGTTGCTAAAAGGACCGAGTTTCGGAACCGAGTTCACTCTTAATATGCTCTACGTTTATCTCGCGCATTACGAGCTGGTGACTCAGGAAGAAGGAAGAAAATTTCTGAAGGAAAACGGACTCGATCCGAACCTGATCCGAATCTCCGTTGGAACCGAAGACCCGGATCTTTTGATTCAGGAATACGAAAAAGCGTTCGAAGCTTAAGCTCTTGCTCCGGCGATTACTCCCGATGCCGGGGAAGAATTTCCTTTTAAATGGAAGATTCCCTTGTAAAAGGCGAACAAAATTCCATATTTAGAGATTCCTAATATATAAAGAATTCCCAAAGAAAGAATCGTTCCGAACGTCCAACCGAGCGCGTGAATCAACAAACTGCAGACGATTGCGAGTCCGAGCGCGCCGATAAACACCGAACCTAAAAAGTAAAGAATTCTCGCGACTACGCTTCCTCTGGCTTCCTTAGTTTCCTGCCCGAGGGTAACGTCGCGGATTTCAAGACCTTCTTCAATCCAGTTGGACATGATCGAAATCATAATCGGAATCATTACGATTCCCATGACATACAACGTAATCGCGACGTCGGAAGTTAACCAGGAAAGTGCGGTGCCCCAAGTCCAATCGTAGAGATATTCTTCTCTGGTTGCGGAAAAAAATCGTTTATACCCTTCTCCGTCCCAACCGTGAACGAGGATAAAAAACATTCCGAAGTAACCGAGCATCACTTGTAAAAAACCGTAAAAGGCTTTGGATCTTTCGAGCAATTTCCAAACGACCCAAAACGCAAGAATTCCCTGTGACACGTTCGTAAAACCGAATAACGTCACGAGCCAACCCGGCATCGACTTGTCCAAGGCCTGCATGGTTTCCCAACTCGTAAATTGCCAAACAAGATATAAACCCGAAGGTCCGAAAACCAAAGAGAGAAACAACACGTTGATGAGAAAGTATGTTGTCTTCCAAAAAGGAGTCTTTTCGTCGGAACTCTTCGGTTTTGTTTCTTTCAAAGAAGCCGAACCGAGGGAATCTCCCGACTGAATTTTTTTAATCTGACGGGAAGCCGCCATCGCAAACCCTGCGCCTAATCCGTAGGCCCAGAAAACGTCAACTTGTACCATTTTCAATTCTCCTGATTTCTCAAATCTAAATATAGAATGACATATCATTCAGTTTTTTCAACTAAAAAATGTGGGAACTCCTTCGATTCTTAAATTAGAAAAAGGGAACTTTGTCAAATTATAGGACATAATTCAATAAAATCCTTACAAAGGCGTCTAAGGATTACCATATCACAGCCAAACACCGATGTTCAAAGCAGCCAATCCAAGAAATACGGTTCAATCAGTTTAATGTCTGATTGAACTGAGATTTAGGTTTTACGTTATTTCAAAGGTCTGCGCTTAGGAATCCGCTCTCATCCCGTCCAGCATCAGATCGGGAACGGCTTTCATCCAGCGAGTCGCATAGTCTCGATTGGATTTGCGGGAAATCGATTGGCGGATTCCTTCAAACATCATGGAATTGATGGCTTTGGAAGCGATATCCGTGTCCAGATTCTTCCGTAAAAAACCCTTCTTTACACCGTTGATCAAATAAAGCTCGGTAACGCGGGCCGAAAGTTCATAGATCTTCCGAGTCTTGACGGTCACCGTTTCATCGATTCCCTGCGTTTCAAAAAAGAAAACCTGCCCGATGCGAGTGTCTTTTCCAAAAAGTTCAAAAAGGCCGACTCCGATTTCTCCGATTTGAGAACGGTATTCTTCCAACGAATTGGATTTGTCGGGACTTTGTCGTGAAATCACTTCGGACAATCCGTTCTGCACTCGATCCAAAAGCGCATGTAGGATATCCAACTTATTCTTAAAATAACGATAACAGGTTCCGTGACCGATGTCCAACTTTCCCGCGATATCCGCGATCCCGGCAGCATGATATCCTTTGACCGAAAAAATGTCGAGGGCAGCGTCTAAGATTTCCTCTCTGCGCGCCTGGATCTTATCTTCCTTTTTCATCTTCGGGGAGAATGTTTTGTTTCGGAGTTTTTTTGTAAACCGGAAGATTCTTCAAACGAGATCGACGGTAAGAGGAATGTGAATCTTGAAGCGCGTTCCTTGTTTCGAATCCGATGAGAAATCGATTTTCCCTTTGAGTTGCCGCACCAATATATTCACGAGTTTTAAACCGAGCGAATTGGAATCCTCTAAGTCGAAACCCGAAGGCATTCCGATTCCGTTGTCCTCGATCTGCATCTCCAGATTTTCTTCCATCTTAGCGAGAGAAATTCTAAGTTCCGGTTTTTCGGAAGAATTCTCCCCTTCCGGGAAGGCGTACTTTAAAGAATTGGAAACGAGCTCGTTGATGATCAATCCGATCGGAATCGCGCGGTTTACGCTGATATCCAAAGTTTCCAGTTCGGTTATCAATTCGACCAAATCCGATTTCCCGTAAACCTGAAAGAGCTGGTTCAATAGTTTTTCGATATATATGGAATATTGAATCTTTCCTAGATTCTCCGATTGATACAATTCTTCGTGAATCATCGACATCGTCCGGAGTCGGTTCTGACTTTCCATAAACACGGAAAGACTTTGTTTATCTTGAACGTAGTCCGATTGCATCGACAACAAGGAAGAAATCACCTGGAGATTGTTCTTTACTCTGTGATGAATTTCCTTCAGCATTACTTCCTTTTCTTCCAGAGAAAGATGAAGTTTTCTTTCCACGGATTTGATATCCGTAAAATCCAATAGCGTCACGATCACGCTTGAAAGAGACGATTCGAATCCAGGAGGAACGGACCAACGGATTTTAATATCCAATCTCGTTCCATCTTGAACGCGAAAGCCGACTTCGACTTCGTAAAAATAGGATTCTTCCCGGATCTTTCTTAAAACTCTTCGGAATACTTTGAAATTATCCTGACTGAAGAATCGTTTCCAATTTTTATAAACCGCATCCTTGGATTCGACGCGAAGCAGATTGACGGTCTCTTGATTGACCCCGACGACTTGAATCGAATCGAAACAAAGCTGAACAAAATCCGGATGGGTTTCGACGTAATCCGTAAACGAATCTCCGTTAATATCTTCGGGCAAACCGTCCAAAACTTTTTTGAGTTGGGAATAATCCGCTTCTATGATCGCAACCGGAAGATGTTCGAACAAACCCATATAGCGGATCTGACTTTTTTCCAACGCGGCTCTCGCCTCGTTCTTCTCATGAATTTCCTCTCGCAAAATTTCGTTGGAGCGAAGAAGTTCGTGCGTTCTTGCCTTTACCTTGTCTTCCAAACTCTGATGAGAAATACGAAGCTGATTCTCCGCATCCTTTCTTTCGTTCACCATACTTGCAACAAGCAGACTTGTTATGGACAACACGGCCACGAAGAATTGCAAAAGAATATAAGAAGCGTTCATCGATTCCGCATAAAACTGAGGAGAACCGGAAATCGTTCCTAAAATCGCAATGATCGAAGAAAGAACCACCGCCAAGCTGCTCGGTCTTTCTCCCAATCGAAACGCGGACCATAAGATCAACGGAATCAGAATATAACCCAGAGGATAGCTGATGGAAACGATCGGAGTTACCAAATCGAAAGAGGCGAGGGAAAAGAATACGATCAAAAGAAGAAGCACGATCGATTCCAAGAGCTCGGTCCAGCGCGGAGTTTTATACGCGCCTCGAAACCAAAAAAGGATAAAGGGAGCGCCGATATAAACGCCGAGCGTGTCGCCCGCCCACCAGGTAAGCCAACTTTGACGTACCAAGGAGAGATCGATTTCTCCCAAGAAATACATGAAAGCGACCGAACCGGTGCAGCTGATCGTACATACGATCGCTTCCAAAGCGATAAAAAGAAAAACGTATTGGGTTTTTTCGGAAATTCTACACCCGGGAATTTTCAGAGAAAGAACGACTTTTCCCACATAAGACTGAAGAGCCGAAAAAAGCCCGATCACAAAACTAAGATATAAATTCTTTCCGGGATCCATCCAGATTCCGGAAAGAAGATCCGTTCCTGAATTGGAAAAGAAGGATGCTAAAAAAACTCCGATGATCGCGTAATTTCCGAATAGAATCGTAAGCCCGAGCGCCGCTCCGGAAGCGGGCCAAATCGCGGAAGCATAACCCGGATGAATCGCGGTGTTTCTTCCGATCTGCGCGAGAATATAATAAATAAACCCGGATATAAAAACGATTCCTGAGATTCTTATTATTTCTTTGAAACGAAGAGACAAAATCATCAATCCTATTCAATTTGTTCTAATATGAGCATTGAAGAGCTCCTATTCTCTGACCAGCCTTTTATGATTTTTGACGAAGGATTCCATCCATTCGGAAACATTATCTTTCGCAATCCGATTGCAACGATCGAAGCTTATAATTCCGCGGGCCTAACAGAAGCGTTTCACAAAATCGAAGATTCTTTAGATCGAGGATATTACTTAGCGGGTTTTATCTCGTATGAGGCAGGATATTTTTTTTCCGATGCGAATTGGAAACGAACTGAAACAGTTTTACCACTTTTGTATTTTGCGGTTTTCGAAAAGCCGGAAAAAATTTCTAAACCTCTTTCAGAATCCCATCAAAACTACGGTTTTTATATTTCAAAAACGCCGAATCGGGAAACCTATTTTCAAAACCTGAAAACGATCCGCGATCATTTGTTTCAAGGTGAAATCTACCAAATCAATCACACAGACCGAATCAATTTCGACTTCGAAGGTGATATATTATCGTTTTATAAAGTACTTTCGGAACGACAGCCCGTCTCTTACGGATCTTGGATTCGCTTCCAAAAAACGGATCTCCTTTCTTTTTCTCCGGAACTCTTTTTCGAAAAGAAGAATCGAACTCTCGTCACAAAGCCGATGAAAGGCACTTATCCTAGAGGAAAATCCGAAAACGAAGACAAAGAGAACGCCCGCCTTCTTCAGAACTCCGAAAAGGAAAAAGCGGAGAATCTCATGATCACCGATTTAATGCGGAACGATCTCGGTAAAATCAGCCAGGAAGGAAGCGTTCAAGTGGAAGCCCTTTTTTCCGTGGAAACGTACAAAACGATCTTTCAAATGACCAGCACCATCCGTTCCGAACTTTCGGATTCCGTGGGTTGGAAAGAAATTTTTAAGCAGCTTTTCCCCGGAGGATCGATCACGGGCGCTCCGAAACTTAGGGCGATGCGACTCATTGAGCAACTCGAACCGCCCAGAGGAATTTATACGGGAGCGATCGGAGTCATTCAACCGAATCAGAACGCGGTGTTTTCGATCGCAATCCGAACCTTGGAACTCAAACACGGAAAGGGAAATATCGGAATCGGCTCCGGAATCACTTGGGATTCCGATCCTGAAAGGGAATGGTCCGAAATTTTCGAAAAAGCGAAGTTCTTCACCGAGGCGCCCCGCGATTTTTCCGTTTTCGAAACGATACTTTATAAAAACGGAATATTTTACTTTTTAAAAGAACATTTGGAAAGAATCGGGAGATCCGCTCAAAAACTGCAAATCCCATTCTCCGAGGAAACATGGAATTCAACCCTCCAAAAAATCCGATCCGAAGTTTCCGATCGAAAGCCATACCGGGTAAAAATCAGCCTGCATGTTTCCGGTATGATGCACTGGGAACATTCCGAACTTTCGGGGTTCCAAAGGAAGGGAAACGTTCGGATTTCGAAAATCAAAATGGATTCCGCTTCCGAATTCAGAAAACATAAAACGAATTTAAGGGCTGTTTACGATCAGGAAGGGAAGCTCGCTCGGGACGCGGGTTGTTTGGAAGCAATTTTCTTAAACGAGAAAGATGAAATCACGGAAGGAAGCATCACCAACGTATTCGTAAAAATCGGAGATTCTTACTTTACCCCTCCCCTTGATTCGGGAGTTCTTCCGGGAGTTTTCAGAGAACGTTTGCTAAAACGAAATGGATTTTACGAGAAAATTCTTTTCTTAGAGGATTTAACAAAATCGAATTCCGTTTTCCTTTGCAACTCGTTACGCGGAATTTTAAGGATAGAAGAAGTTCGAAATTCTTAGATAGACGAATCTTTGGAATCTAGTTGCGGAAATCGAACGGGGTCGTAAACTTTTAAGTATGAGGACGTTTCTCGGAATTTCCGTTCCGGAAGAAGTAAAAGAACGACTAACTTCCATCTGTTTCGGCTTACCGGACGTGCGTTGGGTTCCGAAGGAAAATTTTCACGTAACCTTGGTTTTTTTAGGCGAACAATCAAACGAGCAACTGGATGTTATATCCGAGTTTTGTTCCACCGTTTCTTCTCCGTCGTTTCGTCTAAACTTGAAGTCGGTGGGAACGTTCGGAAAACAAAAGTCCCCTTCGATTCTTTTTGCGGGAGTTAGCGCTCCACCCGAACTTTTACAACTTCAAAAAACCTTGGACGGCGGACTTCGCAGGTTGGGTTTTGCGCCGGACCGTCAGGATTATCATCCGCATTTAACGATCGGCCGTTTTAAGAATACGAACGGAACGAGAGTTCTCGCCTATTTGGAGGAATTCTCGGACTTCTCCTCCTCGGAATTTCCCGTTTCCGAATTTCATATCTATTCTTCCAAAACTTTCTCGGATGGGCCGATCTATTCCATAGAAGAATCTTTTTCACTTTTACCGTCTTAAAAAATGATGGAGAATGCAGAACGTTTTCGAATGAGGCGCGTGTCTTGAAAGATTTCTCGGATTTTTTTCGAAACCCTCACGTGTGGGACCGTGAGATCGTCGCAGTGGGAGGAGACCTTTCTCCAGAACGACTTTTGTATGCCTACAAGAACGGAATCTTTCCGTGGTCGGATGAACCAATTCTTTGGTACTGTCTCGATCCTCGGGGAATCTTCGATTTAAACCGTCTGCATATTTCGAAACGCTTAAAACGGAAGATCAATCAAAGACGTTATACGATCACTTTCAACCGTGCCTTCGAACAAGTCATGCGCTGTTGCGCGCATCGTCCCGGCGAAGAAACTTGGATCACCGATCTTTTTATCAAAGGCTATTCCGAATTTCACAAAATCGGATACGCTCACTCGGTGGAAGTTTGGGATGAGAATGGAAAATTAGGAGGAGGAGTTTACGGAGTTGCGATCGGAAATTTTTTCGCAGGTGAATCCATGTTTTCCTTCGTTCCCGATTTTGGAAAGATCGCACTCTTTCATTTATTCGAAGCTCTTAAAAAAGATCGCTTCACCCTTTTCGATACGCAGCAACTAAACGTTGTTACTCTTGGACTTGGAGCGTATCAAATTCCGAAAAAAGAATATCTCAAACGATTGGAATCGGCGGTGGCCTCGGGAAAAAAATGGAACCCTTCCCGTTCCGTTCCTTAAAAAAAACGTATTTACTTTTTTTCTACGGATGTTGGAGTTCTCCAATCAATCACTCTTTCAATAGGAAAACTTTACAATGACCCTTTTTAAGAAAATTCTTGCCCAACTTTTAATCGCAGCGATGGCGTTGACCGGATTCGCGGGACTCGTCGCACAAGAACCTGCAGCGGACGCTCCAACGGAACAAACCGAAAGCCCGAAAGAAACTAAGTCCGAAAAGAAAGGAAAGAAATCTAAGAAATCCAAAAAGGCTAAAAAGGCAAAAAAATCTAAGAAAAAGTCCAAGAAGGAAAAAGCAGAAAGCAAAAAAGAAGAAGCATCCGCTCCTTCGACTGAATCTTCTGCTCCTGCCGGAGAAGAGCAATAATATCTCCTTCCCGTCTATCTCCTCGGAGGTAGACGGTTTCTTCTCTTTTTGCACCGCACCCTCTCTTTCTTCCTTCTAAAATTTGGTTGACTCGCGCCATTTTTCCCTTAACTTAATTCAGCCTTTACCTTATCGGAAATCATTCCGGTAAAAACTCACTAAAGAGGAATTGGAAATGTATAAAAACCTCGCGGATATGTTGATACAATCCACCGAGAAATTTGGAGATCGACCCGTATTCTGGAGCAAAGGAGAAGATAAGGAATTCCATCCTACTTCTTATAAACAGCTGTATGACATGGGAATCGCTCTTGCCGAAGCGCTCATTCATTTGGGACTGAAAGCAAGAGAACATGTCGGAGTATTAGCGGACAACAGACTTGAGTGGATGATTACGGATTATGCCGTTCAATTCTCGGGAGCGGCGAACGTTCCAAGAGGAACCGACGTAACCGAATCCGAACTCGAGTACATCCTCAATCACTCGGAAGCAAAAATCGTTTTTATCGAAAACGATAAGATGCTGGAAAAGTTCAATAAAGTTAAATCGAAACTTCATAATGTCGAAACGATCGTAATTATGGATAAAGCTTCCACTGCAAAAGGAAAGAACATCCATAAAATCTATGATCTGATCGAGGAAGGAAAAGCCCTTAGAGCCAAAGGATCCAAAAAAGCTGAGAAAAGAATCGAGGAAATCAAACCCGACGATCTCTTTACCCTCATCTATACCTCCGGAACTACGGGAATGCCGAAAGGTGTGATGCTCATGCATTCCAACATGATTCACCAGATGATTTATGTTGTGCCGATGCTTTTAACGGACATCAAGCCTACGGACAGTATGCTTTCAATATTACCGATTTGGCATATTTTCGAGAGGGTCAATGAGTATGGAGCCATCTCGAGCGGAATCCAAACGTATTATACGAAAGTTTCCGATCTTAAAAACGATCTGGCAAAAGCGAGACCTTCTTTTATGGCGTCCGCTCCACGCGTTTGGGAAAGCGTTTACACCGGAATTTACAACAAAGTAAACGATCCAAAACAAACACCGCCGATCCGTAGAGGTTTGTTTAAACTCGCTTACTTCTTCTCGAAACACTACAACGCGTCCAGAAGATTCTTGAGCGGATTGGAAGTGGATTATGAAAACAGAAATATTTTCAAATCCCTCGCAATCGGAGCAAAATCCCTGATCGTTCTTTTGTTAACTGGACCGTTTACCGTGAGCGCAATGGCGATTCTCGCGTATTTAGCTCTCCCTGCATACGGAGTTCATGTTCCAAGCTCGATCCTCTTAACGATCGCAGGTTTAGGATTGATCTTCAACGCGAAGACTTTGGACGCGATCGTTCTTTCCAAAATTCGTCAAGCTACCGGTGGAAGACTCAAGGGGTCTATGTCGGGTGGGGGCGCACTCCAATCGCACGTGGATAACTTCTTCAACGATATCGGAATGCTCGTTTTGGAAGGTTACGGAATGACCGAAACCAGCCCCGTAATCTCCGTAAGACCTTTCGTAAAACCGATCATCGGCTCGGTCGGATTCTTAGTTCCAAAATCGGAACTGATGATCAAAGACGATAACGGCCACGTGTTGACTCACATCAACGACAAGTTCGAAGTTCTCGCGGGTAAACTGGGACAGAAAGGTGTCGTCTTCGTAAAAGGACCTCAAGTGATGAAAGGATATTACAAAAATCCGGAAGTCACCAAGAAGACCATTGTGGACGGATGGATGAACACCGGAGATATCGGATTCATCAACTTCAAGAAAACCCTGACTTTGACCGGAAGAGCGAAGGACACCGTAGTATTGTTAGGTGGAGAAAACGTGGAACCGGTTCCTATCGAGAACAAGATGGACGAATCCCCGTTTATCAAACAATCGATGGTTATCGGTCAGGATCAGAAGGTTCTCGGAGCGATCATCGTTCCGGATATCGACCAGTTAACAGATTGGTGCAAGGAAAACGGAATTGATACTTCCAAACTCGAAGAGTTGATTAAACATCCGAAAGTCATCGACTTCTACAAAAAAGAGGTTCGTAACTACAACAGCACCAAGACGGGATTCAAATCTTTCGAGCAGGTTCAACACGTAATTCTCACCAAAAAACCTTTCGAGGTCGGGGACGAATTGACCAACCTTCTCAAGATGAAACGTCACGTGATTACGGAAAAATACAGCAAGGAAATCAAGAAAGTCTACGACAAAGACTGAACGGCAAACTTGCATCCGTAAAAGCGAAAGGCTCGGGGGATTTTCCTTCGGGCCTTTTTTTATGGAGAATACAATCTCCGGATTCCCGGAACGATCTCTTCTCCGTCTTGTAAAATCGCGGGATCGTGTAAGGTAAGAATTTTGGTTCCTTTCTCGTTTAAGATTCGAACGTATTCGATAAAGTCCCGATTTCGTTTTGTGGAAAAAACCGCGCCTTGTGGAAGACCGATTCCATTCTTACATTCTTCGATGAGATAACATTCATCTCCTGTAAACAGAAATCGTCGTTCGGTTGAAGCGATCCATTCCAACGCTTGCGATCCGGGAGTATGACCGCCTGTAAACAGAATCCGCATATCCGAAAGTAAAGAATACGTTCCATCGAAGGAATGAATTCGATTCGCAGAACTCAATGAACGGATGTAAGTAGCTTGATTCGGAAAGTAGGATTGTTTTTTCAGAAGATCCAAATCGTGGTTTTGAATATGGATCGTAGCGGAAGGGAACAGAAAAATTCCACCCGCGTGATCGAAATGAAAATGCGTGAGTACGATGTCTGTAATTTCTTTCGAATCGATACCGCATTTTTTTAAAAGGAGGTCGGGTCTTCCAAAACTCGAAAAACCGAATTTCTTTCGATAAACCTCGTTGAAAAAACCGGAATCGATCAGAATATTTTTTCCCGGAACGCGAATCAGATAAAAGAGATATACGATTTCGCGACTTCCTTTGTCTTCTTCTACGTTCAAAAAACGATCGGGGTATAAACTCCTTCCATAAGAAAAGACATACAAACCGTCGTCGGTCTTACAATTTTTGGAAACGTTCGTTTTCGAATTTGATCCATTCTCGGCCGCTTCCCGATTCTTACCTGCGCAACCGCAAAATAAAACGAAAAGCAGACAAAACGAGAATCGAATCGTTTTCATTTCAACGTTTCAACGGGTTCGCTTTGAATCTTAGAAAATCCTTTCTGGATCGGAGTCCTAAACTGCATTAGAATTCCCTTATGAAGATGTCCCGGTAAAAGCATCCAAGCCTGCAGATTTTCCAACGATTGAACGTTGTAATGCAAAGGATAATCGACCGGAATTTTTTCTCCGTCCGGCGATCCGTATTCTTCCTTGGTTCCGTTTTGCATCGTTCTCAAAACGATTCCCTTGGAATCGGTGGGAAGACTTAAAAGATTATCGCGAAAGCCGGGAGTATAAGAAAAATAATCTTCGATGTTGGAAAGATAAACGACTCGAATCGGAACGTTCAAA
This sequence comes from Leptospira yasudae, assembly GCF_003545925.1. Classification (NCBI taxonomy): domain Bacteria; kingdom Pseudomonadati; phylum Spirochaetota; class Leptospiria; order Leptospirales; family Leptospiraceae; genus Leptospira; species Leptospira yasudae. The sequence goes on along the minus strand of NZ_QHCU01000002.1, from coordinate 199,401 downwards.
CGCGCCGCCCTTTCACCCACGGAACGCATGCTCTTTTCCGCGTTGATATCTCCTTTTAAAATCTGAATTCTCCCTTGAAGAACCATGTTCCGAACGTAAACGTATTCTTCTTTGGAATGGATGAACGTCTTCAATCCGAATCGTTGCGAGGTACGATCCAGTTCGTTCCATCGCTGCGGAATATCGGATTTACCCCGATGTGCCACTTCCCAAGCCTCGCGGATCAAAGGCCATTCCGGATCTTTTTCCCATTCGTTCTTGATCAATTGAAAGGATGTCTGTTTATTTTTGCGCGACCAAAGTTCGCGATACGATTCAGGATCGGGTGCGAGTTTAAAAAACAAAAGATGAATCCGATTGATCAAGCAAATCGTATAATCGAAGTCCATCAGCCAGGCGTATTTGCTCTTGGCCCATGCGATAAACGTAAAGTTTTGATCCGTTCCTGCGCCGAGATAACCGCCTTCCAGGTTTTCAATATACGGTTTGAATAGATCGATCCGAAGTTCGTTCGAAGCGGGATAATGTCTTCCTCCGAGGTCTTTGGATTCGAATTCATCCACCTTCAACGGAGTCAGAAAAATCTTTTCCGATTCTTCCAGAGGAGGAACGATCCAGGGATCTTTCGGCGGAGGAGTCTTACAGCTTGCGCAGAGAAGAATATATCCCGCTGCTAAGAGCGGGATCGATTTAGAATCAAACATAAACCTAATTACTTCGAGTTGAGTTTATACCAGTTCAACCATTCGTTCCGAGAGTAAAAGTTCTTTCCTGTGATCGAGGCAAGAGAAGACATTAAAAGTTTGGAACTCGCCGCGCGATTCTCGTCCAAAATTTTCATTAAAACCGGAAGGCTGGCTTTGTCCTTTCTCTTTCCCAGCTCGGAAATCGCAACCTGTTGCAACGAAACGTTGTCTTTCTGCGCAAAATTCTCCAGGATCTTGCGGGATTCTTCTCCTGGAATCGCGGCGATTGCGGGAATAACGACCGATGCGGAATTCGGGTTCTTCTCCGCAATTTCAACCAAAGTTGCAAGCGCCTTTGGAGAACGCAATAAACCCAAGGATTCGACCGCCAAGGAAGAAAGTTTCGGATCGGAAGACTTGGACGCGAGAATCAAATCTTCCAGAGCTTCGTTCGCTTGTAAAATTCCGAGGGACCAAACCGCTCCGTATCGACCTTCTCCGTCTTTTTCTTTTAAAACGGTCAATAAAACCGGAATACTTTTTTTATCTCCGAGATATCCGAGCGATCTCGCGATCACTTCGCGGTCGGGTAGTTGCAAGTTTTCTAATTTTCTTTCGATCGTAGTTCGAGCTGGATTAAAACGAATTCTTCCGAGAACCAAGGCTGCAGGCGGGATCGCATCGGGATGATTCTCTTCTAAAATTTTTTGAACCTTGGGTCCCGTTTCGGAGGAAGGAATGTCAGACAAAACATTCACTGCACGATAACGAATCTCCCGATTGGCATGTTTTAAAATCGGTACCGTCGGAGCGATCGCTGAAGCATCTTTAATTTCAATCAAAGCGATCATCGAGTTCTCACTGCCCTTATCAAAATCGGAACCGAGTCCTTGAACCAAAACGGGGACCGCGTTTTTGCTCGAAATTCTTCCCAAAGCCAAATAAGAAGCCGCCAGCGTGGGTGAAGGTTCGGTCGTTTTTGCAAGCTCGATCAAATACGATTCCGCCGACCGAACTTTCAATTTTCCTAATGCCATCGCGTATGTTTTCGCGAGTTCCACGTCCTTATTTTTACGCGCTAAATTCAAGATCGCTTCCCCGGAGGAAACCGCCTTGATACGCACCAAAGTATCGACTGCGATCAATCGCAAGGTGGAATCCTGAGACTGCAAAAACGGAAGAATCACTTTCGCAGTGGAAGAATCTTCCATTCTCGCGAGCGCTTCCATCACGATGTCGGGCGTTACGCCCGATTCGGAAGAAAATAGTTTCACGATTTCGGAAGTAGAAGCGCCGTCCTTCCAAGTTCCCAGCGCAATCGCCGCGGTTCCTTTCACCGCGGGATTGGTTTCGTTTTTCAAAAGATTCCGAACGACTGGAATCGACGGTTTGTAATCTCTATTAGAAACTTCTAAAATAGCTTGAGCGCGGATCTGGGGATTTTCGGAATTCAATTCCTTTAGAATCTGTTCCAAAGGCAGTTCCGGTTTCGTTTCCGCAACGGGGAGCATATCGGGCCTTGGCGGGCCTCCGCAGCTCCAAAGAATAAAAAACAGAATGAGAAGTAATCGCATGCAATCTCCTGTAAACGGCGAACGATTTGAATCAGACGTATAAAAATCAGGAACCCGGAATTTGACTTTGCACCTGTCTTAAAGTGGAAAGTTCTTTTTTCCAAACGATCAGATCCTGATTGGCGGTTCCGATTTGTTCCGGGTTCAATTTTCCCTGTTGAATCGTATATTCAATCAATTGAATTCTAGATTCTAATTCCTCGATTTTATAATTGATATAAGCGCGTTGTTCCTTGGGATTTACGCTCGATTCCGACGGGGCCTTCGGTTCGTTCCCCGGCTCCGCGTATTTTCCCAAAGATCGAACGATCGCGTTTCGCGATTCCATATTCGTAACCGTATCCAAACGTTCTCTTGCTTCTTTTTCTTCGGCCTCGCTGAGAGCGGGTCGAAACTCCGAAGGGATATATACATTTTTCGGATATCTTGCGATAAAGTCGGTCCATTCTTTCCGAATCTGTTCTTTTTCTTCCGGGGTTTTTCTGGGTTTAAAAGCCTCGGGCCAGAGTTTTTTGGCCTGGCCTTCCAGCTCCGGATCTTCGTTGAACGGATGAGGGGCGTCCGGAAAATAGGGATCCATTTCGGAATAATATTTCGTTTTTAATACGGCATCGCTTTCTTCCGCGATGGAGAGGGAATCTTTCTTCTGATTTTCGGGCCAAAAAAGGATGAATAATATTAATAAAACTGCAAGTGCGACCACCGCAAAAAAGAGTTTTTTTCTGAATTCCATAAAACCCGCTTTTTAAAATAAAAAACGCCGCCTTGATTGAAGGCGACGTTTTCATTCTTCTTTCTTCTTCGTTTAAGACGAGGAAGAATTTCTTACACGAAAATTCCGATAACCCAAGAAATGAACTGTCCGAAAATGGTTTCGGTCAGGAATTTCTTCAAGTCCACCGGATTTCTATTCAGGCTGTCGTAGTACCAAGCGGTGTATTCGCTGACTTGAGCGATGTTCAATCCGTAACGTGCGTTAATGACCTTAATCAACTCGTTCGCAAAAACCGAATGTCCGAACATGTTCGGGTGCACTCCGTCCAGACCGAAAACTCCTGGTTGGTTCGGCAAAGGCCAATTTGCACGGGCATAACCCGGGCTCCAACCGGAAGGGCTTTTTACAAGACGTCCGTTCTCCTTGATATCATCAAAGACAACTTTCAGATCCGCGACAGCAAATCCCATCGCCGCACCTTGAGCCTTAACTTCGTTGTTCAACATAGTTAAGAAGTTGGTGATGGTTGCGACTTCACCCGCATCCAAAACTTGATTCGGATCGGATACCGAATTACGGAAGAATGCTTTCAATCCGGTGTAATTCGCTCTTCCTTGAGGATCTTTATAAGGTTCGAGAAATGCGATCGCAGTCACGTTCGGAATCGTAAAAAGCACGCCGCCTTTTAAACTTCCGATCGCAGCCAAACGTCTCATCACTTCGCGAATGTCCCTCTTATAACGAGCCTCGTCCAAACAAGCTGTAGTGGTGGAAAGCGCAGTACAAAGAACATGGTTTGCGGCTACGGTTCCGAAAAGAAAGCTAGGTCTGACTTTTTCCATGATTTCAATTTGGGTTCCGGAACTCCGAAGACCGAATTGATGGAATTTATCAGGTTCTTTACAATCCTGAACTTGTACCCAGCGGTAGGTATACCAATACCATGTCGCCCAATACCAATCTTTCTCCCATTTTGTTGCGGTAACGTCTTCGCATTTACCGGAGGTTCTCAGAACGGAAGTATATTCAGCTCCCGTAATTCCCGCGTGAGTCGGAAGGCTGACGGTTGATCCGTTTCCTCCGATGATGGAACCCGCGATGCAGAAAACTCCGCAATCGCCTTTAAGAACGTCTTCCAAGTTGATATAAGGTCCGGTAAGAACGTTATACGAAACGGAAGATCCGGCTTGTTTGCTGACCAGAACGGGATAAGCCCAATCCTGAGTTTTTTTCTCAACCGTTGCACCGAAAAAACCGTGACTCAAAGAATCACCGATAACACCAGGCTTCGCAAAAAGCTGAGCCTGAGTTTGAGCGGATAAACTTCCCGCACAAAGTCCGAGCACAAACAGAAGAGTCGCAATCCAATTAGCTTTTTTCATCTTTCACTATTCTCCATTTTCATTTAGGCCTGGAGAACGAAAAGCCCTTGTAAGCAAGGTCCCATCCCTCGTTCATCTGCTGGCCCGGGTTTTTGACCCAGAGCAATCGTAAGTCTGTAACGAACGGTCAGTCAACAGGAATAATGAAATTGATCCTAACGTAGAAAAATTTTTTCCAATTTGGCGTAACGTTCGATATAAAACCATTGTGACAGAAGTTTGTCATGAAGAACTTTCCGAAATCCGAATTCATACAATTTCTAGTATGTAAGGACTGTTACACTTTTCTCATGAATACAAATCCACAAACCCATGCAAGATTCGAAGTATACGACTTTCCTCATAGAGGAATTAGAAACGCTCTTTCCCTTTGGATTTTGGAAACCGGTAAAACGGATTTCAAAAACGAAGAAGAATGGAATCGTTTAAAAAACATGAGTACTGATATAATTCATCTCTTGGAGATCCATGCAAGAGACGAAGAAGCATTCAGCCTAAAATATCTCGGCGAAATCGATCCGTCGTATTCCGAAAAAGACTTAACGAACCATTCTCTCTTGGAAAAAGAAATCGAAACGATTCAAAGTCGCCTGGAACAAATTGACCGTTCCAAACCTCTGTCAAAAGCCGATCTTAAAAAAGAATTTTATAATACGCTCATGCGATTTCAAACCCGATATCTCGTTCACATGGAAGAAGAGGAAACCGTAACACAATCGCATCTCTGGAAAGAATTCAGCGACGCGGAACTCGAAAATCATCGGAAGGAAATCATGGCCTCTTTAAAGGTCGAAGACTTGAAACTTTGGATTCGTTATGTGGCGCCCACGCTTCCATCGGAAGAAAGATTCAAATTCGAATCGATGACCGAAAAAATTCTCTCTCAATCTTCGGGAAAGAATTGATCTTTCGTTTTCGAGCGAATACATTCAATCAAACCATGAACTTGGACTTACAATCGATTCAATTGCAAAGGATTACGCAAGCGTCAACAGCGGATTATTCAATCATTCCGGATGAATATTGCGTGCTCGGGGTTCAAGTTCGGGGAAGAATTCACACACTTAAGGAGAATTCTTTCCAAGCGTTGAATGTGATTGGGATTACGGGAATGATGACCGAACAAAAAACATTCCGATCGGAACAAGATACGATTTCTTTTTTGCTTCGAATCGCTCCAAACTCGCTCGCACCGTATTTGCCTCTTCCGATGAACAAAATCTTAAATGAAAGCATTCCTTTGGAAACACTGTTTCCTCAAAACGTAGTCGATGATTTGCGAGAAAATTCCCTGCAAGAGTTCCAGGAAGATCGGGAATCGGGATGGGCTTGGAAACGATTTTTATTCGGTCTTAAGGTTTACAAAGAGGAGCCGAAATATCTTTCCGAATCCCTCAAAAAAATCCGTTCTCAGGCTGGAGAAATTTCGATTTCATCCCTGGCCTCCGACTTGGGAATCAGCCAAAGTAAATTAGAAAAAGATTATAGAGTATTTTTGGGACTTTCTCCGAAAGATTACGCTTCTCTGGTTCGATTTCGAAATGCAATTCGGCTTAAGAATGAGTCCTCCAACTTAACCGACTTGGCTTATCTTTCCGGTTATTACGACCAAGCGCATTTTATCCGAGAATTTAAAAAGAGAACCGGGAAAAGCCCGAAAAAGTGGTTTCGGACAAAATCTACGATCGACTGAATTCGATCGTACTACATATTAGAATTAATTAATTTTCCATAAATCCATAAAAAAGCCGGAGGTGAATCCGGCTTTTTGCATTCTGAATCAAGATCGAACCGGCATTAGTCCTTATCTTTTTTCTTCTTCTTTTTGGATTTTTTCTCGGACTTATCGTCGTCATCCTTGTCTTTTTTCTTTTTAGACTTTTTGGAATCCTCTTTATCGTCGTCCTTATCCTTTTTCTTGGACTTCTTCTCCTTCTTCACATCGTCGCCGTCGTCCTCTTTATCTTTCTTTTTCTTTTTAGATTTTTTCGAGTCGTCGTCTTTATCGGAATCGTCTTCGTCCTTATCCTTCTTTTTGCGTTTGGACTTTTTATCGTCGTCTCCGTCATCATCCTTGTCTTTTTTCTTTTTGGACTTCTTCTCTTTAGAGGAAGAATCGTCGTCATCGTCTTTGTCCTTTTTCTTTACGGGTTTACGATCTCCGTCGTCATCTCCGCCTTTTCCGGGTTTCGCCCTGCAATAAGCGTCGACGGAAACTCCGTCTTGTCTTGTATAACCGCTTACCCAAGTGCAATCATCGTTGGATTTACAAGAGGAAGCCGAAAGCCCTTGACAAGCGCTATCCGCAGAAAGGGAAACGGTTCCGAAAAAACCGAAAGTTACGGCGATTACGATCGCCCATAAAGAGCGAAAAAGTCGATTGAAACGCATACTATCTCCTACAAAGACCGTGTATCATTTTGGTCAAAAGAGATGTTTGTCAACGTGCAAGGTTTATCAATAAATTTTCGAAAAAGAAGTTCGTAATTTTTTAAACCGAAACATCTCTTCGTTCCGCCTTTGCGATCACTTCAAAATGTTTTGTTCGGGGAAAGAAGTCGACAAGAATCACATCCGTTAGCCGATAGTCTTCGTTTAACATCAAAGAAAGATCCCTTGCCAAAGTCGTATGGTTGCAGCTGGAATATAAAAATCCTTTCGGTTTGTTTTCGATCAGCGCCTGTGAAACTTTTTTGGACAACCCGGCCCTCGGCGGATTCATGATCCAAAAGGGAGAATTCAAAGCTTCCTTCGACTCGATCCGATCCGTTTCCAAATTCAAAACTTCGAACGTAAAGGAAGAAATACCGTTTTGCTTTGCATTCTCCCGTGCTTGTTTTACGGACGCGGAAGAAAGTTCATAACCGGTCCACCGTTTCGCCTTGGCGTTTAAAGCGATCGAAATCAATCCGGATCCACAATATAATTCTAATATTCCGGTTTGCTGATCTGGAGTTAAGGAGAAAATTTTTTCCAGCCAAGGTGCGATTAAATATCGATTCACCTGCGAGAATCCGCCTGCCGGTATGTTCCAGACGATTTCACGAGATTCGGGAACGCGAACCGTTTCCCGTAACCGTACGGATTCTTTTTGATATGGAACTACCTTGTTTCCTTCCAATCGAAGCGAAAACAATTTCGATTTGGAAGGAGGAGTCGATCCGCTTCTTTCTTTTTTGAGAAATTCGGACAAAGCGGCATTCATTTCGTTCGGAAGATTTTTACAACCGTCTTCGGGAAGTTCAACGATCGAATGGGAGAATTCTTCGTAAAATCCGGCGATTCTTTTGGAACCGATAAAACCTAATTGAATCTGAGTCGTGTTTCTGTATCCGTTCGGCTCCGCGCTGAGAATTTCGATTTCAGGAATTTGAATATGATTTTTGGAAAAAGCGCGTTCTAAAGTTTCCCGCAAAAGAAACGTTTTGATTTCGAGTTCCTTTCCGTAGGTAACATGACGATAGGAACAACCACCGCATCGAGGAAACGAAGCGCAATCGGATTCGATTCTTTCCGAAGACGGATCGGAAATTCGAGATGCGACTCCCCAATACAGGGAACCGGATCGTTTTAAAATTGTCGTTTGAACTTCTTCTCCTGGAATCGCGTTCTTTAAAAAGAAAGTTCCTTCTTCCGAATTGGCGATCGAATAACCCAAGTTCACCCAAGAACGCGGCCTAAGTAAAATCGGACCCGGCGGAATGTTCGAAGTAGGTTTTTTAGGGCGATCTTTATGTCCCTCAGAGTCGGTTTTCATCTCGTTCGACAACGTCTTCCAGGAAATCCGAAGATCCGGGAACGCAAAGAACAATTCACCTTGACACAGGGGGGTTTTCTCGCGGTAAAGTAATTCCGTCAGGAGAAGTGGCTGAGTGGTCTAAAGCAGCGGTCTTGAAAACCGTCGTGGTAATCCCACCGTGGGTTCGAATCCTACCTTCTCCGCGACAACCTTTGGAGACGTGCCTGAGTGGCCGAAAGGAGCAGTTTGCTAAACTGTCGTACGGGTAACTGTACCCAGGGTTCGAATCCCTGCGTCTCCGGATTTTGCTTTCATTTTACTCAATACCCGGAATTCTCACCTCTATGTCCTCTGAGCGGTTCAAAACCCAGGAATTTATCCAGGAAACACTGAGAATCTTAAAGAGCGAAGAATTTCCCGGCTTGATCGCCGCGATCTCTTACGTTCCTTTTTTCGGCTGGCTGTTCATTTGGATCTTTCGTAAGACGCAGAAGTTCGCTTCGTTTCATATCATACAAGCGTTGAAACTCAACGTCGGTTTTATCGCGATTTCTTCGGTGGTTTGGTTTTTGAGAGAATTTCCGATCGTGAGTTGGATTCTTTCTTTGATTCGAGTCAATCCGATCGTGACCGATTTTATCAGTTATGTTTCTTGGATTGCATTCTTAGGCTACAGCGCGCTCGGAGCCTGGAACGCATTTCAAGAAAAAGAATATACCCTGCCTTTTTTCCCGGAGATGGAAAATGAAATTCAAAGAATATTTAAAAAAATACGAACCGGTTCTCCGTAGTCTTCCCGAAACAACGAATCGATTTTTAAGATCCGAACAGTTTTTAGTTTATCTGGTTTCTTTACCGCTTTTCGGAACTTGGCTGATCGGGTTTACTTTTTATTGGGAGAATTCCGTCGTTCGAAAATATTCCGGATTGTCCTTTCTCAACTTTTTGTATTTCCTCGGATTTCTTTTAGGAAGCGTTTTTGTTTCCTGGATTCCGGTTGCCGGACCTTGGTTGGGTCACTTGGTTCATCTTGCGGGGATTTTGATTTATCTAGGGATTTCAGGATTACTGCTATACAATTACGCCACTGGAAAAAAGATTGCACTCAGGATTCCTGAGGAACACCTTTCTCGATTAGAATCCTATATCCATTGATACCCGCGCCCATAGCTCAGCTGGATAGAGCGTCTGACTACGGATCAGAAGGTCGGAGGTTCGACTCCTTCTGGGCGCGCCAATTTTCTTTAAAATTTTCCTGAATCCGTCTATAAATAATATCACTCTCCCCTTCGGAAGAAATATCCGTACTGTTGGATTCTTAGGAAAAATCTTACGGCCTCCCGGCCTGTTTTTAAACGAATTGATGGAAAAGAACGGTACGCAAGCTAAAACTGAACTTCATCCGGGATAAGTCGACAAAGAAGATGAAGTTCAGTCGCATGCAAAGAAAAGGATGTTTATTTTTTCTTCTTATTATTTACCCAAGCCGGTAAGTTCGAAAAGTTCGTTACTACAAATTTTTTCCAGTCAATGTTAGTTTCAGTAAAATTGTTATAAGCACTGCACACCATTCCGTTTGGAGTTTGTGTCCAACGACCACATTCACTCATATTTACGGTAATCGGCATTCTTTGAATTGATTCTTGGATGGTCGGAAAATAAAGAGCTTCCTCATAATTTGTCTCTTTGGAAAGAGGGGTTTTATTCAGAGTGGAGAGAGAATCTTTTAAAACTTTGTTGATAATTCCCTTGTGAAGGTTGCTTTTAACTTTACCTAAGTTAGAACCGTTCGTATAAACACTAAAACGATCCGTCAAAAGGTTCTTGTTATTCTGATCATTCAAAGAGTAAGCGATCTCGGTTACGCCTGCGCAAGTATCGGCATCGAAAGCTAACAAGTGATTTAATACGACAAGTTCCAAAGTATGATATGCACCTGGCTGAATATTCCCTTTTTCGTCTCGTACGGGAAGTAAGAACAGCTGATTTTCTACGATTGTTTTTTGGAGAGAGCGATTGAAAGATTCTGCGTCGCTTTCGTTATAAAATCCGGATGCGTTATCTTTAGACTTTGCATCAAACGCCATTTTCTTTCCTAATTTTTCGTTGATGGGTGAAGCATTCAATGTCGCTTGTGAAGCTTGAATTCCAGGCATTTTCAAAACCACGTCTGAAGCGGACGAGCATTGCATTAAAAGAAAACCGACGCCGAGAATACTAATGAGAGACTTAGATATCATTAAAAATTTTTACCTTTGATGAATTTACGAATGAACGTGATAATTTTGTTAAAGAAAAATCATGTTCGTTCATTCGTAATATGAAAGATATTCGCTTTTACAGACAGCAAATATAAAAATATACAAGGACTCTTACTGTTTATGAACCACCTCTTATCTAAAATTCTTTTCCGTTGGAATACATTCAAAGCGAAATGGGCGAATGCAAATTGCAGCTGCAAAATTCTGAAAGTGATTTTCAAAAGGGAACTTTCGTTTAGGGTAAGAGCCATCTCCAGTCTTTAAAATTATGTCACTTTTTGAAACCCGCTCAAAATCCCAATTTTTCGATTTTTACCGAAATTATTTCTAAAATTGCAGTGTACGAATTGACACTAAGACTGAGTCTCATTTCCATTGTAAGGGAAAACTGATAGAGAAGAGTTGGATTTCAAAATGGATAAATGCCACTGTGCGCAAGTAGCCTTCGAGACGATCGTAGAAACCGCGAAATCGGAAGGCGTAAGCTATCAAGAAATAATGGAAAGGGTCGACGCAGGAAATACTTGCACGGCGTGTAAGTCGTATCTTATTGAGTACTGTGAATCCAGACTCGAACTCCTCCAAACCGCTTAAACAACTTCTTACAGTTTCCCTTTTCTCGGAGGTACTGCAAAAGGCAAATACCTCCCCTCGAAAGAGAGCCAATCACAACTTTCACGAACTTTCAGAAGTATACCAAAGATTTCTAAACGTCCTCACAAAGGACACCTACATCCAAGCGCATAGGCATAAAAGTCCGCCGAAACCGGAAACGTTTTTGGTTCTAAAAGGAAGTCTCGGCTTCGTTCTGTTTAACGAAGACGGTTCGATTCAAGAAACGCATCTTTTAAGTTCCGAAGGCCCTGTATACGGCATCGATATCGCGCCCGGAGTTTACCACACTCTCGTTTGTCTTTCCGAGACCGCGATCTGCTTTGAAGGAAAATCAGGGCCGTACGATCCCACGACTGACAAGGGTTTTGCGCCCTGGGCGCCGTCGGAATCGGATTCAGATCGATTGGAATATCTGGAAAAACTAAGAAGCCTTTTTTAAAGCGACTCCGTTTTTTATAGGAAACGGATTTTTTACTTTCCCGTATAAGGATCAAAGTTTCTATTTTTGAAATCCTTGTCGTCGGATTTAACAGGTCCGAAGAAACGTTATGAGTTATCCTGTAAAATACGGCCATTACAATCTGATACCGGATTCTCTTCCCAGCGAAAGCGAATTTACGCTCCGACTTCGGCCAATGGATTTACGCGTCCAATGGAAACGTTGTTCTCTCACTGCGGATTACGTTTCCAACTACTGCTCTTTTCAGGAAACGCTGGATCCGGATTCTTCCAATACCATTTCGATCGTGTTAAACGAACTCATCGAAAACGCTGCGAAATTTTCCAAAGATCGGAAGGGGGAAATTTTTTTAGATCTGAAGTATTATTCCGAAATCATAAAGATAGAAATTAAAAACTCCACAGACGAAGCTTCCAAAAATAAACTCGAAAAATCCATCTCCGCATTGATCAGCCGAAACTCGGACGAACTCTATCTCAACAAGTTGAAAGACGGGGAAGGAAACGAGCCGAATTCCGGAATCGGCCTTTTACTTCTTTCGAAAGACTTTCCGGTACGACTCGGTTTTTTGATCAGCGAAATTTCGTACGGAACCTACGAAGTCATCGTCCGCGCTTATCTCGACTTAAACGAAGTTGAAAGAACCAGATTGAAATCCATCAATGCTTGAAACGGAATTATCCGTTACTCAAGGCTTGTTTTGATTTCCGATCTAAGCTTTTTAAGATTTTCCAAAAATTTAATCTGCCAATATCGATCCTTATTTCCTTTGATCTCGACATTGTTGATATTCTTCTTATCGTAAGCGGCCACGAATCGGGATAAACTCGCGATCCCGGCGCTGTTTAAAAAGTCCAAATTCTTAATATCGATCACCGCTTTTCCTCGACCGGAATCGTCGAGCATGGTCTCGATTTGACTAATGATGGGGTCGTATTCTTCGACATTGAGGAGACGAAGCGTTCCGGAGATTCTGATTCTTCCGCGATTTTTTTCCGTTTCAACGGAATAATCTTCTTTTGAAATTTCCATTCTAACCACTGCGCCTAAAAAAGAACGTTATCCTTTTAACAAGATCATATCCCAACTCTTGAAAAAGTAGGAAGGCATTTCTTATATTTTTAAAAAAAAGACAAATCTTTCAGGATCTTTCCACCGCGCAAGCCTTCACTGAAAGAACAGCTTTTCACAAAGTTTTCTTATCTTTTCCGTATTCCAAATCACTCTTTTCGGAAACGGAAGGATTCTTCCTTTTTCATTCTTTTTTAGACTTTCATTTTGTTTTACTTCCGCATTTCTAAGATTATGTCGTTTCCCGAAATCAGGCTCTCTATTCTCCATCATTAGTACTTTCGGATTTAGAGGAGTCGATCTTCAGAAGCGGAGAATAAAAAAAGAAAATTCGGGGACTAAATTCTTTTCCGTTTTTTCGGTCCGTATCTTCGGCGTTCAACGCGCAAACCGCATTTTTTAGAACTTGCGATATGAAAACTCTTGCAACATCGCTCCCCTGAGAAGACTATATGAGATTGTGGGAATTTTACCCATTCATATAAATATACCTGGAAAGAAGCTCTATGCCTGAGTTTGATTCGATTGATCTTATGAATTACGCCGTCTACGGGAACGAACACGATCCCGAATGGGCAGATATACGAAATTATATTAAGTCCAGCGCTTCCGCTCAAAGAGAATTGGAAGAATTAAGACGCTCCGTTCCGCAGAATGTTAAAAAGAGAAGAGATCCGTCGCGTCCGCAGGACCTCGGTAGAGAAAGATCTTACGATTCCGATTCTTCTTCCGATTCGAGAAACGCAAATTCTCCGGAAGAAAAAAAGAAATGGTGGTCTATTTTTACGGGGGAGTAAAATAGCCGGCCTCGTCGCAACGATTCGAGGGAGTAGATCATGGAAAAGGAAGCTCAAACATATCTCAGACTGAAACAGTTTGTGGCTCCTTTCTTGGGTTTTGCCGTAAACATCAACGCGTATGGAACGGAGCACATCACCCAGGAAGGCAAGCTAATCCTTGTTAGCAATCATAGATCCGATATGGATCCGTTCATTCTTTCCTACACTTTCCCGAGATATATTTCCTGGATCGCGGCCGATTATACGTTTCGAATCCCGATTTTTAAGGACTTAGCCAAGTTAGCCGGGGGAATTCCGATGGCGATCGACGGAAAGATTTCCATGGCGAGCATCAAGATGGTGCAGCAGGTTTTTAAAAGGGAAGGCGTTCTAGGAATTTTTCCGGAAGGCCACGACTACATGGTCAAAAACGATTTCTCCGGTCCGATGGTGAAATTTCACGAAGGATTTGCGGCCTTCTCGATTCGGAACAAAGTCGATATTCTTCCTTCCGTGATCGTCCCGATCGAAGAAAGTTATTCCGATATTCCGATTCCTTCCTTAGTTCGTTCTTTTATGGGAATGCCGAAAGAAGTCTGCGATATCAAACGCAGATCGATCTACAAAAAGGTCCGCGTTCTTTACGGACCTAAAATCGATCACAGACCGTATTTGGAAGGGAAGCTCGAAGACAATCTGAAAAAACTTTCGGATGAAGTTCGAGTTAGAATGGAAAATCTTCAGAAAACCGAAGTCGCTTAAGAAACATTCGAAGTTTAGAAGTTTCTAAACTTCGATATTACCGTTTCTACTTTATACCTCGATCTCTCCCGAAAAAATCTCTCTCGCAGGTCCGGTCATTAAAACGCTTCCGGATTCCTGCCATTGAATTCTCAGAGTTCCGCCCCTTAGATCGATCCGAACGTCTTTCCCGGATCTTCCGGTTAGATTTCCGGCGACCATCACGGCGCAAGCTCCGGTTCCGCAAGCGAGTGTTTCTCCCGCCCCTCTTTCCCAGGTTCTTTGATAAAGATGATCCTTACCGCGTAGGCTTACGAATTCCACGTTGACTCGTTTTGGAAAAATGGAATGATGTTCGATCAAAGATCCGATTTCTCTTACGGGAAACTGATCGCTGTCGTCGACAAAGATCACGCAGTGAGGATTCCCCATACTAACGGCGGTAAATTTCAAACTCCTGCCTGCGACTTCCAAAACCTGATCGATGATCGTATCTTCGTTCTTCCAGATCACAGGCACCTTAGAAGGAACCAAGATCGGTTTCCCCATATCGACGCTGACAAGATCCACCTTGTTTCCTGATCCGACTTTTAGATCGACTTCTAAGATTCCCGCTCCTGTTTCGATCTTAGGATTTTTAGAATTCGTTAAACCGTGATCGTAGATGTATTTTGCAACGCAGCGGATTCCGTTTCCGCACATCTCGGAAGAGCTGCCGTCCGAGTTGTACATATCCATCATAAAATCGCCTTGTTTAGAATTACGGATGAAAATCACCCCGTCGCTTCCGATTCCGAAATTGCGATCGGATATTTTTTGAATTTGTTCCGGCGTAAGGCGAATGTCGGTTTGAGTGGAATCGATATAAACGTAATCGTTTCCGATCCCTTCCATTTTTGTGAATTTGAGCGAGGCCACGGGAACTCCTAAGATAAATTGAATTCTATCTTTTCTTAGACTGTTCCGGGGGAAATTCAAAAACGGGAAAACGCAGCGTACTTTTTTCTGGCTTTTCCGGCTTCACCCGGAGACATTGAAAATCCGGCGACTCGCCTGGGGGCTTTTTTGAATCAAACCTGTTATCTCTGTTCAAGCACGCAACATTCCACGGTTTTTGTGGAGAATGGAATCGATATCGTCCGCTGTTCCAATTGCGGCCACGTCTTTTCGACGTATGAACAGGAAGAACACTACGAAGGATATTGGGACGATGATTCTTCGTATGATCTCGGTTGGTGGGACAACGCTCACAGGGAAATTTATCAGGACTTTATCGGAGAATTCTTAACCGCGCCTTCCGGTAAAATTTTAGACGTGGGTTGCGGACTCGGATTTTTTGTGAAACGAATCGGAGATCAAAAACCGGGTTGGGAAGCGACCGGTTATGAAATTTCCGAAAAAGCGGTTCAATTTGCGAGAACGAAAAACGGGTTGAAAAACGTTTTTCCCGGAATCGTTCAAAACTCCGGAATCGCAAAAGGATCTCTGGACATCATCACTCTTTGGGACGTGATCGAACATATTCCCAAACCTCATAGTTTATTAGAATATTTGCATTCTCTTTTAAAACCGGGCGGAATTCTTTTTTTACAGACTCCGAACTTTCCCGTTCAACTTTTTAAAGCGAAATTGAAAGTTATGCTCAAAGGAATGAAACCGGACGGACATTACCTCGAAGCGAAAGATCATATCAACGACTACACCGAAAAAACGATGAAGATGCTCGCAAAACAAACCGGATTCGTGGATTGTAAATTCACGATTTTAAAACCGATCGCTTCGGTTTCGGGAAGTCAGGGCGGAAATCTAGGATCTCTTTTTAAGAAAGTGTATTATTATGCGACCAAGATTCTTTGGTTATTCACATTCAAAACTTTGAATTTGAATAACACCTTATTCGCGGTTTTAAAGAAATAACTTCAGCGCGGTTCTGAGATCGCTCGCTTCGCGGTAAGAAGATTCCCGCTCGTTTCCATCGACGGTGAATACGGTCGTTTTCTCTTCGATAAACGGTTTCGTCTTAGAAAACACGGACTGAACTCGAATCGCGGGAATTCCGTAACGGAGCGCTCCTTGCACATCGTCCTTTAAGGAATCTCCGATCATCGCGGCGGCCTTTTCTCCGAACACAAGGCGATATGCCATCGTGAAAAATTCTTCGGAGGGTTTTTCTTTTCCGACTTCTTCCGAACTCAAAATCGCGTACGGAAACGTTTTCGGAAACAAAAGGCCGAACTTGATCAATTGCGTTCTGAGATTTTCGTTCGTGCAAAAAAGAAGTTTGTGTTTTTCCGCAATCGTTTCGAGAAGAACGAAGGTTTCCTTGTATTCCTTTTGGAATCTCTTCTTACGGACTTGAATCCCTTCTTGAAAGAATTTGAAGTAATCCTTTTCCATCCGAAGAATCCATTTCGGATCCAGGGTTCCGTGTTTGGACAGAGACATTTTTTTGAAATAAATCAAACGAAGACGATTGGAGGGAGAATCTTTGAGTTCGACTTTCGCTTCTTTTCTGGCGGCTTCGTAAAACTCGGAAAATTCTTTTACCGAGGAGAATCCGTATTCTTTTGCGTTTCGCATAAGTCGTTTTATCGTATCTTCGTAGATTCCGATCGAATCCAAAAACGTATTATCGAAGTCCAGAAAAAGAGCCATTCCTTGCAAAAGAATCTTTCCGATTTCAAACGCAATTCTTTTACTCCATTTTTCCTTGCACGAATTCCAATTCCCTTCATTCTTCTCAACAACGATGCAAGAAGAAGATTCCAAATCCATTTCTAGAAAATCCTTTCTCACCGTTTTGGGTCTTTGTATTTCCGCGCTCGCGGGCGGAGCTTGGTTCCTAAAATTCAGACATAGAATCATGGGAACGATCGTGGGTCCGAACGGAAATGTCGCGCATCGAATTCGAAACAACAAGGATGCCGTCCCTTCTTCGAACATCCATCTCGCAACTTCCGAAAAAACGAAGGTGTTGATTTTAGGCGGAGGAATCGCCGGGCTCAGCGCGGGTTATTATCTTCACAAAGCGGGCTTTAACGATTTCAAAATTCTCGAGTTGGAAAACGAAAGCGGAGGAAACTCAAGATCGGGAACGAATCGAATCGGATCTTATCCTTGGGGCGCGCATTATCTTCCTCAACCCGGAGAGGAAGCGGTTCTTGTCCGAAAATTCTTGGAAGAGAATCGAATTATGATCGGCAAAGACAAACAAGGAAAACCGATCTATAACGAGCGATATCTTTGTTTCGATCCGGAAGAAAGAATTTTCCATCAAGGAAGATGGAACGAAGGTCTTTTTCCAAGCGGTTCTCCCGACTCATCCGCCGCCAACGAAGAGAGGAAATTCAAAAAGTTCATTCAAGGCTGGAGATCCAAAATCGGAAGAGACGGAAAAAAGGCGTTTTCGATTCCGATCGATCTTTCATCGCGAGATCCCGAAATCCTTAAGTTGGATACGATTCATTTTTTTGAATATATCAAGGAACAAGGATTTCAAACGAAAGAATTGTTCTGGTTTCTGGATTATTCCGTTCGAGATGATTTCGGCGGTTCGATGGAAACGGTTTCGGCATGGATCGGTCTGCATTATTTTTGTTCCCGACCCGTAGACGCAAACGGAGAAGATCTTACGCTTCTAACCTGGCCGGAAGGGAACGGGTTTTTAACGGAGAAGTTACGAGCTCCGATTCGATCGAAGATTCAAACCGAAACTCTGGTTGAAAAGGTGATACCGAACTTTTCGAAAGAAGCGAATTTGGCGGTTCAGACATATTCACCCGTAAGCGGGGAACAAAAACTTCTCCTTTGCGATTCGATCGTGTATGCGCTGCCTTCCTTCACACGAAAATATATTCTCGGAGAGAAAACGGGCATCGCCGAAGGACTTACGTATTCCCCTTGGCTGGTCGCCAATCTAAGCGTAGACAAAATTCCAACGGGAAAAGGAATTCCTCCGTGTTGGGACAACGTCATCTATCAAAGTCCTTCTTTAGGATACATAGTATCCACGCATCAAGATTTACGCGCGGGAAGGGAAGAATCCGTTTTAACGTATTACCAGGCCTTCGGAGCCGCGGACACGCTCGCGACCCGAAAAAAAATGATGCGGACCTCTTGGTCCGATTGGAAAGAATCGATTCTCTTCGATTTAAAAAAAGCGCACCCGGATATCGAAAAGAGAATTCAAAACATCGATATCATGACTTATGCACACGCAATGATTCGTCCGGTTCCGGGCTTGATCTGGGGCGGAAGAAGGGAAAAACTTTCCATCTCGTATTCAAATCTTCACTTTGCACATTCGGATCTGAGCGGAATTTCCATCTTTGAAGAAGCTCTCGTCAGAGGACACGATGCCGCCCATAAAGTTCTCGGAGAACAAAAGCTGTGAATCCGAGAGGATGGATTTTTAAACCGTCTTTAGACCTCGCGTTTATTCTTCTTCCGGGAATCGCGTCGGTCGCACTCTTATTCATATTCAAAATCTGGAATATTCTTCCTTCCGAAGTCGATCCGTGGATTTGGTTTTGCACGGTTCTATTGATCGACGTGGCCCATGTTTATTCGACTTTGTTTCGCTCCTATTTCAACGAAGAAGAATGGAAGGAAAAGAAAACTCTTCTGATAACGGTTCCGATCGTATGTTTTTTGTTTTCCGTGTTTCTGTATTCGTTCGGAATGATTTGGTTTTGGAGAGTGATGAGTTATATCGCGGTCTTCCACTTTATACGGCAGCAGTTCGGGTTCATGGCTCTTTATCGGAAAAAAACGGATTCGAAACAAATCCCGTTTTGGATCGATAAGGGTACGATCTATTTAATGGGCGGAATTCCGATCGTATACTGGCACCTAACGGATCAAAAGCGGGAATTCTCCTGGTTTATGGACGGAGACTTTCTGATCTATCCTCTGCCGAACGTCGCGGATGCTTTGCTTTGGTTTCAGTTTGTTTGGCTCTGTATTTATCTTCTCGTCCATGGATTTCTTTTTATAAAGGAACGTTCGTTTCCATCCGGGAAGATTCTTCTTGTTTTGAACACATGGATCGTATGGTATTTCGGGATCGTTGATTTCAATTCCGACTTTTCTTTTACGGTTACGAACGTAATCAATCACGGAGTTCCGTATTTATTCTTACTTTTCTATTACACGGCGCGGAATCCTTCCGAAATCAAATTGGAAATTTTCAGAACGGGGCATTGGATTAAGATTCTTGTATGTTTTGTGTGCGTTCTGTTCGTATTTGCGTTCGTCGAGGAATGGACTTGGGACAGTTTTATATGGAAAGACCATTCTCAGATTTTTAAGAATTCGAGTTTCTATTCTTTCGAGCTTCCCGAAATCGTTTCGGCGCTTTTAGTTTCCTTACTTTTTCTACCTCAATTTACCCATTACGTTTTGGATGCGTATCTTTGGAAGATCGGAAAGCCCAATCCGAGATTGTTTCACTTTTTTGAGATTCCGGACAAGAGCTGATAGACGCCTTGTTTTGAATTTCCAACACATTCGGAATGGGTTTTCGTTTTTAAATAGACAATCCAGGTTTTCCTTCCATAATGACGAAAAAGTTAAACAGGAATTGATCCATGATTATCGTTGAAGGAATCGACTATTTCTTAATACCTGCGGAGAACCCGGAAGCCTCTGCCAAGTTTTATTCTGATATATTCGATTTCGAATCGGTGGATGAAAAGTCCGGCGAATACGTCGTTATGGGACTCGATTCGATCAATATCAGACTTCAGAAAATTTCCGGTTTCAAAAATTCCCTCGGCGAAAACAAAATTCCGGTGCTAAGTTTTGTTTTGGATGTGGATGATTTTACCGAAGCAATCGCGGAACTCGAAGAGAATAAAATCTCCATCGTTCGCGGACCGGAAACCAATAGCGGCGGAGAATTCTTACACTTCCTAGATCCAGCAGGAAACGTTTTAGAAATCAGTTATAAAGATTGATTTTAACCGAAACAATCTCCGTACACAAAAAAGCCTCTCTTTGAGAGGCTTTTTTATTCTTTAAAGTTCTGAATCATTCTCCTCCGATTCAGCCTACCTTATCGATAAATGTACCCTTAACCTTGTAGAAATCCCCGTTTTGACCGGCCTCAACTGCAAAGGCTCTTTTGTCCGAAACGTTAGCCTGTTTATTTTCATAAGGCTCGACGTGAATCATCCCCTCTTCTTTTGGGATTTTTCTTGTATCTTTGACTCCTTTTTCCGGAAGCCCAAGCTGAACGGAGGAAACTACCTTCATGATACAACTCCTAGTCGAACTCTAACAGATTTACCTAAAAAAACCAAACATTTTTTATTGAAATCCGATCTTACAACTTCCCTTTCCCGTCGTTATGAAATATTGAACGGCATAATTGTCCGCAAAATTGATCGTAGGGTTGTATACCGGAGCCGCGAGCGTTCCTACGTCGACGGTTGTACAACTGGTCGTAAAATATTTCACGGCGACTAAGTTATCACATTCAAAGGTAAGAATCGTCCCGCCAGTTTCTCGGAGATTGGATCGGAACGCTTTTGTGGAATAATCATCCGTAAATTTAATGGTTTGTGAATCGGGATAATTCACCGCAGTTTCATCGCCGTAGATATTCGAGTAGGCTTTGTAACAATCCACGTAAAACCGTCTCGCCGAACAATTGTATCCGTCGGTTCCGTACACCGTATCACAGAATCCGTCCGTTTTGGCGACGGTCAAAAATCCGGCCGTGGTTCCCGACGGAACGGTGGTAATGATTTCCGTCGTAGTCACGGAAAAGATCGTGCCGGAAAGCCCGTTGAATTTTATGAGCGTCTCAGCGGAGCTCGGAGCAAAATTTCTCCCCGTGATCGTAATCTGTGTCCCCGTATAAGAAACCCCATCTGTCTGGGGAGGAGATCCGGACGGGGGATCGATCGAAGTAATCACGGGACTTCCCAAGCCGAGTCCGGTAAATAAATCGTTGTTGGAATCGCTTTCTTTACATTGAAAGAAAAAGGATAGGAACAGAATTGTTAGGAAAATTTTTCTCGATTTATGTAACATAACCTTACTTGGCTTGAAAAATTTACGACGGGCATCTAGTTTATCGGAACAAAAAGGTTTCGGCAAGAATTATTCTGCCTAGAAAATGGTGCATTGAAATGAGCGAATCCAGCACAGTAATTTATTCCACCGAACAAGAAATCGCGGTTCTTCTTTTGAACAGACCCGAAAAAAGAAACGCAATCAGTAAAGAACTTCTTTCCACTCTTCATCAATCGATTTTAAAAGCGAAAAACGAAAAAACGGTTCGCGCTTTGGTTCTGGGAGGAATCGGACCTTCCTTTTGCGCAGGAGCGGACCTCAAGGAACGAGCGACGATGGCTCCCAAAGAAGTGACTCGCTTTTTAGAAGATCTCAAAAATTGTTTTTTGGAACTGGAAAATTTTCCTTATCCCACAGTAGCGGCTCTTGACGGAGACGCGTTCGGCGGCGGTCTTGAACTTGCGTTGTGTTGCGATTTCATTCTTCTCAAAAACGATATTCGAATCGGACTTACGGAAACCCGTTTGGGAATTATTCCGGGTGGAGGAGGGACGCAAAGACTTCCTCGCAGAATCGGAATCTCCAGAGCAAAGGAAATGATCTTTACGGGTAAAACGATCGACGCAGAAACCGCGTTGAACTACGGACTAGCAAATTCGATCTGGCACGACTCTTCTTTACCGGCAGCGAAAATGTTAGCGGAAGAAATCGCATCCCATTCGGCCCCTATCGCTCTTCAGCTTGCAAAGAAAGCAATCGCTGAAGGTTATGGTCAGGATATACGAACGGCTCTCAAAACCGAAAAAAAATACTACGACGAAACCTTAAAGACGGAAGATCGGTTGGAAGCTTTGAAAGCGTTTCAGGAAAAACGGAAACCGATTTTTAAAGGAAAATAAATGATTCTTACAGGAAAAGAAATTCAAAAACGAATCGGTCAAGATATCGTAATCACTCCCTATTCCGAAAAACAACTCAATCCGAATTCTTACAATCTAAGACTCCACGAAGAACTTTTGATTTATACGGAACTTCCGTTGGATATGAAAAAACCGAATCCCTCGGAAAAGCTCATTATCCCCGAAACCGGTCTTCTTTTAAAACCCGGAGTATTGTATCTGGGAAGAACCTTGGAATTTACGGAGACGCATAACTTAGTACCGATGCTCGAAGGAAGGTCTTCGATCGGAAGATTGGGAATGCTCGTTCACGTTACGGCGGGATTCGGAGACGTGGGATTCAAAGGATTTTGGACTTTGGAAATTTCCGTCATTCAACCTCTCATCGTTTATCCGGGTGTGGAAGTTTGTCAGATTTTTTATCACACGCTTGAAGGACAAATAACGGAATACACATCAGGCAAATATCAAGCGAACCAGGGTATCCAGCCTTCGATGTTATATAAAGACTTCGAGAAATAGAATTCTTTCTTTTTTGTTGACTTTCTTCGCATTCTCTCGAGAATTTTGACCTCAAAACACTTTTTGGAGTATGGAATGATGAAGTTTAAAACGGTCGCAATTTTTCTTGCGTTCGCATTTATTTCCGCGCCTGCGTTTGCCGGAGAAGACGATGCAATTCTTGGAAAATGGTGGAACAAAGAAAAAGACGCACAAGTAGACTTACACAAATGCGGAGCGAAAATTTGCGGAAAAATCGTATGGTTGAAAGAGCCCCTTTATCCTGCGGGAAGCACCGAGGGAACTCCGGGGACTCCAAAATTGGACATTCATAATAAGGACGAAAGTCTTCGCACACGCCCTACTTTGGGACTTGTGTTCCTTACCGGCTTCTCCTATGAAGGTGAACAAGTTTGGACCGGCGGAAGAGTTTACGATCCGAAAGGCGGTAAAACATACGACGGAAGACTTACTTTAAGAAACGCGGATACTCTGGATCTCAAAGGCGGATACAAAGTCGGCTTCATGATGATCGGAAAAGAATCCACTTGGACTAGAGTAAAATAATTCGGTCTATTCTCGCCAATCAGAGGAAATAAAAAAGATCCTTTGTTGCAAAACTGAAAATTAGAATCTCTCCGATCAATACAAACGGAGAGATTCTAATTCCTCAAACGTGATTTTCAATCTTCTTTAAAATCTTCTTCGCGTTTTCGTTCTGTGGATCCAAATCCAAAGCTTTTATCGCAAACTCTTTCGCGGTAGTGTAATCCTGTTGCATCCGATATAAATCGGAAAGATTGACCAAGTTGTTCGCGTTATCCGGCTGTTTGGCGATCACTCTTTCGGAAGCAGAAATCGCTTCGGGAAGTCTTCCCAATTTCTTATTCGCTACGGAAAGATAATACCAATACTCGCTCAATTCCGGATCGAGCTCGAGATACTTTCCTAATATCTCGACTGCCTTGACGTAATCCTTATCCTTAAAACTCAAAAGGCCGAGTAATTTTATAACCTTAGAATCTTCCGGTGTTTTCGAATAAAGATCCGCAAGTTCGTCGATCGCCTCTTTTACGTTTCCATCCTTATACAGCTGACGCGCGTGGGAATACGAAATGCTCCAATCGTTCGGCTCTTCGTTTAAGGATGCCGCAATCGAATGATCCGCATCGAGGGACGATCCTCGCGTTTGTTCCGTTTTAAGAATTCCGAATTCGATTCTTAAGAGTGAAAGGTCGTCCGTGATTTCCCCGTTTTTGTAAATCAGATGCTCTATTTTGTCGAGATCTCCTTTACCTAACTCAACCGTTTTGAGAAAGAGAGTCTCGTCTTCGTTGATCGATCGAGTGTCCTTATCGGGAGTAAGATCCAAATCGTCCTTTCCGTCCGAACCGACGATCAATACATCCCCCTTCCGCAAAGTCGTATTAAAAACTTTGAAAGGATACTCCGATTCTAATCCGATCTTACGCAGCGTTAAGGAAGAATCCAAAAACGTAGCGCGTCCGTCACGATACAGAACGGTAAATGGATGTTCCGCGTTGAAATAAAAACATTTTCCCGATTCTTCTTCGATGAGAAAGAACGACCCGGAAATCACCATACTCCCGTTAAACGACTTAAAGACCGCGTTTACTTCTTCGTAAGTTTCGGTTAACCATTGTTCCGGAGACATGTCAAGAATTCGATTGTCAGCCGCGGATCGGGCCAAAATCGAATTGATAACGACCCCCATTACAAGAGAACCTCCCGCTCCCTGCATGGACTTACCCATCGCATCCCCGTTCATCGCAAAGACGTATCGTTTAAAATCGGAAGGAGTTCCTAAACGGAGATTTCCGGTAACGCAGATATCCCCACCGAGATCGGCGCGCTTTCCCTTAAACTCGAACTGCTTTTTTTGTCTCAGAAGAAACTGAGTGGAGATGCGCGAAGACTTGCTCGCGTTGTAGTTCAGAGGTTTTGCAAGAAGGGATGTTAAGAAATAATCCCCGTCTTGTTGAATCTTCAGTTTTTGGAATTCGTCGATTTTTTCGGATAATTCCTCCGTTCTTAAACGGACTTTGGTCGCGAGGTGTTCCGCGTAATCCTGGAGTTCTTTTCTCGCGTCTCGAATCGAGGAAACCATGTTGTTAAACGAATCCGCTAAAAATCCGATCTCGTCTTTAACGCGGATCGGCACCTGAACTTCCAGACTTCCGTCGTTTACCTTTTCCACGCCGCTCAGCAAATCGTTCAGAGGCGAAACGAGACTTCCTCTAAAGAACAACGGAAAGAGAAGAATGATCACTACGATCACGACGCCCAACACGATGATTTGTTTCAACGCGGTCGGGTGCATAAATTCGCGGTAAGCCCTATAGGAAAAACCGACTTCGTTCACCGTATCGTTTTCGCGATCGTATTTGATAAAGCCGATATAATGCTGGCTATGGTTGTCCACATCCTTCTTACGATAGTATCTCGTAAGAGAAGGTACGAACGGACGGAAGTAATTCAAAACTTCTTCCTTTAACTTTGCGGGAGTTACGGCTTTGCCGTCCCATTTACAGAAGTTCCATCGATATTCCAAGGAGATGCGGAACATCTTCACTTCTTTTGCGCCGTCCAGATAACTTCTCCCTTTCGCGCAGAAATCCTCCGCAAAAATATTATCGAGTTTGTTAGAAGCAACGAATACGTGAAGACCGAGTCTTGATAGTTCCTTGCCCAACGCGGTTTTCAAAGCCGCGTCTTCCAACTCGGGATGATCTTTTAGAAAGTTGATTATGGAATACTTATATCCTCCGAAATTCTCATGGGAATGATCCACGAGTTTCATTAAGGATTCGCGAAATCCTTGGGGTTGGAGACCGAATATCTCCTCGTATAAAAGCGTGTTCTTGAAATCGATCTCAAGCTGTTCTTGATCGGGATGGATCTTCGGATCGTATTTATCGCGATCGAACGTATTCTTATTTTTATTCCATCGGATTACGTACGAAATTCCTTCTTCGATCGCACCTCCTTCCAACGCTCTTTCCATATGAATCTGACTCAGAGTGTCGTACTCTGATTCTTTGTCCTGGTTGGAGATGTAGACGAGCGCTTGCATGATGATGAGAACCGTAACGAAAGTGATTCCTACGATTTTCAACATGAACGAAGTTTTTTCTACGGAAAAGTTCAGATATAAGATAAGAATGATAAAGAAAGCCGCCATAAACAAAAGAACGATCGAGGTAAGATAAATCGATCTTTCGATATAACCGTCTCGGCTCAAAAGGTTGGCGACGACCGGAACGGTTCCGCCGATCAGAAAGGACATCATAAACCCGAAGATGATCCATCTCGTTTTACCTTTGAGCAACGTCATTCTCCAGATAGGAATCGCGACGAAGTTGATGAACACATACGTAAAGATGATGATCGCAATCGTGCGACTTACGTTTTCCGCGTTAAAATCCCAATGATGCGCCGTGAAGTGATATTTAACCGAAGCGTTCCAGGTGGAAAAACAGAAGTAGCCTACGGACAAAGCGGCGACGACCCACAACACGATCGTTGTGACGAAGTTGAATCTCGGAAAATCATTTTCAGGATAACGTGCGACGAACTGTCCGATATGGAGAATCGCCGGAAGAATTAAGCCCGCCGTAATCCATCGGTGATACGCTGCAAACGGATGATAAAGAACCGCGGCAAAAACATAACCGAACTGAAAAACACCGAGCAAAAACGCGCCAAGCGCGAGATGTTTAGTGCTCGATACTTTCTTATCGATAAAAAGAAAAACCCCGGAAATAAGGATGGCTGTTAAAAACGATAACAAACTTCCAAACGAATAATAATTGAGAAGTATATTGTCCCAAATGGATCCTGTTTCGCCCATAGTCTTACAAACCTTTTCTTTTAAAAAATCTCTCGGCGATTCAATTCGAACCGATTTCTATTTTTTCCGAACAGACGTTACTCTATTGGTATGAAGCTTCTTTTCAATGATAAAATAGGATTAGTTCGATTTAACGGAATGATCCGTCGGCTTTCTGCGAGCGTTTCGAGAAAGAAGGGAAAATTAAATGGAACAAGCGTTCGTTTTCAAGGGAGTTGCACGAAAGCGCCCAGGATCGATTCTTTTTGGAAGGTTTTCCAAGTATAAACTTCGTATGGTCCGCGCGTTACCCACCCTCGAAGCAGGCTGGACCAATTTTTGTCCCGGATCGACTTTAGGATCAAGATCACTTCTCCCGTTGTTTTGGGGGAATTCTCGAACACTAATTTTTTGACAAAATCCCGGTAACCGGTCGGACCCAATTCCTTATAAAGAATATATTGAATCTTCAGGGCCTTATTGTAAAAGGTCGGGGTCGCAGCCGGATTTTTTTCTCGAAAGTCGGGGTCCAACGGGAAATCCTTTCCGCCTTGCAGCCCTTCTTCCGAACTCCATTCTTCCGCAATCGAGATTAACTCGTCTTTGGTAAGATTGATCTTCTTTTCTTTATAAAGAACGAAAGGTAAAAAGGAAACCAAACCCTCGCTCAACCAAGGAATGTTCGAAAAATAAAAATGGCCGAGTTCGTGAAAGAGCAAAGCGGGGTAACCGGCGGGTGAAAGATCGGGTTCCATAAAAATCCCGCGAGAAGGTCCTAAATCGCCGGAGATGTTGTTGTAACCCCCGACCCGGGTTCCGTTTAATACGACCTGATCCTGAACGACCAAAAGCACCTTATATTTTTCGGACGCCCTTTGTCCTTCGAACACGGAAGCGCTCGCTTCGTGAAAGGAAATTCCCGAATACGATTCAAGCGCCCGAAAAAGATCGCCGGTCTTTCGATAGGCAAACTCGTTCCATTCCTTATCCCGGGAAGAATTTCGAATTTCCAAAACGAGTTCCCCGCGGTTCAGAGGAATTCTCCGAACCCACGCGGCAGCGCTTTTATCCGAATAGATACTGAACGAGAAAAGAAGTAAAAACCCGATTAAGAACTTACGCACGATCTCTTTCGATGAGTTTGAGAAGTCTTTCCCCGTTTTGATTGCCCGGATCAAGATGCATCAGCTTTCGAGCTACTTCTTCCGCGAGATCGAATTGATCCGTAAGTCGATAAATATCGGAAAGATTAACGAGGTTGGAAAGATTCTCCGGTTGAATATCTCTCAGTTTCAAGCTCGCTTGCAACGCCTGTTCGTATTTTCCGACTTTCTTGTTTGCGATCGACAAATAGAACCAATACTCGTGAAGTCCCGGATCGGTTTTCAGATAATTGCTTAAAACTTCGATCGCGGTCGTATAATCTTTTCCTTTAAAACTCAAAAGACCGAGAAGTTTGTTTATCTTTTGATTTGCGGTATCGTGCGTATAACCGGTCTTGAGAAGTTCCAAAGCTTGTTCCACTTTACCGGCTTTGTAAAGTTGTTTCGCGTCTTCGTAGATCACGTCCGGATTGAGAGCGACTTCGATACGATCTCCGCCGGTGAACATTTCATCCAGTTCGTCTTTTTTCTTTTCTACTTGGAATTCGATCTTCAATAAGGAAAGGTCGTCCGTCAATTCTCCGTATTTTCGGATTTCGGTTTCGATGTCTTCGAGGACGCCTTTTGCTTTTTCCACATTTCTTAAGAATAAGTTTTCATCTTCGTTGATCGTTCTTACTGTTTCTTCTGGAGTTAAATCGATATCGTCGCGACCGTCCGATCCGAGAATCAGTATGTCCCCTTTTTTGAGTTCGAAATTCTTCACTTCAAAATCGAATTCGGAATCCAATCCGAGTTTTCTCAGTTGTAAGCCTTCTTCCAAAAAGCTCGCTTTTCCGTCGCGATAGAGGACGCTAAACGGGTGTTCGGCGTTGAAATAAAAACATTTTCCGGTTTCCTCTTCGATCAGGAACACCACCGCTGAAATCACCATACTTCCGTTAAACGACTTGAATACGGAATGAATCTCTTGGTAAACTTCGCTCAGCCATTCGGCGGGTGTTTTGTTAAGAATCCTATTGTTTGCCGCGGAACGCGCCATGATGGAGTTCATTACGACTCCCATAACGAGAGCCCCGCCTGCGCCCTGCATGGATTTACCCATCGCGTCCCCGTTCATCGCCATCGTATAACGCTTATAACTTTCTTGGGTTCCTAAACGGAGATTTCCGGTCACACAAATATCCCCGCCAAGATCGGAATGTTTTCCGCGAAACTCGAATTGTTTCTTCTGCTTTAACGTGAATTCGGTGTGAACGAGCTTCGATTTGTTCGCGTTGTAAAAAAGCGGCTTTGCCAAAAGGGAAGTAAGGAAGTAATCCCCGTCCTGCTGAACCTTCAGCCTTTGGACCTCTTCCATTTTCTCCTGAACTTCCTGAGTTCTTTCCTTTACCTTTTCTTCTAGGTTTTCGGCGTAATCTTGAAGTTCTCTTCTTGCCTGTTTGATCGAAGAAACCATCGAGTTGAACGAATCGGCCAAAAATCCGATTTCGTCGCGGACCTTCACGGGAACCTCCACATCCAGATCCCCTTTGTTTACCTTTTCCACCCCGGATAACAAATTGTTCAACGGATCGACGAGACTGCTTTTAAAGAATAACGGAAATAAGACGAGTACGACAAAAATCACCGCGAACAAAATGATCGTCTGCTTCACCGAGGTCGGGTGCATGAATTCGCGATATTTTTTATAAGAGAATCCAAGTTCGACAACCTGCTTCTTTGAAGGGATGTATTTCATAAACGCGACGTGGTGTCCGAGTCCATCAACGCTTCTTCTATAGTGCCTGGTTTCTGCGGGTTTGAACAAACTGAAGTATTTTAAGAATTCCGCTTTCAATTCCTTACCGGAAACTTGTTTTCCCTTCCAAGAACATCCTTCTAAGTTTTTCAGAATTCCGTTCTTAAAGGATTCCAGATCCTTATTTTTTTCGAGATAGGATTTTCCTTGTTCGCAGAAAGAATCCGGATTGATTCCCTGAAGTTTGTTCGTATTAACAAAGGCGTCTTTGTTTAATTTTTCTGCATACTTTAGAAGCGCCTTTTTTAGATCCTTAGAACTTAAGGAAGAATTCTCCTTAACGAACTTATAGATCGCATCCTTATAACCGGCAAAGTATTCGGGCGAAGCGTCGAGAATCGCTTTAAGATTTTCTCGAAAATTGTCCTCTTTGAGAGCCGCAATTTCCTCATAGATCAAAGTATTCTGAAGATCCACTTTTACGAGTGTAAGATCCAAACCGTATTTTGAATTGTAATCGGTCGTGATCAATTCTCCCGTTTTTTCATCGTATCGAAGCGTGTATTCGACTTCGTTATTAACCTTACCGTTCTCCAAGACGCGTTCGCTGTTGACG
This sequence comes from Leptospira yasudae, assembly GCF_003545925.1. Taxonomy (NCBI): domain Bacteria; kingdom Pseudomonadati; phylum Spirochaetota; class Leptospiria; order Leptospirales; family Leptospiraceae; genus Leptospira; species Leptospira yasudae. The sequence goes on along the minus strand of NZ_QHCU01000002.1, from coordinate 169,648 downwards.
ATATGAAGACTATCGTATTCCGATTCCTTATCCTGGTTGGAAATAAATACGAGAGACTGCATGATCAAACAGATCGTGAACAAAGTGATTCCCACGATCTTAACCATGAAGGTCGTTCTTTCCGTACTGTTGTTGATGAAAACGATGACGACGACCGAAAACGCGGCGATAAAGAAGATGACGTTCGAGGTCATGTAAGTGGATCGCTCCATCAAACCGTCTCGACTCAAAACGTTAGCGATATTCGGATAAAAAGCCGCAATCATAAACCCGATCGCGAATAGGAAGATGGCGAATCTCTTTTTTTCCTTATCGGTGATGATCCTCCAAGCGGGGACGATGATAAATGCAATGACGCAGTAAAACGCGATCATGAAGGCAAGATATTTACTGGAGATCAGCGCGTTGAAGTCCCAGTGATGCGCGGTGAAGTGATAAATCTTCTCCGAGATGTAGGTCATGTAGATAAAGATACAGGCAACGATGAATCCGAGTATGTGCTGAAAGATCATCATCCAGAAACCGAACTTCTTATTCGCGTTGCTCGGATATCGTATAAAAAACTGAGTAAAGTGAGTCACCGCAGGAAGGATCAAACATCCCGTCAACCATCTATGATATGCCGCGATCGGATGATAATAAAACGCGGCCATAAAATATCCGATCTCGAAAAGACCGAACACGAAAAAGGCGATTCCGAGATGATACGTCGCGACCGTCTTTCTTTTTAAGCTAATAAAAAAAACGGCGAGGAAGAAGGTGGTAATCGTTACTAAAAGACTGCCAAAAGAATAATAGTTGAACAGAATCAAATCTGATCTCAGAAAATCTAATCCCATAATCTCCAGGTCCGTCTTTCTAATTCTTTATATCGTTCGAAAAAGCACGGCATCGTTCAAAAAATCTTGAAAACGGTTTCAATAATTCATACCAAAACTAAAAATCAATAGAAAAAATAAGGAATCAAAAGAGTTTTCCAATATGCCGGTTTTTGAGAAACTAAATTCCCTCAATCGAAAGATTCTTGGGCTCCTGAAAGAAAAACTCTGGTTAAAAATCCTAGTTGGGATGTTTGCCGGAATCGTAACCGGTATCCTCTTAGGAACTGATTTATCCTTAGTCGAAAGGGATGTCGCTCAACTTACGACTGCGTGGCTTGTTATACCGGGACTCATCTTCATCAGTCTTTTACAGATGATCATGATTCCTTTGATCTTCTCTTCTATTATTCTCGGAATTTGTTCGGCTGAAAACATCGAGAACGTTAAAAAACTCGGAATTAGAACCTTAATTTATTTCGTTCTGACAACTTTCATTGCGGTCGCCATCGGAATCGCACTGGCGCTTTGGTTGGAGCCGGGAAAATCAACGATTCAAATTAAGAGTGCTCTGACCTCGAAAGTTCCTTCACCTACGGATATACCGGCCCTAGACAAATACCCGGAATTATTCATGTCCTTTTTTCCGAAGAATCCGTTTCTATCGATTACTCAGGGAGAAATGTTAAACGTCATCGTCTTTTCCATTCTCATCGGAATCGCCATCCTTTCCGTTTCGAAAGAACTTTCGAAACCGATCTTGGAACTTTTGAACTCGGTTTTTCAGATCAGCATGAAAATCGTCAACTGGGCGATGACTCTAACTCCGTTTGCGGTTTTCGGATTAATGGCAAAAGCGATTTCTTCGATCGGTGCGGAACTTTTGATTACGCTCGGCGTTTATATGAGCACGGTTCTTCTCGGACTTCTATGTGTGATCGGCGTTTACTCGATCATTCTCATCTTCGTGGCGAGAAGAAACCCGATCGAATTCTTTTCCAAAATCGCAGGATTGCAGCTTCTCGCGTTTTCCACTTCGAGTTCCGCCGCAGTAATGCCGGTCTCGATCCGAACCGCGACTGAAAATTTAAAGGTCAAAAAGAACATCGCCGAATTCATCATACCGGTCGGAGCGACGATCAACATGGATGGGACAGCCCTTTATCAAGCGGTGGCGACGATCTTTTTAGCTCAATATTATGGAATCGATTTGGCCCCCACGCAATTGGTCTTTCTTTTGTTTGCAACGGTCGGCGCGTCGATCGGAACACCGAGTACGCCCGGAATCGGAATCGTAATCTTAGCCACCATCCTTGCAGGGTTGGGAATTCCGACCGAAGGAATCGGGATCATCCTAGGCGTGGATCGTTTTCTGGATATGTGCAGAACTACGATCAACGTCACCGGCGATATTACGGCGTCTTGCGTTATGGACAGGCTGAGCTGATTGAAATCCAGATTTTATCGACTTACATTTTACAACATCCTTGCGAATATCACCGTTCCTCTTACCGGTTTAGCGGACACAGCTATATTAGGAAATCTTGATACTCATATCTTTATGGCCGGAGCCGCGCTTTCGGGGATCCTGTTTGATTTTATCTTTTGGATGTTCGGTTTTTTGAGAATGGGAACCACCGGTTTAACGGCGCAAGCAGCCGGAGAAAAGAATGAAAAAGAATCGCTTTTTATTCTCGTGCGCTCGATCGTATTGGCTTGTTTTTTCGGGGCCTTGATCCTTTTGTTTTCTCCTTGGATACGGGAATTCGGATTTCGAATTTTAGAAGGAAGTCCGAACGTAAAGGAGGCCGGTCTTTCGTATTTCGATTCGAGAATTCCGGGTTCGATCGCCGTACTTTGCAATTACGTTTTTACCGGGTGGTTTTTAGGAAGAGAAAAGAGTTCTTATATTCTGATCGCTACCATCATCGGAAACGGAATCAATGTTGCGCTCGACGTTTGGTTTATTTTGTTTTTAGGCTGGGAAGCATACGGAGCGGGACTCGCTACGAGCATCAGTCAATTCGGTATGTTGGCCGTATTTATCGTTTTATTTCTGAGAGAATTGAGAATTCTCCCGAATTTAAGAATCGCTTTGTTACGCGACAAACATCTCTTGTCCATGCACGGCTTTTTTTCCTTGCTCCATCTCAACAAAGACATTTTTTTACGAACCTTGTTTCTGATTCTTACGTTTAGTTTGTTCCGTAATTTCAGCTCGGAAGCAGGAACCGAAATTTTAGCGGCTAATACGATTCTTCTTCAGTTGATTTTAGTAAGCGCGTATTTGGTGGACGGAGCCGCATTTGCGACCGAAAGCCTCGCCGGAAATATCTACGGAGAAAAGAATTGGAAATCGTTGAAGGAACTTTTGGTTCTCGCGCTTTATAATAGTATTCTGTTTACTTCGATCTTTCTCGCGGTTCTTTTTATATTTCCGAATTTTACGTTCGGCTTGATCACCAAAAGCGAATCGGTCCGAGTTTTGTTAAACGAATACCGAATTTGGTTGTTGCCCGTTTTGGAAATCGGAGCGATCGCTTTTATTCTAGACGGTTTTTTTATCGGACTTACGCAAGGGAGAATTCTCCGCAATTCCATGTTGATCAGCACGGCCTTATTTTTTTTTCCGGCGGCGTATCTCGGGAAAATCCAGAAGGACAATCATCTTCTTTGGCTTTCCCTCGTTTTGTTGATGATCGGTCGAACCGTAACCCTTTCCTTACAAGCGAGAAAGTTTTTTCAAAGAGTGGGAGATCCTACAAATTAAGTCTCTTCGATGAGATTTTGGACTTTCCGTAAAATTCGATTCGTTCCGTTTTCGTATGAGTTCCCACAAATTCGATTTTTCAGAATTACTTTGAAACGAATCCGCAAAACCGTCGGACTTCGGATCTTTTCGAGTCAGATTTTTATCATTCTAAGGTCACCTGAATTTCTGCGGGTATGTTTTTCCATTCTTCCGAATTTCGACTCTTGTAAAAAATCGGAGATTGAATTTCGTCCCAGTTTTCCGCGCGGAATAAATCGATACTTTCTTCTCCTTTTTTAAACACACGGGAAGATTCGTCCGATGCGGGTTTTACAGCTTGCACCGGAGCCCAACCGAAACCCGGAATGTAAACGTCCATCGTATCCTTAAAGGAAACCGAATTTGGTCCGGCGATTGTTGCGGTATATTGGGAACGAACCGGAACTCCGGAATCCAAAAGACTCTTTTTCAAAGAAGGCATCGTGCTGCGGAATAATCGCGCGTCGAAGATCTTATCCACGTAATACGAATTCTTTTGAACGTCGAGAGGTTCGCCCTTCAAGAAAGGTTTTAGATCGTCTCCGATTCTTTCCTTCTTTTCCAAGAAGTCGTCCGTCACGTAATAACGAATGTTCTGCGTTCTAGCTTCGAAAGAATATTCTAAGGTTTGTTTTCCTTTGACGTCGTCCACGCCCAAAACCTTTACGAACGCTCTTCCGTTTCCGATAAAATCCTGTTTGAATCCGGGCGCGGCAATTTTGAGATTCCGGATTCTCTGATGTTCCGTAGTCGGGGGTTGAAAAATTCCGAGAGAACCTCCGGCGATCGAAAGTTCGTTTAATGAAAACGTTATGCGAACTTTCATCAGATGGGTCGCTTCACCCGAAGCGATAAATCGATCGGTTTCGACGAACGAAACTTTTCTCACTTCTTTTCCGGCGCGATCGACCACGAAGATTCTGCTGCCCAAAAAAACCATTCCGCGGATTTCCTTGGAAGGAGTTTTGATCGACCCTGTAATGGAGCCGTTGTTCGGATTATATCGATAGATGTTTCCATCGGAAGAATCGGAGACCCAAATCGAATCTCTTGCAAAAACCAAATCCCTCGGTTGAGCGCGGTCCGTTAAAAAACCTCCGATCAACTTACCCGTGGCTTTATCTAAGATGGAAATCTTTCCATTCTCCTGATCGAGAATGTATAACAGTGAATCTTGGCTGGCTATTCCTCCGATCTTTTCGATCGGAACCGGAATTCTTTCCGTAACTCCGCCTGTGTTCGGTTCCACTTTTAAAACGAGCTTTCTCGCTCCGACGAAAATTCTCCCTTCACGCGGATCAAAATTGATCCCGGTCAAAAACGGAATGTTCAGCGAAAACGATTCTTGCCTTCCCGATGGGTCTACTCGATACAAGGATCGATGCGTAGAATCGATGTACCAAAAATTCGTTCCGTCGTATGTGAAACCGTACGCGTTCTCTGTAAGTTTGATTTCCTGATCTTGGGAAAAAATCGGAGTCGAAATGAAAAATACGAACGCAACTAAATACCTGAAAAAACTGACTTGAGTGAAATCCATAGCTCCTCTGCAAGACCGGGTCTGTTTATATCAGTTCCGAGTTGGATGGGAGAAGGCACAAAAATGAAAATCAGCGCGAACAAAATCAAAAGGCCGCCGATCTTTCGAACTCGATCCAAGGGAACCACCGGGTCAGGGACAAAAGGGTGTTCTACTTTTATGATGAAATAAATCAGGAAACCCCACAGTAACCAGGAAAAATTCCAAAGACATAAAAGCAAAAACCCCGTAAAAAGATAATAAATCCAATTCCGATATTTTTCACCAAAAATGGAATAAATAACGTGGCCGCCGTCGAGTTGACCGAAGGGAAGAAGGTTGATCGCAGTCACCAGTAATCCGACCCAACCCGCCTGCGCCAACGGATGAATCCAAACGTCTTGAACCGCGGGATCAAACGGTCCTAAGATCCACTGATTGATAAAAATCGTGAAAAGAGATTCTCCGAAGGAAATGATTCCCGGATTCCCTCGGACAGTGTCCATCGGAACCAGAGAAGACCAGTAGATTCCTAAAACGTAACAAGGAACCGAAAGAATCAAGCTCATCAACGGTCCCCAGATTCCGATGTCGAAAAGTTGTTTTTTATTTCGAATCGGCTCGAGGATTCGAATCACCGCTCCCATCGTTCCAATCGGCGCGAAAGGAACCGGAATAAAATACGGCCAAGTCGCTTTAACACCGTAATATCGCGCCGCCAAAAAATGTCCCATCTCATGCGCTAAAAGAATTATAATCAAAGAAAGCGAATACGGAAGTCTAAGAAAAAATAATTCTTTTAAATACTGAACCGATAGGAAAGGAATTTCGAAAAATTCACTTTGAAACGTGAGAGTCAGAAAGGTAAGGATGAACAAGATGACGTGTGTTGAAAATCGAGATTGTTTCAATCGTTATTCTATTCTTTTCGGAAAGAATCCTCTTTACATGGTACGGCGAATTTTTAGCCTTTTATATTAGTTTGGCGAAGACCGGAGATTGACAGTTGTTCGAGAACATTAAATTTATCAAGAAGTATGATCCAGCCGCTAAGTCGTATTTGGAAATTATACTCTGTTATCCTGGTTTGCACGCGCTTTGGTTTCATAAGCTCGCTCATTTTCTTTATCGGATAAAACTTCCCTTAATTCCAAGGATGATCAATACTTTTTCCAGATTCATCACCGGAATCGACATTCATCCAGGCGCTCAGATCGCGAACGGAATTATGATCGATCACGGTCACGGAGTCGTGATCGGAGAAACCGCTACCGTAGCAAAAGGTTGTTTGATCTATCAAGGCGTCACTTTAGGTGGAACAGGAAAAGAATCCGGTAAACGTCACCCTTCCTTACTGGAGAACGTGGTCGTCGGAGCGGGAGCGAAAATTCTCGGGAATATCACCATCGGTAAAAATGTCAGAGTCGGAGCCGGTTCCGTGGTGATGCGAGACGTTCCGCACGATACGACCGTGGTCGGAATTCCGGCAAAAGTCGTTCGTTCCAAAATGCCGATCGGAGAAGAAGGCGAACATATGCTGGATCACAATGAAATTCCCGATCCGGTCGCAAAAGTATTCTCTATCCTGCTCGAACGAATCGAAACTCTTCAAAAAGAAATTCACGATTTAGGCAAAGACGGTGGCCATCATACTCCGTTGAAAAAGGAAAAAGACAATCTGGAAGAGATTCTGGACGAGTTCATCCACGGCGGGGGAATTTAACCGATCTTTTTGAGTCGGAACTACGACCGGCTTCTTTTCTTTATTTTAAAACAGAATCGCAAAATTCCGAAAACCGAATTCTAAATCGAATCGATTCCGTTTTTCGGAATTGATTTTTCGAAAGAACGTTTTCTTCTATTGGGATGAAAAAACGAATTCTTTCCATTTTGATCGTATGGCTCGGTGTCATCGGAATTCTCAATTGCAATCTGCTGATTTCGAACGAACAAATCTGTTCCAAGGAAATCGAAGAATTCGATAAATGTTTTCCGGTTCTGCTTTTAGCGATTCCTGGTTGCGTGGATCCGAGTTTAAACACCTGCGGTTTTGCCGTTGTGGAAACGGCGAAAGAAATCTGTAGAGGAAGAATGAAGCAGGATAGTTGTCGCGCGCATCGTTAAAACGAAAAGCCCCGTTGAACGGGGCTTTTCGTTGCGAGGGAACGTTTATCGAAAAGAAACGATTACTTTTTTGGAATAAAGCAGTCGATCCCGTCCGTTTTTAATTTCGATTTCAGAGATTCGGCTCCTGTTCTGCTGCCGAAATCGCCCAACTGAATTACGAACAAACCGTCTCTTGTAAATACGAACGTCTTTTCTCCGTATTCTTGTCCGAGACTCGCTTTGTACGCTTCCGCTCTGGTTTGATCGCGGAAAACTCCCACTTGAACGGTATAACCTTTCGGAGAACCTTTGATATACTTTCCACCCGCGATCGGTTTGTTCGGATAATCCGATTTTTGCGGTTGAAGTTTTTCCGGTTTTCCTTCATCGCCTAACAGAGCGTCTTCGTCGTCGTTGTTTTCAAGGTCTTCGGATTCATCACCCGCGGCTCCTCCGCGCTTTACGACTTTGATTCCTACTTTTGCGAGTCCCACGTCTTTGAATTCCAGCGTGTCTGCCGCTTTTTCGGAAAGATCGATAATTCTATCTTTTACGAAAGGTCCTCTGTCGTTCACGCGAACCAGCACTTCTTTCTGGTTTTCCAAATTCTGAACACGGATGATCGAACCCAAGGGAAGAGTCGGATGCGCTGCGGTAAGTTTCGTTTTGTCGAACTTTTCTCCGCTTGCGGTCGGTTTACCGTGAAATTTCGCTCCGTACCAAGAAGACATTCCGATTTCGTCGAAATCTCCGCCGGAATTGTTGGATTTTTCAGGAGGTTGAGCCTTTGCATATTTTTCAACGTTCAGCTCTTCCTCGAACGATCTCCGTCCGGGTTTTTGGGAAGCGGATGAACCGGATTCTCTATCCATGGGAGCGATCTCTTTTTCAAAAAAGATCTCGGACGGATCTCCGGAAGCGCTGACGCTTCGTTTCGATTCAACGGATGCGCAAGACGTAAAAATAATCAGGGCAACTAAGATTGCTATTTGTTTCATGTTTCCCTCGGGTCCTAGTGATTCCTTTATCCAATCGGCCGAATCGAAAAATTCCATTACAACTTTTTCGGTCGCCCCAGTTCGAAATCCGGCCGATAGTTGTTCTATGACCGGGACAGATATCAGCAAAATCTTCAATCAGGCGTTGGCCTTGGAAAAACAGGGAAAACAGCCGGAAGCGATTCAGCTTTACGAAAGTCTGATCCAGGCTCAGCCGAAGTATCAAAAGTCGTATCTGAATCTCGGCGCCCTTTATTCCAAACAAGGGAATTCCAAAAAAGCGATCGAAGTCTATCAAAGGGCGCTCGATATCGGAAAAACTCCCGAGCTCTATTACAATATCGGAGTGGAACTTTATCGAACCGGGGAAATAGAAACCGCCGTAAGATCCCTCAAGAAATCCCTCGAAATCGAAAAGAGATTTTTAAAGTCGCATATCCTTCTCGCATATTGTTATCGCCAACTCGAAAAGGATGATAAAACCGAACTCTATCTTACGAACGCGATTCGACTCGATGCAAACAATCGAATGGCGTTGACCGCGCTCGCAACGTTATACTTTGAAAAGGAACGCTGGAAAGAATGTTTGGAAACGGCGGAAAAGGTGAACAAACTTTATCCGGGCGATTCGAGAATACAGGTGTTGATCTCGGAAGTTCATACCCGCTTGGGAAACTTCAAACAATCCTTTGAAATTCTCAAACAAGCCACTTCGCAGTCGAAAGGATTTACTCGATTTTCGGACGCGATCGAAGAAGCGAAGAAGAATCCGGAAGAAGCCGCCTTTTTCGATTCTCTGGAAAAACTTACGAAAAACAAACTCGATGAATTCCGTTCCAAATTCGAGATGAGCAAAGAAAATCCGGAAGACTTCGCTCCTCCGAACCCGCAGGATGCACTTGATCTTTCACTCATGTATTTGTTCCATGGCGATAAAGAACGCGCTCTCAAGTACATGCTCTATGCTCAAAAACAATTGGAAGAATCCGGTGCCCAAGAAGGCTGATCCGACGGTTCAACAAAAACAAAACGTCCTGCTTCAAAAAAGAAGTCTTCCGTTTCTGCGGTTCGAACTTCTATCGCTCGTATTACTCGCGTCTCTTTTTCAATTTTGTATTTATCCGATCCGCGAAGCGGAAGTATTGGAAACCGATCCTTCCTTTTTATATTTGAATTCATCCGAATTTTCTCAAGCTGAACTGGAAACGATTTCTTCCGTTTGGAAAGTAAGAGGTCTTCGCGGAAAGGGGACCACCGCGGAAGATAAAAACAATATCGGCGTTCTTTTAGCGAAGAATTCCCTTTTGGACGACGCGGAAGCCGCTTGGAAAGAATGTCTGAAACTTTCCGATCACAACCCGGTCTGTTTTTCCAACTTGATCCGCATGCATTATCTGATCGATGAATACGATCTTGCAAAAGAGGAAATCTCTCTTTATTTGAAATCCGCAAAGAAGGATCAGATTCAACAATTTCGCAAACTATTGAATACGCAAAACAGAAGAGAAGAAACGGTTTTGTTGCTCGACGTTCAATCCAAGATTCCCGGAATGGAAGTCGTTTCTTGGGAAGAATTAAGCGCCTATTTTCTTGAAAAGCAGGACTTCGAAAAAGCGTATTACTATTTGGAAAGAATTCTCCAGATCAATCCGTATCACAAAAACGCACGAGCATCGATGGTCCTGCTCGCGCACGACTTGGAAAAGTGGGACGACCTTTTGATGTTCGCGATGAATCTTCATTCGACGGACGACAAAATCCCCGATTTGAATTATTATATCGCGAAAGCATATTACGAAAAACGAAATTACTCCGAGGCACTGGAGTGGATTCGAAAATCTCCCGAATCGGAAAAGGAAACGGTTCCCTTCATTGAACTCTGGAAACGGATTCTTTTGTCCGTAAATCCGAACGCGGACTTACATCCGATTCTCCCTTATATCAAACGAATGCAGGCAAAAGGTTTACAAATCCGGGAAGAAGAGATTTTACCGACGCTCAATCCTGCCGGCAAGAAAACGATCGAAGACATCAAAGTCGGACGTTAATCCGTGAATGCATCTGTACTAGTTGTTCCGACAAACAACCCTATATAAAAAGTTCTTGTAAACTTCTGCAAAAATAAAACGGAACTCGTTCACGAACAACGAAGAAGATTCCAAATACGCAGAGCCTGTCTCAGATTTTTCGGTTCGTGCGTTCTGATATATTCCACTTTTTGAATGGAAAGATACAATTCAGCGATCACGGTCGCGATTTCGCGTTCGTTCACTTCCAAACCGCCGAGTGCGTTTCCTAAAAACGATTTCTTCGTAACGGAAACCATCATCGGTGAGAATTCCTCTTGAAGAGTTTGGATTCTTCTTAAAACCTCAAAGCTGACTTGAAAATCGGGGCTGAGAAAAAATCCCATTCCCGGATCAAAGATCAATTGTTCCTGCGGAATTCCCGCTTCGATCAGAGTCTTTTTTCTTTCCCGAAAAAATCCGACGATTTCGGAAATCACGTTATCCTGCGTAAGGTGAGAATTCTTTTCCGCGCGATTGGATTGATTGTGCGAATACATGAGAATGAATTTTCGATCGCTGCCCGCAAACTTTGAAATTTCACGAACGGATTCAGAATCCACAAAACCGCGGATATGATTGATAAATTCGGCTCCGGCTTCCAAGGAACGAGCAATGACTTCCGGTTGAAACGAATCGACGGAAACACGAACTCCCTTTGCGATCAGATCAGGGATCAAATTCTTCATTCTCACCCATTCGATTTCGGGCCCGACCAAACCCGCTTGGATATTGGAAGATTGCGCACCGATATCGATCACGTTTGCGCCTTGAGACACAAGGGATTCGGCCTTTTGCAAGGAAGCAGAATGAGTCAGATATTTTCCACCGTCCGAAAACGAATCTTCAGTGATGTTCAAAACTCCGAAGATCACGGGAGAATGCTCCGAAGAATTCGTATCCAGCTTACTTTCCATCTTTAAAAACTCCGAACCAAGACCGATACTTTAAGGGAGATCCTGAATTTAAACTAAAAACGGCAACTCTTCTACATTCTTTTTGGAGTGATTCATGCGTCCTTTTTTGAAATCGATTTTCTTTTTATTTTTCTGCACACTCGCGCCCGTTTTTTCGCAGCCCTTGCCGGATCTTCCCGAAAAACAATTCGGCCAACCTCTCAACACACAAAACGACGAGTACAATCCGATCATCAGCCCTGACGGCAAATACGTCGTGTTTCAATCCAATCGTCCCGGCGGCGAAGGCGGAATGGATCTTTGGATTTCCGAAAACGTCCGCTACATGGACAAAGAAATTCCCGCCGAATGGACCAAGCCGGTAAACATGAATCAGAACATTCGGGAAGAATTGAGACGTCCTTCCGTTCCGGGCGTTCGCAAACCGAACTTATTCAACTCGAACGCATTCGAAGGCGGCGTTTCGATTTTATTCGACGCAAACCATGCACCTTCCGAAATTTATTTCACATCCACGATCAACACGGCTGTGGGCCGTACCGGTTTTGAAGGTTTGAACATTTATAAAACCGTAAAAGACAAGAAGACCGGAAGATGGACCGATCCCGAACATCTCAACGAAATCAATTCCAACTTCAACGAGAAGATGCCTGCGATTTCACCCGATGGAAACTTTCTGATCTTTTCATCGGATCGTCCGGGCGGTTACGGAGATTTCGATCTTTGGATCTCGGTTCGAAATACGAAAAATGGAACTTGGTCTCAACCGAAAAATTTAGGAGCGCCTCTCAATTCTTCCGAAAGCGACATTCTTCCGTTTATTCATCAAGATGGAGAACAACTCTATTTCAGCTCCAATCGCGAAGACGAAAGAAAGAAGTTCAAACTCTACCGGATCTTCCTCCGATATAAAACCGCGTTAGACAGCATGTTGGAAGACGAAGAAGAACCGGAAGAATCACCGACCGCGAAACAAAATGAAAACGTCGTTCCGAAAGTGGATCAATCGTCTTTGTTGCTTCTTCCAAAACCGTTTAACACGGACAAATGGGAAGGATTCGACAACGAAGGAATCAGCTTTGATCGAGATGGAATTTGGGCTTATATTTCTTCCAACCGCACGGGAGGAGAAGGTCAGTTCGACATCTATCGCTTTCAGGTCCCGGAATCTCTCCGCAATTCTTACGCGCTCAACTTCAAGGGTTTGGTTTTGGACGGTTCCGAAAAAACGATGATCGGATTGGATTCAACGTTGAAGATTTACGACGGAAACAAACCTGCAACCGTAATCACTTCCAAACGGATCGGAGGCGATCTCACAAAAGGAAAGCCGTCGAACTTCTCTGCAAATCTTCAAACGGGAAGAGTTTATCGTGTTGAGATCAGTTCTCCCGGATTTCATCCTCAGGAAGACGTTCTCGATCTGAGAGGAAATATTGGAAAGAATCGAAAGATTTATAGAACGTACGTGCTTCTTCCCATCAAAACCGGAGAAGGAAAAACGGAAGAAACGAAAGCCGAACCATCCGTTGAGAATCAAACTCCGACTTCCGCAGCGATGAAAGTGGTTGTAGCGGACGCCACAACGAAACAAATTATTTCCGATGCAAAAGTCACACTTTTTACACCGATCAATCGAAAAGGAGAATCTCTGATTCAGGAAACGGATAAGAAATCCTTTTTAGTCAATAAATTGCCGGAAAGCGATTTCGAATTATTTGCGACCGCTCCGAAATATATTTCCGAAAGTGTGAACATCGTTCAAAAAAATATTTCCAAAAATGGAACCGTGACGATTTTTCTTAAAGCGGAGAAGGACGTAGATCCGATCTATAATCTACAACTTTACTTCGAATTTAATAAAACAAAAATCACGGACGAGAACAAAAAGTTCCTAGCGCCTCTTGTAGACTATCTTGTTAAAAATGCGTCCGATAAAATTGAAATCGGGGGGCATACGGATAACGTCGCCTCGAAAGAATACAATACGAGATTGAGTGCTAAAAGGGCTCGTAACGTTTATGAATATCTTCTTTCTAAGGGGATTTCGGAAAAACGGATGAAAGTCAGAGCCTATTGGTATTCGCAACCGGAAGCTGATAATGAGACAGAAACTGGCAGAGCAAAAAACAGAAGAGTGGGTTTCAGAAAGCTCTAAGGAGTTTTCATGACGGTACAATATCAAAAATATCTGCAAGCTCCCAGGTCTTGGGAAACGATCCAAGACCTGAATAAGATCAAATATATTCTCAAGGAATACATTCACTTTCAGGGTTTGCTCGTTAAAGAATCCCCTTTTCATCAGGAATTGAAGCCGATGGAAATCCGGGAAGACGGATCGTTCGTATTTCCCATCGACTCAACTCTTACGAACGTCGACGACGAACTCGTTCTATATAGAACTCTTTCCAAACATATAGAAATCGGATTCGAAGTGATCGAAAAAACCGATTCTCAGATCGTTTGCAAACCCGTTTTCGCAAAAATCGCGAAAACCCAAAGAATGTCACCTCGCATCGAAGGGTTGATCGGCAAAGTCATTTCGCATAAGTTTTTGATTCCTAGAAAAGAATTAGAAATCAATAAAGTACTTGGAACTTCCGGTCAGATCATCCTCAACGATTTGAATCGCAAGGTAAAAGCGATGTATCCGAATTCCAAACTCGTATTCAGTTCTTCTAAAGAACTCACGCCCGAGGAAGAACTCGTAAAAAAATTCAAAAAGCCGATCTACATCCCCGATACGTCGGTTTTGGACACCGGTAAAGAAGGCGAATTTGCAAACCTGGATCTTCTTCCGATCAAAGAAGTTCTTCAAGAAGAATTGATTCTCGAAGAAAGAATGCGTTTCTTTAAAGGAAGCAAAACCCGTTCTCTTCTTATTTATCCGATCGTCTTTCAAAACGGAGGTGAAGCTCAAATCTTTGCGATGGGTGTGATCGAATCGAGCGAAGGTCCGATCTCAGATAAAGTCATCCCTTTGTATAAGGAGATGGAAGAGATTTTCAATTCGAGAATGGGAGATTCCAACACGAAATCGTTAGACATCAGACAAAACGTCCTGAACATTTCGGAAGGTGGAATTCTTCTTGAGGTTACCGAATCCGAACTGATCGAATCCTTTCTTCACAAACCGGTTTTTACGGCCGATATCACCTTTAAGATGCAAGCCCCGCTGCGATTTGCGTTTCATATCCGACATATTTCTCAAGTCGGAGAAATCTATCACGTGGGTGCAGAAATAGTTGGCTCCAACGATGCTAAGGCAAATATGACTCTATTGAAGAAAAATATGAACTTCATTAAGACTCAGTAATTTGCCTTGGAAAATCAGAAGAACTTTTTAACCACAGCGCCCTACAAAGGTACCAGAGATTTTTATCCGGAGGAAATGCGCCTCCGGAATTGGATGTTTTCCGTTATGCGGGAGACAGTTTTGTCTTTCGGGTATCAAGAATATGACGGACCCATCCTCGAGTCGTTCGATCTTTACAAAGCCAAAAGCGGAGAAGAGATCGTTGAGCGACAATTATACGATTTTATCGATAAGGGAGAACGCAGAGTCGCGATTCGTCCCGAAATGACGCCGACGCTTGCAAGAATGGTCGCGGGAAATCTTAGAAATCTTCCCCGTCCCGTTCGTTGGTTTTCCATTCCAAACCTATGGCGTTACGAACAACCGGGCAAAGGGAGACTTCGCGAACACTGGCAGTTGAACGTGGATCTTTTCGGCGTGGACACACACCGTGCGGAACTCGAAATTCTTCTCATTGCGGATTCCATCTTACAAAGATTCGGAGCGCCCACCGGATCGTATCAAATCAAAGTTTCGCATAGAAAACTTCTGGATAGTTTTTTAAAGAATTCGCTGAAACTCAATGAAAATCAAGTTCACGGTGTTTCCAAACTTCTGGATAAAAAATCCAAAATTACGCCCGAAGCCTTTCAAGCCGAGATTAAACCTCTACTAAGCAATTTCGACGAGCAGCTCGCTTTGATCGAAACCTATCTCGCTTCTAATTTAGAAACCGTTTCAAAAATACCGGGAATCGATCCTGATTCCGTTTCATTCATTCAAAACTTATTCAAAGAACTCAAAGAACTCGGAGTCGACAAACAACTTGTATTCGATCCTTCCATCATCCGCGGTTTTGATTATTATACCGGATGTATTTTCGAGGTATTCGACACGAATCCCGAAAACAGAAGATCTTTGTACGGCGGAGGAAGATACGACAATCTCATCGGATTATTTTCCAAGGAACAACTTTCGGGAATCGGTTTCGGCTTGGGCGATGTGACCTTAAAAAACTTCTTAGAAGGCCACAATCTAATTCCCGACTTGAGCAGGGAAAAAACGGTTTTTCTTCCGATCATGGACGAAGCGCTGTTTGTGGAAACATTCAAACTTTCCAAAGAACTTCGCGAGAATGGAATCCTCACCGAAACGATGTTAGATTCCGCAAAAATCGGAAAACAAATTCAGGTCGCGGAAAAAAAAGGTTATCGTTACGTACTGTTTCTTGGAGAATCGGAAATTCGTTCGGAAACGGTTCAAATCAAGGACCTTGTTTCCGGAGAACAAAAGAGCCTATCGAGAAAAGGGCTTGCCGATATTCTGAAAAAAGACTTTCGACTTTGATACAAATCGTAGACCAAATCGATTTTTCACTCTCTACTTGGATTCGGACCAATCTCCACAATCCTAAGTTGAGTCACGTCCTTTCCAAAATCAATCGCGGAGAAGTTTTTCTTATCATTCTTCTTCCGTTTCTTTATTTAAAGAGCGATCTTCCGATTGCCTGGTATTGGGTTTTGCTTTTTACCGGGCTTGTGACCTATGCAAACGACCGCTTTGTTTTATTCCTCAAACGCCTGATCGCGAGAAAACGGCCGTTGATTACCGTCGCCGGCAAAGTGGATTCGAATCCGGACATGAAACATTCGTTTCCGTCGGCTCACGCGGCGAATTCGATGACTGCGGTTTTGATTCTTGTGCTTTTGTTTCAGTTTTCTCCGGCCTTGATTCTGATTAGTTTCTTAGCCGGAGTTGGTAGGTTGCTTTCTCTACATCACTTCGTAAGCGATGTGATCGGCGGTTGGATTATCGGAACGTTTTTCGGTTTCGCCGGTTTATTTCTTGGAAGCGCTCTTCTTCGGTTTTGCTGCTCCTGAACCCGCTTTCGATCCCAATGCATCCAATGTAAGTTTATGACGAACCTCGCCTTCGTGAGTGATCGTCGTAGAAGAAAGAATCTCGTCGTTCAGATCGAGATTGATCTTCTTATCCTTAATCAAAAGTTTGAGAAAGTTTAAAACGTTCTTGCTGAACATTTTAGAAGCGTCGCTCGGAATGGAACCCGCAAGGTTTTTGTGACCGATCACGGTTACACCTTTCGGAGTTACGACATTCTGTCCGTGTTTCGTATATTCGCAGTTTCCGCCCATGGAAGAAGCGAGATCCACGACTACGGAACCGGATTTCATGTTATCCACGATTTTTTTCGTAATGAGCAACGGAGCTTTTCTACCCGGAATCAAAGCGGTAGTGATGATTACATCCGCTTTCTGTGCATATTTATCGATGGCTTCTTGCTGACGCTTTTTATATTCTTCGGTTTGTTCCACCGCGTATCCGCCGGCAGCCGCAGAGTGAGAAGCGCCTTCCACTTCCACGAACTTAGCGCCGAGAGAGTGAACTTGTTCCTTTACTTCCGGTCTTGTATCGAATACGTCCACAACCGCTCCTAATCTTCTGCTGGAAGCGATCGCTTGTAAACCTGCAACCCCCGCTCCGATAATCAGAACGGAAGCCGGAGTAATAGTTCCCGCTGCGGTAGTAAGCATCGGGAAAAAACGAGCCAAGTGAGAAGCGGCAAGAAGAACCGCTTTGTAACCCGCAACGGTTGCTTGAGAAGAAAGCACGTCCATAGACTGTGCTCTGGTGATTCTCGCGATCGCATCCAAGCTGAGAACTTCGACTTTTTTAGCCGCGAGTTTTTGGATGGTTTGTGCGTTCATCGCAGGTTGGAACATTCCGAGATAGATTGTTCCCGATTTAATCTTTGCTAAAGTCGCAGGATCTGCGAGGTGAATGCTCACGATGATATTGGACTTACTGAGAACGTCCTGACGAGATACAAGACTCGCTCCGGCTTTCTTATAATCTTCGTCATGATAGAAAGATTGTTCTCCTGCGCCCTTTTCTACGAGAACGGTTGCTCCGATCTTTTTCAATGCGTCGACGATATCAGGAGTTACGGATACTCTTGTTTCTTCTTTAGCTTCTTTTAGAATTCCAATATTCATAATTTATTCCCGGTGATTGATTCAATAGCGTTTCCGGACGCGTTTCGGTAAAGTACGTCCAGATTTTCTTCGCGTAAATTTAATCCAAGTTATTTTTAAAGTAATCGATGGTTTTCCGAATTCCTTCAATAAGAGGGACCTTAGGTTCGAATCCGAGATGTTTTTTTGCGAGAGTTAAGTCCGGTTTTCTACGGGCCGGATCGTCCTGCGGCAATGGTTTATGAATGATCTTGGACGAAGAGCCCGTTTCCTTCAGAACCATTTCTGCTAATTCGCGAACCGTAAATTCTCCGTCGTTTCCGAGGTTGACCGGACCTGAGAAAGTTTCGGTGTTCATCATTCGGATGATTCCTTCGACCAAGTCGTCGACATAACAAAAGGAACGAGTTTGATCCCCTTCTCCGTAAAGTGTTATGTCTTCTTTTTTAAGGGCTTGTACGATGAAGTTACTGACAACTCTTCCGTCGTCGGGAAGCATTCTCGGTCCGTAAGTGTTGAAGATGCGAATGACCCGAATGTCCACTTTATGATTTCTTTGATAATCGAAGCAGAGAGTTTCCGCAACGCGTTTCCCTTCGTCGTAACAGCTTCTGATTCCGATCGGATTTACGTTTCCCCAATAAGATTCTTTTTGAGGATGTTCGAGAGGGTTTCCGTAAACTTCGCTTGTGGACGCCTGGAGAATTCTCGCTTTTACTCGTTTGGCAAGACCGAGCATATTCATCATTCCCAATACGTTTGTTTTGATCGTCTTGATTGCATTGGATTGATAGTGAACCGGGCTTGCGGGGCAAGCCATATTGTAGATCTGATCCACTTCGAGTTTGATCGGATCGGTTATGTCATGTCTGATAAATTCGAACTTCGGATGATCGAAAAGCTCTTGGATATTCTTCTTTCTTCCCGTGTGAAGATTATCCAAACAGATAACTTCGTTTCCTTCGTTTAATAGCCTAGCACAAAGATGCGATCCGATAAATCCGGCTCCGCCTGTGATCAAAATTCTTTTTTTACTCATGATTCTTCTTTTTCCAAAAATTCCGACTGCAAAGGTTTTCCGTTTAAATCCAAGCCTTTGCTGAAAAACCATTCCATAACTTCCGGAGTTATTTCTCCCGGGAATGGAGTTTCCATACTTCCGTCCTCGGGAAAGTGGAACGAGTCCTCTTCCTGCAGAAAATCCTGGTTCGGAACCTGCGATTGGAAAACTCTTTTAACCGATACGAATATGATGGATAAGCTAAAAAAAGACCAGAGGAGGGCAATCAAATATCCCAGAACAATTACCGATTTGGGAACCCCGTTCGCGGGATTTGCGCCCGTAATCCACGTCGCCATAATTCCTGCGTCCGTGTAAGCGATATTCCCTGTAAAATCCAGAAGATCGTATAGGCTATATAGAGTGATGCTCGTTCCGATAAACACAAGAACGAATTGATTCAATCTTAGATTGAAGAGACCGAGCAGCACGAAACCCAACCCCCAAAGAATTCCCGTATATTGCGCCAAGTTACCCGGCTTTGAATAAGAAATGGTCATGAGCAAAAGGATCGCTCCGAACGAAATCAAAGTCGGGCGGACCATCTTTCCGGAAAATCCGCGGTTCAATAAAAAACCGCCGATCAAACAAGAACCGAGATAACCGGCGGACACGACAAAGATAAACGCCCCTTTTCCGGAACTTGGAATCGCGATCGTTTCTCCGGATTCGTTTCCGTGCAATTCGATCGCATGAACGGAGCCGCCCGTTAAAAGCGCCGCGATCGCGTGACCGATCTCATGAATGAAAACGATAAAGTCTTTCAGATAACTGACAAGGTGATGATCCCAAAACGAAAAAAGAGTAATCGCGATCGAAATAAAAATCGTCAGCCTGAGAAATCGATTCTCCATCGATCTCATTATCGGCAGATTTTTCCATTTTCGATAGAATTTACACGGGTGGTAAAACTTAGTTTTACTCTATCGAAAAGATAAATCGGCACGACTCAAACTTCGCTCTCTATGGATCGCGAAGTTAAGTTCTGAAATGTTTTAAGATCTCCTGCAGCTTTGTCGCTTTTACAACAGATTCGTCTACGGTATGTTTAATTTCTTCGGAAGTTCTCGCAATCGATTCTGAACTATCAGAGATCGTCTGCATCGATAAAGAAATTTCATTGGAAGCCGCTTTTTGAAAACCGGAAGATTCGTTTACCGTAGCGCCGAGTCGATCCACTTGATCGGTGTTCTTTCGTATTTCGTTTAACTTCTCCGCTTGCGCCGCTAAGGATGCGGTAACGATCGTAGCGGAAGAATTCACTTCACCGATGTAATCCGTAAGTTCTTTTACGATCGATAGCGACTCTTGAAATTTTTCCGCGCCAAAGTCAACGGCTTTGGTTGTGTTTCCGATCAGGCTCACGATATCTTTAATTGAGTTTCGTGTTTGATCGGCGAGTTTTGAAATTTCTTCCGCGACCACGCTGAAACCTTTTCCCGCTTCGCCCGCTCTTGCAGATTCGATAGAAGCGTTCAATGCAAGAAGATTCGTCTTTTCCGAAATGGAAGTGATGATGCTGATGATTTTAGAAATTCCGTTCGAGTATTCCTTGATTTCATCCATCGCTAAGATCGCTCTTCCGAACGTCTCTTCACTCTGAGAAGCTTTTTGTTTTACCGAAGAAGTTTGAAAGGAAAGATCATCCATCGATTTGGAAACTTTCTGAATCGATTCGTTCACCTTTCCGATTCCTTCGTTGATCGCGTTCAAGCCGGATGACTGGAGATGAATCGATTTAACGATCTCATCCATTGTGGACGACAATTCCTGAGAAGCCGATGCAGTTTCTTCTACGGATGCCGCCTGCGTATGCGTCTTGGATTGGAATTGTTCGGTGGATTGAGAAAGGTATTGATAGAGCTCTTGATTCTTTTCGAAGTTTTCTTTGATCTGAACCAACAATCCCCAAACGCTGATTACAAGAACTCTCAACGAAGAATACACTTCGGCAATTTCCGAATTTTGTTTCCGAGCGGGAATCTCTAAAAGAAAATTCCCCGATACGATGTCTTTTTGAATCGCAATGATTTCCCGAATCTCTTTTCGATAACCTAAAATCGTTCCGATCAGAAAAACGATTCCCAACGTTCCGCAAAGAATTCCGATCAAAGGAAGCAACATCATTCCGCTATGAATCCATTCTATATTCGCAAATAACAGCGGAACAAAAACAAGCAGAGCATAGGTGAAAATTTTTCCGGCTAATCCCAATTTTTTGGATAAGGTATGAAATCTCGTTTTGATCTTTAAAGAAACTGAATTCGTATCATTGAGTTCTTTAAAGAGAACTTCCGCCTTAGCGATCTGTTTCCGAGTCGCTTTTTTTCGAACGGACATAAAGCCAGAGACGATTCCTTCGCTCATTACCGGAGTAATGGTCGCGTCTACCCAATAATGATCTCCGGATTTAGCCCGGTTCTTCACTACGCCGCTCCATGGATTGCCGCTTTGAATCGTTTCCCACATTTCCCGATAGACTTCCGCAGGAACATCCGGATGACGGATCAAGTTGTGCGGTTCGCCTAACATTTCCTTCTCGCTAAAACCGCTTATATCCGCAAAATCCTGACTAACGTAAGAAATTCTTCCTTTCGTATCGGTACGCGAAATCAATACCGCAGTTGTGGGAATCTCTAATTCTTTATTCGTAACAGGGAGATTTTTTCTCATTCAAAGCTCCTCCATTTCCATCGCAAAATACGCACGGATCGGCTTAAAGAAGAATTTTAGATCGTATTTAAAAAGAGTAAGTGTCTAATGTTAAACGAGCGAAAAAGGAAACCTAAGCAAAGAATTCAATAAAAATTGAATGTAGCCCGAAAGACTTATGTTTCTTTCCTGGAATCATGATTTGGGACGGTACCGAACCCGTTAAGTAACTTAAAGTGGAACACGGACTCTTTTCCTGTCTAAGTCGTAATTTTGGAAAGATTTTTATAAATGACAATCAATTCCCCTCCCGCTTTTCTCGGGTATCGATTGCACTTGGAGAACAAATTCGAAAGGATGGACTTGTGAGCATTCACCTTTCTTTTCTCGTTTCCGGCTTCTTTCATATTCTAATATTTTTGTTTTTCTTTATACCGCTCTTTAAATCCGAATCGATCGCCGACTTTCCGATTTTTTTAAGAAGGGGTGCAACCCCAAACGTTACACTCAGCCTTTCCAATGAAGGCTCCGGCGAAAAATCGGAAACGATCCCGTCCGAAAATTCGAGCGCGGAAGGAACTTTACAAAAGGAAATCGAAGAATTTAAGAACGAAATCCACTTTCCACAAGGCGCATTGGAACAAAGACTGGAATCGGATTGTTCTTGGGAAGTGAAAATAAAATCTGACGGAAAGGGAGAAATTCTCAGGACCATCCAACCCTGTCGATATTCGTTATTCGATGTCGAGTTTCAAAGGGCGCTGAAGACCTGGAAGTTCAACCTCAAAGAAGGAACGAACCTAATCATTCCGGTTTCCTTTAAAGTAGATGAAAGAGAATTCTGAAGTCAACGAGTGGTATGTTCTCTATACCAATCCTAGAGCCGAAAAAAAGCTCAAACGATTATTTCAAGAAAGAAAGATCGAATGCTTTCTTCCGCTTCTTTCTAAAAAGAAAAAGTGGTCCGATCGCTGGAAAGTCGTTGAAGAGCCGATGTATCCTTCTTATATCTTCGTAAAGATTTCGTTTTATCAAGACAAAGTCAAAGTTCTCCAGCTACCCGGCGCGCATCATTTCGTATTTTACGATGGAAAACCGTATGCGATTCCGGACGAGGATCTCAATTTAGTGAAGTCATTTCTGGAAACGTATCCGGATAAGATTCAAATCGAAATTCAGGAAAAGCTTTCTCCCGGAAAAAAAGTTCTTATTCAAGAAGGACCGTTTGCCGGATACAAGGCCGAAGTCATATCGCGAAAGAATGAGGAACAGATCCTCGTTAAATTTCCGGGAATGAATTTGATGACGTCGGTGACTCTCGATGTAAAAACGTTAAAACTGGAGGAAAACCTTGGATCCAATTTTTGAGAAGATAGAAAAAGCGATCGATACGGAGATAGAATCGATTCTCCATTTTAGAAAAAACTTGGACCCGTCGATTAAGACTGCAATCGAGTTGATACTTCAGTCCAAGGGAAAATTGATCGTAACCGGAGTCGGCAAATCCGGGGACGTGGGTAAAAAAATTTCATCCACTCTTTCTTCCACCGGAACTCCATCCGTTTTTTTACATCCCGCCGACGCCGCGCACGGTGACGCGGGAATTATCTCCACCGAAGACGTAATCGTTGCAATCGGAAAATCCGGCGAAAGCGAAGAACTATTAAATCTCATTCCTACGATCAAAAACATAGGCGCAAAATTGATTTCGATGACGGCTAACGCAGAATCGCGCCTTGCAAAGGAATCCGATGTCGTTCTCATCACTCCCGTTTTGAAGGAAGCTTGTCCGCTGGAACTCGCTCCGACTTCCAGCACGACGATCGCTTTGATTTTAGGCGATGCGATCGCAATGTGTTTGATGGAGTTGAAGGATTTCAAAAAAGAAGATTTCGCACTTTACCATCCCGCGGGAAGACTCGGCAAACGTCTCAGTTTGAAAATCGACGATGTTATGCGTAAAGAAAAGGATCTCGCAAAAGTTTCTCCGAGCACTTTGCTGGATGAAATTCTAACCGAAATCACCGTTAAAAGACAAGGCGCTACCGGAGTTACGGATTCTTCCGGAAAACTTCTGGGAATCATTACCGATTTTGATATCCGTAAAAAATTGAAGGAAGGGAAATTGGATTCTTCGATTACGGCCGAACAACTGATGAATTCCAAACCGACAACGTTTCAATCCGGCTCAAATGCGTACGACGTACTGAAACAAATGGAATCTAGACCAAGTCCGATTTCAGTCGCTCCGATCGTAGACAAAGCACAGAAATTGATCGGAATCGTATCCATACACGATCTTTTGCAAAAAGGTCTCTAAGTATGAATCCGCGGGAATTTAAAATCGTTCTTACCGTCAGTGAGAATGAATTTTTTTCTCTCAAAGAACATCCCGCGTGTGATTGGATCGAGATTCGTCTGGATTTATTTTCATCCGAAAGCATTCGAACAAGGCTCGGCGAAAAAATCAAAGCATTGAATGCCAAGTGCGTTTTTACATACAGACAAGCCGGAGACACGGATCAAACAACCGCTTCCAAAGAGAATGAATTAGATTTTCAGAATGTGATAAACTCGATCGATCCGAAAGAGCACTATCTTGATTTGGAATTGAATCGTTCTAACGAAGTTTTCGGATCGCACGCGGACCGAGGTTTCGGGTTGGTTCGTTCGGTTCACAAATTCAACGGTATTTTATCCGAACAGGAGTTGCGGGATTGGGTCCGGAAGGATCCTTATTTGGACGGAAAGAGAAAGTACGAGGGAGTTCTACCGTTAGTTTATAAATTCGCGGTCTTCCCGAATTCGGTCAGCGAACTCACCAAGTTTCTAACTTCCTTTCGCTCTCTCGCAAACGAATACAAAAACTTGAATGTGTTTTTAACGGGAATTTGTATGGGGCCGATGGGAGTAATTTCGAGGGTTTTCCCCGATTCCTTCGGTTCGATTTTTACGTATTGCTGTTTGACAGAACCGAAGGCTCCCGGTCAGGTTGATTTGGATTCTTTACTTCGACTAAGAAACTCAAAGTGATTTTTACTGAATCACTTTAGGAAAATTGAACTCTTTCGATAGCAGAGAAGTCAATACGGTTTGCAGCTGGACGTTCGAATCGATTCGCGTCGAACGTTTAAACCGATTCGTGTTCCGTAAAGTCAGGTTTTATCGAGTGCCTGGGAATCCTGGGTCTTCTCTTTATCGCCGCCTTTGGATTCCAAAAAGGATTTAAATGAAGACTTTTCCTTAAAACGATCGAATTCTTTTTCTTCCGCGGCGGCGGCCCAAATCGCCGGTTTCATATTCGCGGCTTTACGGATGTATTCCATCGTTTTTTCAAGGTCGTCCTTGTTCGCATAACATTTTGCCAACAGATAATATGCTCCCGAAGAACCGCCGACCTTTTCCAACATAAGAATCGCCTGATCGATCTTTCCGGTGTAGTAGTATGCCTTTCCGAGATAAAAACGGTATTCGCGCTCTTCTTCCTCCGAAGATTGAACGGAGTGAAAATAACGAAGAGCTTTTTCGTATTCACCGTGATTCGTATAATACCGAGCGAGTTTCAAAATTCCGTCGTTGTAAACGTCGGGAAGATTCTTAAATTCGGGGTTTTCCTTCTCGAGTTTAGAGGCGATCTCCTTTAGGATCGTATAACCTTCGGTTTCTTCTTTATTTTGGATTTTGCAAAGCGCGAGATACATCCGAATCTCATGCGTTCTTTCTCCGAATTCGAGAGCTTTTTCGGCCGTTTTGATCGCGTTCTCGCAATCTTTGACTTCGTATTTGAGTTTGGTCAAACCGATCAACGGCTGAACCGTTGTGTTCGCCGCATAGGATTTTCTGTAATACTTTGCGGCTTCTTCGTATCGTTTCATTTTGTGATACGCAACGGCTTGATTTAGATTCGCATAATACAACATTTTCGGACTGCCGCTTCCGATTTTATCTTCGAGCTTATCCAATATGCGAAGCGCTTCTTGATACTTCTCCAAACGGATGAGAGTCACACCGTATTTATACAGATAATCATGTTTTTCGGGGAAGTCTTTGACAAGCCCTTCCAACAAAGTTTCCGCTTTTTGAAACTCTTTGTGATTCGCGTAGATGAGGGAGAGATTCCAACGCGCCGATTCGTCTCCGGGTTCTTTCTTTAGAATTTTAAGATATTCTTCTTCCGTGCTCGGGCCGCTGGTTTCCGGTTCTTCCGTGGTTTGTTTTTTGGGACGATGATGAACTACATGACCGGATGAAAGTCTTTCTTCCGCAGTGGATCTTATTTTTTGAATGTGAGTGAGATCCGGATCGATTCTCAGCAAGCGATTG
This sequence comes from Leptospira yasudae, assembly GCF_003545925.1. NCBI lineage: Bacteria > Pseudomonadati > Spirochaetota > Leptospiria > Leptospirales > Leptospiraceae > Leptospira > Leptospira yasudae. Next base: position 144,110 of record NZ_QHCU01000002.1, on the reverse strand, counting down.
GAATACGCGATGACTTCGTGATAATCCCTTTGATAATTGAAATAAAGAATGATCTTTTGATAGCAGTTGACTAAATCTTTTTTCGGTAAGTTAAGACCGACCGCTTTTTTGAACGCCTGAATGGACTTCGGATAATCCCTTCTGTATTCGTAGATGTAGCCCATGTACATCCACGCTTCTCCCGAAGAAGGGTTTGCATCGTTGAACTTTTGGAACTCATCCATGGCCTTGGAAAAGTCCTTTCTCGCATACGCCCTCTTTCCTTCTTTCAAATCCGCGTACAGCGAAGTTGAAATAGAATACAAAAGAACCGAAAAAAGAAAAATCCGCAAGCCCATCATAGGACCAGTTTCGGAGAGGAAGTCTTTTTTAAAAGTGAATTTGTAACCCCTCTCCGGACTGGTTTATAATAAATTTCCTAATTTTTCCTGTCTTTTCGACGCGAGTAACTCGGATGCCCTGAGAGCCAAACTCATCGTAGTAATCTGAGGATTGACCGAAAGACCGGTAGGATATACGGAAGCATCAATCACAAAAATATTTTTATGACCGTACAATTCCAGGTTCGGATCCACGGCTCCCTTTTCAGGAGAATCCGCAGCTTGAATCGAACCATGAGGATGCGCAGAGCCTACGAGCAAACTTCCCGGATTGAATTTCTTTTCAAGAATCCAATCGAACTTCGTGTTTTTATCCACAGGAACCGGAGCTTCCATATCGGGAAACGGGAAGATCAATTCTTTTGCACCCGCAGCGGCTTGTACTTCCGCCAACATCTTCAAACCGCGGAGCATATTCTTCCCGTCGCCAGGCGTAAGTTCAAAGTAAACCTTTCTAGAACCTAAGGACCATTTTACGGAAGCGTTCGCTTCTCCATCCGATCCGTCGCGAACGAGAACGATTCCCGCGCTCATGTTCGAATATCTTTGAATCTGATCGAATTGCTGTTTTCCGTAATAGGGTATCAAAGAAGCGGCTAACGTAGGTCGGAATGGGGCAACTTCCAGCCAAAATCCGTATCCCGTATTGTCTTGGTTGTGACCGTCTTTGATAACGGCGGATTGTGGAGGACCGGAGAACATATTGATCTTCTCGTCAAACACCGCGAAGATGGTGCTGGTTGGATGGACTTTCAAATTTCTTCCCACCCAATCGTTTCCTAAACCGGATCTTTGCAAAAGAGCCGGACCTTCGATCGCACCCGCGCTGACTACGACGACCTTCGCGGTAACTTTTATTTTTTTAATCACCGCATCAGGCGCCTTTTCGTACGGATCGGGAGTGAACTCGGCGACCACAACTTTTGTTGTTCCGTCGTGAATGACCTGCGCTTTCATGTTCGCGATCACGGTCGCACCGGCTTCGATCGCATCGGGAATGTAGGTTAGGAACATGGATTGTTTCGCGTTGATCGGACAACCCAATCCGCAACGACCCAGACCGATACAACCTCGGTTGTTGTTGTTCAAGACTTCGGGATGAAGGCCCAACGCCTTTCCACCCTTCATCAACGTATTGTTATTCGCATTGATGAGATTTTGAGGAACGGGATGAACCCCGAGTCTTTCATGCACGGAAGAAACGAACGGATCCATATCCTGTCTCGAATATCCTTTCAAACCGAATCGTTTGTCCCATTCCGCGGTCACGTAGTCGGGAGGATATAAGGATGTCTGCCAGTTTACGGTTGTGGACCCCCCGACGGTTCTTCCCTGAAGAATGCTCAATGTCTGTTCTTCCGAAATAATAAAACCGGCGTCGCGATACAATCGAGCCGAAGATAAGAACTCGTCTCCGCTGAACTGGGCCGGCGTAAAATAAGATCCTTCTTCGATGAGAACCGTGTTCCAACCGTTCTTAGCAAGAGTGGCCGCCGCAACCGCACCGCCTGCACCCGAACCGATCACAACCGCATCCGCTGTGAGTTCCCAAGTTCCGTTTTTGATATTCTCTCTTTCAATGATCTCTTTGTGTTTTTTAGGAGTGATGATTTTATCATTCGCCGCTGGAATTCCGCCCATATTAACCCTCGTATCCCGCTAATGTTTGAATTCTTTTGTCTTTTGAAACGAGGAAGAATGCGATCTGTCTCATGATCGAATACGCTCCCCGTTTTAAACCGAGTGAGGAAGTTTTCCAAGACAACAGACGTTTTTCTCGTTCTTCCACGCTCAGAGAAGTCATGGGTTTGAAGGAAAAATCCAATGCGAGCGCGGCAAGCGTGGAAGAAGGAATCATTCCCAAAAGAAGAATCACGCTTTCCGTATCGATCGGAGTCGGATGCCCGTAGACGTAATCATCCACGGCAACACCCAGATCGAAATCGGGGATCGGATTTCCTTTGAGAAAAACTTCTCCCAAAGACTTGAAAGCAAGATAGGCATCGTCTTTCAATCCTCGCAATCTGGGAATCGAACCGCTGGTACACGCGGTCATTCCCGGAAGAACGAACGCGGTCACGGCTAAAAATTTTAAACTTAGTTTTAGAAATCGACTCCGAGGAATCGACTCTTGCAGAAACAGCTCCAAGTTCACCTCCCGTTTGCCGTTAATACGACTCCGGTTTTATATATAACAACTGTTCTGCAGGAATATAGGAAAGGAATTTCTTTGTCTATACTTTCTTCTGGAATTTTTTCATTTTCACGAAGATCTTGATCTCCTCGTAATCGATGCGATCGAGTTCGACTTCGATTTTATCGCCGAGTGTGTAAATCTTCGTAAACTTTTTCGAATAAAAGGAGAAATCGGTTTCCAACCGAACTTCGCCTTCATCCGTAAATTCGGAAGAAAGAAGACATGCGTCCACCATCGGATTTTCCAGATCCACAAAGATCAGGAACGGTTTGCATCCTGTGATCGTTGCGGAGAATTCCTTGATTCCGGTTTTTTCGAGATAACGACAAGCCTTGAGTTTGTAATAATCTCTTTCCGCATCGGTCGCTTTTCGTTCTTGATGAGAACAATGTAGACCGGACGTCACCATTTCCTCCGGCGTATAAACCGGCTTTTTGCTCAGAAGAATCTGCTGCAAAACCCTGTGACAAACAAGGTCGGGGTATCTTCGAATCGGGGAAGTAAAGTGGCAGTAGTCCTCGAATCCAAGACCCCAATGTCCGAGATGTTCTCCCGAATAATAAGCCTGCATAAAAGTTCTCAGTAGAAACATGTTGAACAATCTTTCCGCAGGCTTTCCTTCCAATTCTTTCAAGACGACTCGGATCGCTTCGTAACTTGAATCCTTGAGTAAGGTTTTGATTCCGTTTAACTGTAAAAACGCGTTCAACGATTCGAGTTTTTCTTCGTTCATCGGTTCGTGAACTCGATATAAGGTCGGGTGTTTTTTCTTTCGGATATATTCGGCGACCTTGATGTTCGCGGAGAGCATAAACTCTTCGATAAGAATATGCGCCTGCAAACGATCCTGAACGGCGATCTCGACGACGTTGTGTTCGGAATCCGTTACGACCTTGTTTTCTTTTAGATTCAGATCGACCCTTCCATTTTCGACCCGTTTTGCGCGAAGAACTTTTGCAAATTCGTTCATCCGAAAGATCCAATTTTGGCGATCGCCCGCAAGAATTTCGGATTCGGCCCGATTGTACGTATATCGTTCCGCTACCTTAATTATACTTTTATAATACTTCGCGTGAGTGATCTTTCCTTTCCAATCGGCTTCCATTTCCACCGTAAAGGCAAGACGATTCTTTCCCGCAACGAGAGAACAAAGATTTTCGGACAACTCGGGAGGCAGCATCGGAACGACCCGACTTCCGAGATAAACGGAAGTCGCTCGATTGTACGCTTCTTCGTCCAAGTCGGTCCCGGGACGGACATAGTGGGAAACATCGGCGATATGAACGTAGAATCGAATTCGATTCTTCTCTTCCACAAAGCTGATCGCATCGTCGAAGTCCTTTGAATATTCGCCGTCGATGGTGATACATTTCAGATTACGCAGATCCACTCTGGAACCCCAGTCGTCGACGGTACTTTCCTCGACTTCTTCGGGAAGATCCAAGGTGATATTCTCGGGATACAAAATGCTGTAATTGTATTTCATCAGCATTCTCATCAGATCCAAATCTTCTTTCGTGTCGGATTCGAACCGCAAGAACTGAACCTCGTAGAGATTTCTTTCATGCTCCGTATCTTCTTTCAGCCGCACGACTAAAACGTCGCCGGATTTGATTTCATCCTGTAGGTCGGTAAGAATCGTTTTGCGGAGGAGATAACCTTCCTTTTCCTCTCCGTCTATATCCAAAAGTTTTCCGAAGATGAACTTCGGATCTTTTTCGGTCACGATCATTCGGTACAGATCGCGTCCTCTCCTAAGAATCTCGGTTACTTCTCCTTCGAGTCTTCCTTTTTTTCCGATTCCATACGGATGAATTTCTACGAGATCGCCTTGAATCGCGGATTGTGCATATTGACCCGGTACGAACACTTCCATACCGGAAGGAAGTTTTACGAAACCGTCCCCCCGTTTGCTGATGGAAATCGTTCCTTGCAATTTTTGATTCGGATTGACTATTATATTCTTTTTTTCTAATTCAATCAATCCTTCGGTTTCGAGAATCCGAAGCGTTTCGGAAATTTCCCGTTCGCGTTCTTGAAACTGCCACTTCTCCCTTTTTTTACCGTAAGAATTTTGATTCTCTTCTCGGAGAAGTTTCGCGCTGAGATCCTTAAGTTGGATCACCGATCCTGCTCTGGATTGAAGATACTTGAGAATTTTTTTTCCGATTTCGTTTTCTCGAAAGCCTTCGGTTCTTCCCGAAGGTCTCTCTCGTTTGGTTCGATCGGATTTACTGAAGGTTTTCTTTTTGGTTTGAGGTTGGGTCGTCCTCTTTTGTTTTGTTTGTTTTTTCTTTTGATTCATAATTGCTAAGCCGTCGACTTATCGTCGACGTAAGTTCCGCGCACGTAATTCGGAACGAGTTTCCAATACGGAAACCGATCCGGAAATGCGATCGCTTCTTGAAGTAATTCCAAGTTGCGATTTAAGATCGCGGATGCGGACGGAAGATTTTCTAAGATGGGATTTCCCGCAAAGAATTCGGGATGATCCGAGTACTTCTGCGAGGTTAAAAAAGCCTGTAATCGATCTTCCGGTATTTTATCCAGTATATCGTCCGGCTTGACGTCTATGGAACCGAAAAATCCTCTCGTATCTTCCATTCCGAAATAAATTTTTTTCTGTTTCGCCTCGATTCCGACGATCACCGGATCTCCGGCTTCTTCGTGATAAAACGAAGTATAAACGTTTAAACTATCAAATCCGATTGCGGGAATTTTCCAAAGCTGCGCAAGATTGCGCGCCGTTGCGACCGCGATTCTAAGCCCGGTAAATGAACCGGGTCCCAGCGCACTAACGATCAAATCGGGGGATTGCCAATTCGAGTTCTTTAGAACATTTCGTAATTCTTGGATCAAAAGTTTAGAAGATTCCCGCGGATGGATTCCGGAATACGAAGAAACCGGAGTCAGATCTCCATTCGAATCAAGGGTAAACGATTCCACAAGAATCCATTGGTTTGTCGCATCGAAAAAAAGAATCTTTTTCATACCGGATTCCCTTTCGATTCTTTCCAAAGATTTTTTAGATTTGGAAATCTTTGTATATCAGAACTTTTGAATGTAATATTTCTTTCCTCTTCTGAAACGGTTTTGAATTCCACTTCGATTTTCAACGGAAACGTGTCCAAATCTTCGTTTGCGATTTGCCACCATTCTACGATGGAAACTCCGGGCCGTTTCCAGATTTCCTCGAATCCGAGGTCTTCCAGTTCCCCTGGGGATTTCAAACGATGCAAATCGAAGTGAAAAAATTTCGGTTCTTCTCCGGGTTGCGATCCGTTCGGAATCGGATATTCGTTCACAAGAGTGTATGTGGGAGAATTTACGTTTGCGTTCGGGGAAATCTTTTTTACCAGCTTGGAAGTGAATGTTGTCTTACCCGCACCCATTTGGCCCGTAAATAAAAAAATGGGATGAAGCTTTTGCTCCAAAGCGGAAAGAATAATCGGCACGAGAAAGTTTGCGGGTTTGTCTAAGTCTTCCAGTTTCAGATTTCGAAATTCGAGTTCCAATTCATCCTCAAAACAATTCGCTTACCTTTTCTTTTTCAAAACGATATATGGAAGTGCAGAATTCGCAGGTAACTTCGATCATTCCGATTTCATCCACGATCTGCATCGCTTCTTCTTTTCCCAATGTTTGAATCAATTCCTTGATTTTATTTTCGGAACAATCGCAGCGGAATTCAGGCTGGCCTTCCTCTAAAATCTGAACCGCGGAGCGACTAACCTCTCCGATCTTATTCAAACAATTGTAAACGTCTTTTCCCAGGAACTCAGCTGAGTTCTGATTGATTTGTTCGGAAAGACTTGCAATTTTTTGAATGTGTTCCTCTTTTGCTTCCGGCAACGATTGCAGAAGAATTCCTCTTACATCCCAATGGAACCCGTTCTTTTTGATATAAAGAGTAATAAAACAAGTGATCTGTTCGGAGCTGTTCAGGTAATTCTGAAAATTATCCTCAAAACTTTTATTGAGATACGGAACGACGGATTGATAGATGCAAACTCCGTTTTTCCAGCGAAAGACTTTGAGAACTCCGGAATATTCTTCCATTGCTTTGTTCGGTTCCACGTCCTCTTCCGGTCTTTCGCGGAGAACCGCCTTCATTCTCCCTTTACGATCGCTGTAAGCCAGAACAGAGTGGGTCGGGGAATCCTCGTTGAACTGAATCTGTAAACTTACCTTCGTATCCTCTTTGACTTGATCCGCCAAAAAAAATGCCCCCATCATCGTTCTCGCTAAAAGTTCCGTGTTGGCGTCGTCCAAGTTGTGTAAATTAGAAGCGGCCGTTACGGAATACGAAATTTCGGCTACGGAATATCGGAAATGCGTATCCGGTAAAATTCCGTATATCAATGAGTCTTGGTTCTGCATGGAATCCTTTGCGAATGGGAAATGAGAGTCGAGGTTGCGTACATCGTAACGATCTACGTCATTCGTATCCTCTCAAACATTCCTAGAAAAGACAGTATTTTTTCTTTTAGACTTACTAGAATCGAGGTTTTCTTTCTTTTCAGATTGCGGCTCGCATGAAATCTCTTTCCGAAACGCAAGGGAGAATGGAATGATATTCGGAGCCGATTATTACCCGGAACAATGGACCAAAAAGGATTGGGAAGAAGACATTTCCATTATGAAAGAAATGGGTTTGAGTTCCGTTCGGCTTGCGGAGTTCGCTTGGGCGATGATGGAACCCAAAGAAGGGAAATACGAATTTTCTTTCTTCGATCATATCCTCAAGTTGATTCAAAAGAACGGTATGACGGCGATTTTAGGAACGCCGACCGCGACCTTTCCTCCTTGGCTTGCCAAGAAATTTCCTGACATAATCCAAGAACGAGACGGAATTCAAAGAACGATCGGAACCAGAAGACAGGCTTGTTTTTCTTCCCCCAATTATAAAAGAGCCGTTGTGAAGATCGTTACGGCGATGGCGAAACATTTCGGAAATCATCCTGCGGTGATCGGTTGGCAGATCGACAATGAGATCGGTCACGAAGGATCGGACATCGATCATTCTCAATCTTCTTTGAAGGCGTTTCGAGTTTGGCTGAAGAACAAATACAAAACGATTCAAACGTTAAACGAAACTTGGGGAAACGTTTTCTGGGGAGCGCTCTATAATTCTTTCGATGAGATCCCGATTCCGGGGCCGCATGTTGCGAGCAACTTTCATCCTTCGATGATCCAAGACTTTTATCGTTTTCATTCGGACACGATCATCGACTTCGTAAAACTGCAAGCCCAGATTCTGCGTAAGTTTTCCGTGGGAAGACCTTTGACTACGAACTTATATCCTTCTCCGTTTTTACCGATCATAGACATGGCGGAACTCGCAACGTATTTGGATTATATTTCTTGGGATAACTATCCGACTTGGGGAGAACAAGAAGAGCCCTTTCCTCATCCGTTCATCTCCGCGATGCAGCAATACAATCGCGGCCTGAAGAATCTTCCGTTTACAGTGATGGAACAAATCTCGGGATTTCAAGGACACGATCTTCTCGGTTACCTTCCAGCCCCAGGTCAAACAAAACTATGGATGAAACATTCCATTGTTCACGGTTCGAACGCGATTTATTTTTTCAGATACAGAACCGCACGTTACGGGCAAGAACAACTTTGTTACGGAATTTTAGATCACGATAAGGAAAAGACCGAACGTTATTACGAACTTCAAAAAGGGATTCAAGAGATAGAAGAATACGCGGAAGATTTTACGGAAGAATTGTTTCCCGCGCAAGTCGCGGTCGTTCATGACATCGAGAACGCACGCAACTGGAAACATCAGCCGATTTCCACGGGTTTAAAATATTCACCGGTACCTTGGTCGCAGGTAGGATACGATATCGAAATGGCGACTTGGTTTTCGGGAATGAACGTCCTCAACGTAAACACTCACTTTCGTCCCGCGTCTAAAATCGATTTCAAAGATTATAAAGTCATTGTCCTTCCGATGTACACGATGGTGACGGACAAGGTATTTCAAAGTTTGGAAGAATTCGTCCGTGAAGGCGGAACCTTGATTTTGGGATTTCGGACCGGAGCCAAGGATTTAAACGGATGGATGTATGATTCTCAAATTCCAGGACCGTTCGCGGAAATGGCAGGAGTTAAGGTTCGCAAGTTCGAGGCGGTGGGAAACCAAAAGGTCAAATTTCGATTCCGTTTTTTTCCGGGAACTTGCTCCAAGATCTGTGAAATTTTGGAACCTACGACCGCAGAAGTTTGGGCTCGGTACACCGATCCGAAAAAATTCTACAAGGGCGCTCCCGTAATTACCGCGAATTCTTATCATAAGGGAAGGGTAATTTACGTGGGTTCTTCGTTGGAGCCTTTGAGTTTCGTGCTTCTATATCGTCGTATTTTGAAGGAAGCGAAGATTCCTTTTACGTTTTACGGACCGAACGTGGAAAAGGTTTTCAGAAAAGGCAGAAACCAAGATTACGAAATCTTTATCAATCATTCCGGTAAAAAAAGTTTAGCCGGTTTAAGGCTTTTAAATCCTTATGAAGTCCGAATTCTTTCTAAAAAGAAATAGAACGATTAACCACGAAGCGGGAAATCGAAACGCGATTTTCCGATGTCGTTTAACAAAATTGAAACGGTAAGAATATTTGGAACTCAATCAAATCGAAGAGTTGAATCGAATCCTTTCGTCCGCTTCCGGACAAAACCGTCCGAACGAAATTTTCGTGGATAACCTTCATACTTCCTTTTTCGAATTTGAAGACAGTTTCATTCTTCCTTCGACATCCGTTTACGGAGTGGACTTTGCGGCGGCTAAAGAATTCCTTCTGCAGGCGGAACAACTGATTCCGGAGTTGATCCGTACATGTCACGTTCTTCCGATCGCAAAGCCTAAAAAGAATTCCAATCAACTCTTCTTAGTGAAAGAGGTTCCTTCATCGGAAGTCGACAATGAGAAGAAGTTCGTTTTCGTCGTCAGTTTCATTCTCTCTTATTTGGGCGGCGCTCCGACTCCGATGATCGTGAAACCTGCAGCGCAAGGAAAGACGGCTTCGGTTCGAACACGGAGAATTTATTTTTCCGCGAGAATTCTTCCCTTAGAATCGTTCGAAATGAAGAACGGGATCATCGTCGATTTCGTGACGCGCAAATATAAAGAGACAGAATTCATGGTGGACGTGGATACGATTCCGTCGTTTAACAAAATTCAGCACACGTATTCGGAGCTTTTCGACGACGTGGATTACTCGAAACAGATTTCTACGATTCATTCGATTCTCGGCATCGATAAGGAAATCTGGAAACCGGGAAAAGTTTTTGAACCGATCGACGTGGAACTTCATACGATCAGCACTCGTTTTTTGGAAAGCTCTCAAGAAAGAATCTTCAGCCAATTTGAAAGCTTCCGGCATTTGATTGATCTTTTATTGTCGCCGGAAAGCATGACTATAGATTCAGTAAAACAGGAACCTTTGCACAACTGGCTCCGTTCTTTCGGAACGGAAAGGGACGTAACTCCCTCCGGTAATATGCTCTGGAAAATCCTAAAACGAAAGTAATCTTTTTTGAAGAGAAACCCATGGACCAACCACTTGCCCCTCCCATTGATTTTCCTTTAGAGGAAGTCAAACGCAGGATCAAATCCGTTCAATCCGTATCCGGTATTTTTATCGAATCGGCTCTGAAGCTTCAGAAAGATTTGAAGACGTTCGCGTTTTCGACCGAGGCGGAAGAAAAAGATCAGATCCACAAGGCCGACGAGATGATGGGAAAGTTCATCGTGGAATATCTCAGACAAAACTTTCCTTCCGACTCCATTCTTTCCGAAGACAATTACAAATACGAAGGCAATAATTCTTTTCGCTGGGTTTTGGATCCGATCGACGGTTCCATGAATTTCGTCCGGGGAATTCCTCTTTATTGCGTTGCGATCGGACTCGAGCACAGAGAATCTCCGGTTGCGGGAGTCGTGTTCGTTCCCGGTTTAAACACGAAATATTCCGCCATTCTTTCTCAAGGCGCTTTTAAAAACGGACTTCGCATCGACGTTTCCAATACGGAATCCCTCGCGCGCGCAATGCTTGTGCCGAGCTTTCCAACGAATAGAAAAGAAATATTAAACGAAGTCATTTCCGATATCACCGCGTTTATCAGTTGCGGACGCTCGATGAGAAGAACAGGCTCCTTTGTTCTCGATGCTTGCTGGGTCGCGGAAGGTCTGCTCGACGGAATCTGGGAGAAGGGCGTTAAACTTTGGGATACGGCTGCGAGTTCCGTAATTCTTACCGAAGCGGGAGGAAAACTGACCGACTTTAACGGAAAACGGTTTCTTTCCGGAAACTCGGAAGTCGTCGTTTCCAACGGAAAAGTCCATTCACAAATCGTGGATATTATGAGAAACGTCCGCGATTCCATCGGAAGAAACTAAATCATTTCCTACCTCGATAAGGACGTCGCCTTTCTATTTGCGACGTTTCTGAAAAATTAATTTAAAGAAAGAAGAACATTAGGGACATTCAAAATCCCTAATGTTTTCGTTGAATCAAGGAGCGTTGAGAAACGCTTCGATGCTTCGGATCTGATCGTCGTTTAAAGGAAGGCGGGTCATAATTTGGCTCGTGCGTTTCGGAGTATATCCGGGTGGATACGTTCCGCTTACGATTCTCGCCTTTAACAATTCGAAATTCGATCCTTTAACCGCCGGTCCTACCGCACCATCTACTGCGGGATTTTGATTGTGACACGCGGAGCAATTGGTCACATACAATCCCTTTCCTTGAGTCAGCAATTTTTGTTCGGGAGTCTGATTCTCTTCTTCTTTGCAGTTCGCAAATAAAAGAATCACGGAAATACAAACGAGTAAGAGGCGGGTCATCCCGCCTCGAGTTTCACGGATCGACATCAATTAAAGGAGAACCTCAAGAAGGATGTAGATGATCAGGGAAAGAATAAACCCGGAAGTGATGACTCCTTTCACGGTTTTGATCGGCTTGAAGGTCGCGCTTTCGGGTGTTGCGGTTAACGCATTCGTTTCAACCAACGCGATGATCGCGAGAATCACACCTAAAAACGTGTGAGATTCCGCTCCGGTAACGTCGAAGGAGATCGGAAGATTTCTCGCCGCTCCCATCAAGAACAACATCGGAATCGAAAGAAGAGTGTTGGTTCTGGAAGCCAGAAGTCCTCTTGCTGCGCGAGGAGCAGGGTTTTCCGCCGTTTCACCTTTTGCGGCAGCGATCACGACTTTTTGGGCCGGCCAAATTACGAACCATACGTTGAACCACATCAAGGAACCGAGTAATCCTCCACCGAGAATCACTGCAAGCCACTGACCTGTGGAAAGAGTAGTGCCGTTGTAAATAGCGTAGATGATCATCGCCCAACCGCTCAAGAACGTAAACATCGCTCCCCAACGGAACCACCAGAGAACTCTTGGAACCAATTGCTGCGTCGCTTTCTTTTTTGTATCAGCGTCCGTTTCAGCAAAGAAAGCTCCTTGTACAAAGTTAATGTACCAGAGTAGTCCGATCCAGGCGACGCCTGCGAGGAAATGCACCCACTTAAAGAGGAAATACAAGCCTTGGCTTGTAAAAAGAGCAATCCCTTCCATAATACCTCCAATTCATCGAATGAAATATGATTGTGCGCTTTAAAAAGACCGAGCGCCAGAACTAAAAATAAATCCTGGAATTTAGACTCTCAGTCAAGCACTTTAGAAATATTCTAATTCTTTAGAGAGAATAAAATACACTTCTTAAGGACAAACTTCAAGTGCACTTTAAGTTAGATCTTCGATTAAAATTTTCTGAAGTGTTTCCCAGAAGGAAGGTTCATCGTCTTTTTCATTCGAAGAACGAAAGGGAGAAAAACGATCCCTAAAAATCTCGGCTTGCGATTTTAGGATCACCTTCATCGTGTTACCGCTTCGAAAGGATTCGGATTCGAACTTGTTTCCACCGTTGCCTTCGCTTCCTTGTACAAGAAGAAGAAAGAGCTGATCGAAATATTCTTCCATATCTCCGGGAATGAACCAATTCACGACGCCCGGCGGAAAAATCTGAAGAAACCGTCCGCTGATTTTCTTTTCCGGAAGTTTTGAAAATTCCCCGGTGATTTTTTCGTAATTCTTGGATGAGAAAAAACGAAGCTTATATCCTAAACTTCTAATATCGATTTTGAGTCCGTAAACTTGTATGAATACCGAAACCCGTACGTGAAGCGCTTCCGGGTTTTTCCAATAGCCGTTTTCCGTATCGGGGACTTTCAAGAAGGTTTTCGTTCCATCGTTGTAGAGTTCGATTCCGTTTAAAAATTCTCCGGACTTGAAAATCGTAATTCGATAGGAAACTTGGTTTAAGATTTTATGAAACCGTTTATAAAATTGCGGATACGTATTCTCCGTGGCGTCGTTCAACTCGTACAAAAGCCAGGAAGAATTCTCTGCTCTACCCGTATCGCAATGAGAGACCCCGCAAAGAAACCGATGCGCTTTTGAAATCGAAGAGAACTTTGACGAATCATTGGACGGATTTCGAAGAAAATGCTGGAGCTGATCCACGTGTTGAAAGAAATCATGATAGCTGTATGCGGGAAGAATCGAAACAGTTCTCCGTTTCATTCGATACGTCTTTTGATCTTTAAAGGAAGTGGGAAAATATTCCGCATGAATTTGATACGGAACGTGATCCGGAATTTTTTCCGTGGTCAAAATATTTTGCAATCCACGGTCCGTTTTACGGATGTAAAAATCGATCGAAAGAGATCCGTTTTTTTCCTGAAGAATCGATTCGTCCGCGGAAGTTAAATTTCCGAAAAGGGCGTTTCGAATTCCGCCCGTTGGATATTCCTTCAAGATGTTCTTTTGATACGCGAGATATTCCGTCCAGTATGCCGCTTGTTGAGGCTTTTTTTGAATACAATTCGAAACGGAAATAAAGAGAACGATACAAACCAGAAAGCCGAGTCTATTTCCTTTATTTTCGAATGATTTCATAAAGCGAGTCTACGGTACGATCATCCACATCTTTGTAATAAGATTCAAAAATTAATTTCTTGTTCCCCGAAAAAATGCGTAACCACGAAAAATTACGGCGAATTCCGGAGGAAATCGCTCCTTTTTCATCCAAAAAGATCGATTCGTAATTCTTCGACTTATTTTGATCGATATAAGTTTGCACTTCGTTCGGTGCGTTTTGAAGATCGATGAATGCTATAAACTCGACTCGATCCTTGCTTTCATCGATGAGGTTTTGCATTCTCCAGTAAATCTTTCGACCATGTTTTCTGCAAAGGACGATATCCGTATAGGAACAGCCCAAAAGGAAAACGATTTTTCCTTTGAGCTTTTTGGATTCCAGAACTTCGCCTTTTTGATCCCTAAGTCGAAATTCGGGGAGATCCGAAGCGTTCAAACTCCACAGATTGAAAAGCAAAATAAGAATGAAACCGGCGGAACGCATTACGGATCAAAAATCACTTTGTCTGAAATCGAAAGATTCCATCCCAATTTTCTTCCGGCGGTTTGGAAGAATACAGCTTACAACGTTTTAGATAAATCTTAGAAAGATTGTCTCTTGCTTCTTCTCGATAGAGTTGTTTAAATATTTTCGAAGCGTCGTCGAAGTTACCGGACTTGTATTCCGAAATTCCCTGTGATAAAAGTTCGGACGTTTTCAGTTTGAATTTCTTGATATCATCGGGGTCGGATTCAAATACTTCGTAAATATCGACGGGCTGATTTCTTCCCTTTACAAAAACCGTGTCGATCATCCGAATTCCGACCTCGCTCATCCGGTGAAGCTGCAAATACGTGTGATGAGAAATGAGAATTCTGCTTTGATATAAGGACGTAAGAGATTGAAGTCTGGACGCAAGATTAACCGCGTCCCCGATCACGGTCGTATCGATTCTACGTTCGCTTCCCACCGTTCCTAAAATCAAAGAACCGGTATTGATACCGACTCCGATTTCCAAATTCCAAGGAGAAGGAATCGAAAAAATTTCCTGCATTCTTCCCGATTGAACCGCATTGACCATCTTGATCGCTGACTCGACCGCGTTGTCCGCGGAATTGAAATTCTCCTTTTCCACTCGTTCGTTGTAATCTGCAAAGAGCGCGAGAACTGCGTCGCCCACATATTTGTCCACAAAGCCGGCGGTTTGATAAACTAGATCTTCCATTTCGGAAAGATACGAATTTAAGAATGCGATTGTTTGACTTGGTTGAATCGCTTCGGAGATGCTCGTAAAATTTCGAATATCCGAAAACAAAACGGTCATCGACTTTTCTTTGTTGTCTCCAATCGCAATCGAGACGGGCGATTCCTTATCGAGAATACGGATGAAATCAGCTGGAACGAATCGATAGAACGCATCCTTTTGATTCGATAACTCTTTGTTGAGAAGCTGCGCGTCCTTATACAGCTGAATGTATCGCGAAACAAGAATGCTGATGATCGTGATGATAAAAAGGGAGTAGGCGATCTTAAAGAAAGGATAATGAAGCCCTATGATCTTAAAGATCGAATCGAGCAAATCCCAAACCGCAAAAACGATACAAGCTGCAATTCCCGCCAACATCTTCTTCGCGTCCTGTTTCTTTCTTCTTACGGTTTGAATCGAAAAGTAGAGAATATAAAACAAAAAGAAGATCATCGAAACCTGACAGACCTTCAACGCGATATGAGTCCACGAAAACGGAGAAGCCAAAACTCCTAAAAACAATCCGATGGAAAGTCCCACGAACGTAAGAGGAACGATCCCGGCCTTTTCTTTCGGATAAAAATATTCCTTTAGAAAGTAATAAAAAGAGGGAAGAATCAACGTCAAAGAAGAGTATTCCGCCCGAAAGAACAACGAACTGTCTATATTGGAATTCGAATTTACGAATTTTTGAAAGATCAAGTTCGAGGAAGAAAAGAAATACACGGAGGAAGCGAACGAAAACAATCCGAAATACAGATAATACAAATCCTGTCTTCGGGTTATATAGAAGAGTATATGATATATTCCGAATATAAAATAGATTCCGTATAAAAACACTTCGAAATATTCGGAAGTGGATTCGTAGATTTGCTGAAACGAGGAAATTCGATATCCGCTCGCATGATAAAAACCGAAATGGTCGTTTTGAATGTAAGGCGTGAGATTCGATTCCCCGATGAGATAGATGAGAATCGTATTCTTTCCTTCCTTCAAGGTTCCGGATGGAATCGGCAAAGTCACCGATTTTAAGGATCTTCGAATTACCGGCGTCAAATCCGCCGTTTGTTCAGGGGCTTCCGGAAATCGTTCCTTTCGGATCAAAACTCCGTTCAAATATAACTCCCAATTTTCTCCGATATCGGGAAAATAAATCGCAGCCGGAAGTTTTAAATACTGCGATCCGGGACGAATGGAAAAGTCGATCGTAACGGTTGCATCGTGAAAACCGGATTGTTCTGGAATTCCAAACAGGGAATTTAAACCGGCCGGAAAACCGGAAATCGTTTTCCAATCCTCGGAGGCGCTTAACTCACGTTCTTTGTTCTTTCGTTTCGTTTGGGAATTGGAACCGGAAAAATTCGATTTTTCTAATTTAGTTTTGAGATGATTGCCGAGGCTCGCTTTCCATTCCGCTTGCGTGAGATCCAAAATCTCCGGATCAGGATCGGTCGCGCAGGAAATACAAATCGATATAATCGATGTAGTTAAAATGAGTTTTAGGATCCGGATCATGCAATCAAAATTCCATCCAAAAGATTCAGAAGAGAAGGAAATTTCTTTCCAAAACGGAAAATTAGATCACATGACGAGTTCGTCTTCACCGGCACGAGCGACGACGATTTCACCCGCATCTTCCAGTTTACGGATGATGTTTACGATCTTCTGCTGCGCGTCTTCCACGTCTTTGATACGAATTGGACCCATAAAGTCCATATCCTCTCGAAGCAAGTTGGCCGCACGTTTGGACATGTTCTTGAAGATTTTTTCCTGAACTTCGGTATCGACCGATTTCAACGCTTTTGCAAGATCGGAGTTGTCCACTTCCCGCATGACTTTCTGAATCGCTCGGTCATCCAAAAGAACGATATCTTCGAATACGAACATCCGTTTCTTGATCTCTTCCGCAAGTTCGGGATCTTCTTCTTCCAAAGCTTCTATGATCGTCTTTTCCGTTCCCCGGTCGACCAGGTTCAAAATCTCGACGACTGAATCGATACCACCGGCGGAGGTATAATCTTCGGAAGCCAAAGTGGAAAGTTTTCTTTCAAGAACCCGTTCCACTTCTCGAAGTACGTCCGGACTGACCCGGTCCATCGTCGCGATCCGTTTTGCGACTTCTGCCTGAATCGTGTGCGGCAGATTCGAAAGAATGTTCGATGCCTTTTGCGGGTCCAAATAGGAAAGAATCAAGGCGATCGTCTGAGGGTGTTCATTCTGGATAAAGTTTAATAAGTGCTGTGGGTCCGTTCTACGAATAAAGTCGAACGGTCTTACTTGCAGGGAAGAAGTAAGTCGGTTGATGATATCGATCGCTTTCTGATTTCCAAGGGCCTTTTCCAAAAGACCTCTCGCAAAGTCGATACCTCCGTTCGAGATGAATTCCTGAGCCATCATCAGCTCGTTGAATTCTACTAAGACCTTTTCTTTGTCTTCCGGAGTGATCTTATCAAGTCGCGCGATTTCGAACGTGATCTGTTCGATTTCGTCTTCTCGGAGGTGTTTGAAAATCTCGGAAGATACTTCGCTTCCGACCGCGATCAAAAAGATCGCCGCCTTTTGTCTTCCGGTAAGGTTTGTCTTTTTATTCAGCACGCCCGAGTCTACCTGTAAGAATCCTATCGGTTAAAATCGAGCATTTCAACGAAAAGATTTTTCGACGAAAGGAAGAATTTTACGCGTTAAAAAGCCGAATCCGTTCCATTAAAGAAGGAGATCACTTCGGTCGGAAATCGCTTTCGGACAAACCCGTGCTTTACGGCAAAACGAGATTCTCCCTTTCCCATAAAAATCCTCGGGAAAACTTGACCTCCGCATGCGATCGAAGAGGCTCGATTACGGAGAAACATCTTGAAACTCAAAGTTTATCAGTATCAGAACTGCAGCACTTGCCGCAACGCTCTCAAATTTCTTTCCGGGAAAAAAGTGGAATTGGAAGTTCTTCCGATTCGCGAAACCCCTCCGAAAAAAACCGAACTCAAAACGATGTTGAAGTACGTAGGAAACGAATCGAAAAAACTCTTCAACACTTCCGGCGGAGATTACAAAGAAATGGGACTCAAAGACAAACTCGGGTCCATGTCCGTCGATGAACAATTGGAACTTCTTTCCAAAAATGGAAACTTAGTAAAACGTCCTTTCGTGCTTGGAGACGGTTTCGGTTTTGTGGGTTTTAAAGAAGAAGAATGGAAAAAACAAATTAAATAGTTATAAGTCCACCGAACTTCCGAATGTTCCCGTGCCATCCGGATCGGTCATCGTTTGAGGAACGCTCGTATATCCGGTCGCACCCTCGGAAAAATAGAGATATACGTTTCCGATGTTCGTTCCTCCAACGGAACTCGGCGCACCGAGCAAGGCATCGCTAAAACCGTCCCCGTCTATGTCCGCCGATCCAATAGACATTCCCATTTCGCCCATGTTCACGGGATTCGTTAAAAGATTTAGGGAAGTCGAACTGATTCCGCCGCTGCTCATAGATAAAAAAGTCAAAACAACCCCTTGATTGGGAAAAGCGCCTGTATATGTATAACCGCCTCCGAAGAGATCCAAGAATCCATCGCCGTTGATGTCACCGGTCCCTACCGATGTTCCCGTTGCGGAAGCGGCAACTCCGACAACGGGGCTGTTTACCACGTTGGAGAGAATTCCTGCAGTGGAGCTATAAACATAAATCCTCCCCGGCGAACCCGCAAAACTCGGTTCTTGATAGGCACCGACAATCATATCGGAAAGACCGTCTCGATTGATATCCGTTGCAAAGATGGAATTCGCGTACCACTGATTCGATGTGGTTCCCGGAAATGTTTGAGAGTACGTTGTATAATTATTCCCTTGGGAAAGATATACGAAGCTGGCCCCAAGCTGCGACGAGCCGACTGCAGCGATCATCGCATCCGATCGACCATCACCGTCCACATCGCCGAGCGCGACCGCATAACCGTAAAATTGCGTGCTTCCTGCAACGGCCGGATTGTTCAATTGCTGTTGAAAGGAAACCCCTTGTCCGATGATCCCGTTGGATAAGAAAGTATAAACGTTTCCGATATTTCCCGCGTTATACGGTGAACCGACAACCAAATCGGAAAAGCCGTCTCCATTGATATCGCCGACCGTTAAATTAAGAATTCCGTTTCCAACCGTCGTTGGACTGGTGGTTGTAGTCGAAAGACCCGGGGCGGATGCGCCTTTAGAAAGATACAATGCAAAGTTCGAACCGGCGCCTGCAGCTGCGGCATCCGCATATCCGTCTCCGTCAAAATCACCGAGCGCGACGGAATAACCGAGACCGCTCGCGCCGTTGATGGTAGTAACTGCGGAACTTAAACCGCGGCTTTTTCCGAGCGAAAGATAAGCCCGTACTCTGTTTGCAGCCTGCGAACCGATCAACGCGTCCGGATAACCATCCCCATCGATATCTTTATTGTTTCCTTTTTGAACCGAAATGGAAACCGGCAAAGAAGTGTTCGAACCTAAAACCGAACGAGCAGAGATCGTATGCAAACTCCAATCTTTCCAAACTCCCGTAGAAGGAATGGTGGACGGAACTCCGGCCGCGGGCAGTTGAAATTTCCATTGCGTTCCGGAAATCTGCGCGTCTAAAAACGGACCGCCGTCCAAAGAAACCTGCACACCGGACATACTCGCATCCATTTCTCCGACCAAGAATCCCGTGTTCAAAAGAGCTTTGGAACTTAGGTTCAAAATTTTCGGTTGAGGCAAACCGATCTGGGCTCCGCATACGTTTGCGTTCCCGGAAACGACCGCATTCAAAAACAAGGTTTTATAAAAGAGAGAACCGCTGATATCGCATACGTTCTCCATGGATTTTACGGCGCAGTGATAGAAAAACGGAAGGGCGCAGAGAAGGTAAAAAAATCGGTTCATAAAAATGCGCCCATCAAAATTGATTCATCCATAGTATCGGATGTCGTATTAAAAACAGACGAAACTCTTCCGACTTTCTATACTTTTTTCACTTTTCGATTTTTAGGAAAATTATTTCAGAAAGAATTTTTTTCGTAGAACGGGGTTGTATGAAGGATGGGTTTGTCGGCGAGGCAAACCGGATTACAGAAGTTCGGCGCCTTTGCCTTCGCGGACGATCGTCATTTCGTCTCCGGTGACGTCCAAGATCGTCGATAATTCTACTTCCACGATTCCACCGTCGATAATCCCTTCCACGCGGGACCCGTAAATCTCCTCGAGCGATTCCACTTCGATGATAAACTCGTCATTTGCGAAAACGGACGTTGAAGTCAAAGGATTCGGATGAATCTTCATCAATTCTTGCAAATAGATCGCATCCGGAATCCGAATTCCGATTTGTTTTTCCTTCTGATTGGAAAAGGAAACACGGGGAAGATGTTTGTTTGCGCGCGTGATAAACGTAAACGGACCGGGCGTGATTTTTTTCATCAAACGGAAAGCGTCATTCGGCAAATATTCGATGTAATTCGAAGCTACGGAAATGTTCGGACAAATCAAAGAGAGGGGTTGGTTTTTCGGAATATTCTTCAGATCGTATAATTTTTCGACGCCCGTTTTGGATTGGGAATCTGCGACGAGCGCGTAAACCGTATCGGTCGGGAAGATATAAACCTTTCCCTCCAACAATTTGTCTGAAATCTGTTGGAGTTTTCTTTTTTCCGGATTGATCGGGTGCAGGGAAAGAATCATGAATATTAGACTGCTTCAGAGCCCGGCGGTGATTCCTCCGTCGACGACGATCGTTTGTCCGGTAACATACGCGGAAGCGTCGCTCGCGAAATAAATCGCAGCTCCGACCAAATCCTCCGGTTTTCCGAGCCTTCCCATCGGAATCGCGTTCAGCATTTGTTCCATCACATCGGGCTTTTCTTTAATCATCTCGGTCATATCCGTGTCGATAAAACCCGGACAAATCGCGTTCACACGATAACCGGAGCCGATCCACTCGACCGCAAGCGCGCGAGTCATATTGATCACGGCGCCTTTCGTTCCGGAATACACCGAAGCGAATTTGGTCCCTCTCATCCCGAGAATAGATGCAATATTGATAATATTCCCGCCTTTCTTTTTATGAATTTTGTAATAGGCCGCACAAGCTCGGAATACGCCGGTAAAGTTGGTTTGAATGATGGATTCGATCTCGTCTTCTTTTAAAAAAGCTGCGGGTTTATTGGATGCGATTCCTGCGTTGTTCACCAACACGTCGAGTTTACCGTGTTCTTTTACGATCGATTCGATGATCGGAGCCATCACATCCGGTTGACGAATGTCGGCCGCAAACCCTTTGATTCCAGATCCTTCGAATTTTTTGATGGATTCTTCCGAAGAACCGGTTCCGTAAACGATCGCTCCCGCATTTTTAAAACCTTCCGCGAAATGTCTTCCGATCCCGCGAGTGGATCCGGTTACGAGAACCGTTTTGCCTTTAACGTTGAATAAATCACTCAATGGATCACTCCTGATTGTAGTTTGGTTTTACCGGATAACAAGGCCGGATTTCTTCGATGGATTCGCCGCCGTTTTCAATCGATGGTTTTTTTCCTCGTTCCGTATCGAACGTACGGATGAGTTTACGCGAATCGATTCGAATGTTTTTTCCGAAGTCCGAACTTGTGTCCTTTGTTTTTTCTTTTTTAGGTTTTTTTTCGGAATAAGGATCGAAGATTTCCGTTCCTTTTTCCTCTTTTTCAATCGTAAGGTCATCCACAAGAACGTCCCGGTTGATATAATGCGCTCCGTCGCTTTCATACGTGTTGTGCAAAGGATCGCAGTCGAACATGTCGATCTTCGTTACGATCTTATCGCAGAACATTAGATATTCCTTACAGAAATATTGAAACGTGGATTCTTTGACTCGATCAAAACTTCCTCTTCTGCAGGAAGAGAACGTAAAAAGAATCAAAAGAAGGATCGGAATTTTATTAGAGCGGGAAAGAATCATCATGGCCGTTTCAATATTAAGGTTTTGTTTTGTTCGGTGCCGCAGGGGTTTGAGAAGAATCGGGATTTTTCGATTCTCCGTCCTTTTGCAGTTTTCCGGCGGAAATACCCAATCTCCATTCGTAGGATTTAAGGGTTTTTACTCTGTCTTTTTTTCTTTCTTCTTCCGCTTCGGAATTCAATCGTCCTTCCACGTCGTCCCAGTAAATCAATTCTTCCGATTTGAGATAATCCGTATCGAGAATCCTGTTTTTGGAAATCTTATCGGAAAGTGAAAGCGTAGAATCCTCGCTCTTTCCCAAAAGAATCTTAGCCTGATATAACGCCAGAAGCGATTGTCTTTGATAATAAAGCGCGGAGGTTCGTTCTCCTTTTTCCAACTCTTTTGTAGAGGTCTTGGAAGTTTCCCCGAAACGTACATAATATTTTTCTAATACGGGAAGAATCGCACGGTTTTTGTTTTTTCCGTCCAACCGGATCGCCACGATTTGAGGGGCCAACTCCTGACCGAGTTGAATCGTTCTGTTTTCGTAATCCTTGCGAATGGTTTCTTCCAAAGGAACGATCGTTTTAAAGATGTTTTCAAACGCTGTGCTAGCATTTCCATATTCCGCTTTGATATACAAAGTTTCTGCCTGACCGTAGTCGGAAGCGAGTTTATCAAGATCCTGCTTCTTACCGAAATTCAAAAGAGAAACCCGGATTCCTTTCAAACCGAGATACGCTTTTTTACGGATCGATTCGAGTTTTCCCGTTTCGATCAATTCACGATCGGATTGAATCTTTTGTTTGTCTTTCGGATCTTTCGTTTCATTCGAAGCGGTTTGCGCAAAAATCGAAACGTTGCAGGTAAGAACGGTTAGAAAAATTACGAATCCGAGTTTCATCCGGGAAATAAGCCGATTCTTTTTCATCCTTACCAATATCGACAGGAAAACGGGTGCAAAGCAAGGCTTTTCTCAAACTGTGGATCTATGATCGTTCTCAGATCCAGGTCCCCGCGTAGAAAATACGTCATGGAATCTTTGGATCTCGATTTTAGGGTCGAACCGGAAGAGGTGGACGAAACCGCGTTTCCGGGTGAAAGTCCTCTCGAATATCTCAAACGAATTTCATTGGCAAAGTTAGGAACTCGTTCCAAAGACGAGCTTTTGATTTCCTGCGACACGATCGTCGTTCTGGACAATCGCATTCTACAGAAACCCGAAACCGTTTCCGAAGCGATGGAAATGCTCGGAAAACTTTCCGGCAAATCACATCTGGTTTATTCCGGCTTAGGAATTTACGATCAAGGACTCGAACAATTCGCATTCGATTCTTCCCGAGTCCAGTTTCATACTTGGAACAACGATCAAATCCGAAAATACATCGAAACGTATTCTCCGTTTGATAAGGCCGGTAGTTACGGGGTTCAGGATAAGGAAGGACCGGTTTTCGGTTTTGAAGGATCGTATACGAACATCCTCGGATTTCCGATCCGGATGTTCTTTCAATACCACGAACTTTGGAAGAAGTATTTAAAAGGAAATCACGCGTAAAAGTCGATCAGACTTCCGCGGGTTGTGGGCAAATCGCCTTTCGGAGGAGAAGCGAGATTCTTTCCCGGAAAACTGCGGTCCGCTACGAAATCCTCTCGACGCACCGGTTCCACGGCTTGCACTTTTCCGCCCATACGGACCGGGCTGACATACGTCAAAGCCTCGTTCGGAAAAGAAATCCTCTGGACTCCGGAACTGATATTCATATTCTAATCTTCGGAGAATCGATCCGACAGCTTAATCGATTCTTCGGATTTTTTAGAGAACCGAACCGATTTACGGCTTTCATAGAATGGCGACCAAAACCAAAGAATATAAAAATTCCATAGAATTCCTTGCCGATTGGAGTAAGAATTTACCGCAGATCGTCTTCGTTGCAGCCAAAGAATCCTATGAGTTCGAAATTCTTGCGGAGAAATATAAGGAATCGATCCGTAAAACCGGCGAACCGTTCGAGATCGTAATCTTCGTATCCGAGCCGGGCGACTTTGAACGATTTCAGTCCGAAGCGTTCAACTTGGATATGTTTTCGAACCGGAAATTATTCATCATCAAATCGGGATTGGAATTTTTTAAACCGATCTCCGGCGGAAAGGGAAAGAACAACGAATCGCTTCAAAAACAATTTTCGAACTTTCCGGATTCGATCCAACTTTTGGTTCATTACAATCACTGGGAAGTTCCGAGCAAGGTTCTGCAGATTTTCGGCGGAAAAGCGAACCTCATTAAAACGAAAAACTTTTATCCGAACGAAACGCGAGGCGGCCTATTACAGGCCTGTAAGGAAATCGGAGTTCAACTCGACGAAGACGCGATGGACGAGTTTCTTCATAAAATTCCTCCTTCCATGGGCGCCTATCTCCAATCACTTTCCAAACTCAAACTCTATCTCGTAAAAAAAACGTTCACCAAACAGGACGTGGAAGACGTTTTATTATTCAGCGGAGAATTCAATTCTTCCGGTCTTGTGGATTTTTTTATGGAATCCGATCGGATTCGTTTTTTCAAAGAATTGAGAAAATATCAAAGCGGAAGAGATTCGCTGCTGTTGTTTTTTATGATCTTAAAGGAAAGAATCGATCAGCTCCGCAAATACAAAATCATTTCGAAAAAGTACGAAGCGACTCTTTCGGACGAGGAATTTTACGAATACCTCGATATACAATCCTACAGTCCCGCAAGAAAGAATTTCGTGCGGAATCGTCTTCGAAAAGAAGCGACTTTCTTTTCCGATAAGATCATCGGAGAACTTTACGATTTTATGATAGAGATGAATATCCGAATCAAGACCGGTGCGGAAAAGGAAGGGGCGGAATTTTATTTCAATCGACGGATGGAGGATTTTTTCCTTCAGCTTCGCCGGAAAGACCGAATTCTATAATTTTTCTGTAAATCGTCCTTTCCGAAATCCCGAGAATTCTTGCGGCCTTTTCACGGTTTCCGTTCACAAGGATAAGGTTCTTTTTGATGATTTCCCGTTCGTAATCCCTCAATGGAATTCCCGTTTTCACTTCGATAAATTCGGGATAAACGTACGACGTTTCGAACATTTGCGGCGGAAGATGTTTTACGTCCAGAACCCGGACCGCAAACAGGGAAACCATACTTTCCAGAAGATTCTTCAACTGGCGAACGTTTCCCGGAAAATCGTAGTTTAGCAAAAGCTGATATAATTTTTCGCTGAGACGAACTTCCTTCCGTTTGTATTTTTCGGAAAGAGTTTCGAGGAAGTGTTTAATCAAAAGGGGAATGTCCTCTTTTCTCTCTCGAAGATCGGGAAGATCCAAACGAAAATTGGAAATTTCAAAGTAGAGGGATTCCAGGATTTGTCCCGCATCCAGTTTCTGTTTCCATTCTTTACCGGAGAGAAAGATGAAGCGCGAATTGGATCGGTTTTCGCGAAGTCGCTTTAACAAAAAGGCCTGAAGTTCTTTCGGGAAATCGTGGAAGTCTTTTAAAACGAAGTAGGTGTTTTGATCGTCGGAAAGAATCGAATTCAACGCCGTTTCCGTTTCCGCGCTATTGTAATCTAATACGACGACTTTGGGATTTTCACCGGATAAATTCGCGATCAAAGAAGAAACAAACGTTTTACCGCTGCCCGGACCTCCCGTGACAAAGAGGGGCATCTTATTCTGAGACAACGACTTGAGTCGATTCAAGATCTTAATCGAATTCGAAGCATTGCTGATAAAAATGTTTTCTTCGGAATCCATGACCCTACAAAAAGTTTATAATCCTTTGACCTGGAGAACTTTACCTCGGACAATACAATCGAAAGAACTTTTATTCGTATTCTGAAAATAATTTCTTACTTGAATCGGCGTACATTCCAGAATTTGAGAAGGAGAAGTCTTATACGTTTCGGTTAAATTCGCAACGTTCGAAACTCCGTCCACGGAACCTCCTGATGGAACATAAGTCGTTAGATAAGCGATCTGTTCGTCGACCTGCGGCGCCTTTAACCCGACCGGCAACGAAATCCAAAACGCTTTTTCCCCCGATTTTACCAAAACTTCGGCGCCGCCATCACTCTTAAATTCATCCTTAAACACGGCTTGGGAAAGTAAAAAGGAAAGATTGTCCTGCAACGGTTCAGCCGTGAGAATCTTGTCTCCGGTCAAATCGGAATAGATTTCGGTAAAATTCAAAGGGTTGATCGATTCGGATTCCGCATATTTGCCCGAATACGAAACCTTATTCAAAGAAGATTCTGCGACCGTTTGGCTCGGAGTCACGTCTGCGTAAGTGAAGTAGATTTGTCTTCCTCGGAACAAGAGGGTTTTGGAATCCTTCGCGGTGCTGACGCGTCGGAAGTACGTAATATCAAAGAAACTTCCTTTCGAAAGAATTCCTTTGTAAAACTGAGTTTGCATAACCGAAAAATACGGGGAGGTGAATACTTTGATTCCATAACCAGCGGATTGTAAGTCTTGCATTGCGGACGACAATGTCGGATTCGGAATTTTTCCTTTTGCATTCGTTAGAATGATTATGTCGTGAATGCCTTGGAATTTATTTCCCGACTGCATTAAAGTTCTTCGCACACTCAAAAGCGCTTCGGATACGTCTTCCAAACTGGTTTTTCCGTATGACTTTAAACCCGCAATTTGAGAGCGAAGTTCGTTCAACGATGTCGCTTTAGGGAGAATCGAAACCTTCCCTTCTCCGAACGTAACGATCCGAATTCCTGTCATAGAATCCCAAGACGCGTTTTTTATAAACTGGATCAGTTCCTCTCTTTCTCTTTGAAACGAAGGGGAAAGATCAATTACGAAAATAAATTCTTTCGGGACTTGTTTAGATGAAGAATTCGAAATTTGCCGTTTTTTAGCGGGAATCCAGGGAAAGGAGCGTTCCGTCATGGATCGCATTAAATAGAAAAGATCGTTTTTTTCCGTAAGATGAAATTCATCCAATTGCTTTTGCGCGCAATTGTAGACGATGCGGTCCAAAGATACATTGTTTTGGAAGCCAATTTCATCTCGAACTAAAAAGTCCGCGCGGATTTCGGAACAAACCCTGGAGAAGTCCTCTTTTCCAAAACGAGCGTTTCGGAATTTGCTGAAAATTTCTTTGTCGGGAATCCTTTCGGTCGTATCAACCTTGGCTCTCAAAAGCAAGTTTGCGTAAAACGCGCCAAATTTGGAAATTTCTTGCGATCTGTCGTCGATTCTTTCCAAAGTCGCCGGCAGATTTCCATCCACCTTACCCGGAAGGAAAATTATACTCGTGGA
Organism: Leptospira yasudae; assembly: GCF_003545925.1. NCBI lineage: Bacteria > Pseudomonadati > Spirochaetota > Leptospiria > Leptospirales > Leptospiraceae > Leptospira > Leptospira yasudae. The sequence continues at coordinate 117,151 of NZ_QHCU01000002.1, read as the reverse complement.
GAAGAGTGGATGAGTCACGAAACATAGAAAAAAAAATAAATTTCTGAACATGGATGACTTAGTGCGACGCAAATCGGTTTTATAATTTAATATGAGAATTCCTCGATTCAAAGCAACTCATTAAAAAATGAGTTGCATAAACTCCGTGAAGTATTAGTTTTTTTCATTTAGTAGATCAAGGAGAAAATAATGATCAATAGACTTATCGCTCTATCTGTAGCAACGATGATTTTTGCAGCTTGCTCCAGCACTGACACCGGACAAAAAGACGCAACATCTGTAGGTGATGGCGGTTGGACATTCGAAGGATGGGGTGGACCTCCAGAGCAAAGAAACGACGGAAAAACACCAAGAGATACTAATCCAAAAGACTGGTACTATATTAAATTTTCCTCCAGAGCATCCGCTAAAGCAGTAGCTAAGAAAAGCCAAGCTATGATGCAATCGACTTGCCGCGAAGCTTCTAGACTTCAAGGTGCGTCTGACGTTGTGAAAAAGATGGTTGGTGAAACTGTAGAAGCAGCATCCGGAGTATCCGACGGTGAAGCAACTGCATCCGTAATCGTTTCTCAATCTCAAGGTGTTGTAAAAGGAGTTGGGGTTTACGAGTGTAAAGCAACCGGTTCCGGTTCCGATCCAAAAGACATCTCTAAAGACAACTGGGAAGAATGTCAGTGCGTAATTTACGCAAAATTTCCTGGTGGAAAAGACGCTCTCGTTGCGAAAGCTCAAGAGGTTTCCAACAAACAATAATAAGCTGAGTTATAAAAAGCTTATTTTGCTTACAGACCCCGCCTTCAACAGCGGGGTTTTTTATTTCCTTTTGGATTATTGAAGAACGATGCCGAACTTTGCGGCAAGAGTATTTATGTCCGCGTTGAATTCATCCTGCTTAGACGCCGCCTTTTTCAAAGATTCCGTCGCAACTTGAATGATCTTATTCTTTTCCTCGTCTGAAACCGAATTGTATCTGGAAAGCTCTTGGCTGGATTTCTTCAACAGTTTAACCGTTTCTCCCAGAAGAGCGTCCTTGCTTAAAGAAGCCGATACCGTTTTGATCCAAACGTCGTAATAGTTGTTCAACTTATCTTCCGTTAAAATGGAATCGTAACAAGTCACTTTGGAGAATTCTCCGATGACTTCCTGTTCCAAACAATACATTCCCCGTTTCAACTTGCCTTTCGTATTGGCCGTGATGGTCGGTTTTACGAATGCGTCATCCGAGTCGTTCAAAACGAAATAAACGTTTTCAGAGAAATTCTTAGCGGGCGCATACCCTTCTTTGTTTTCTACGGTTTTAACTTTGATGAATGATACGGTGGACGTTCCTTTCTTCGTTGCGACTTCCGCATCGACGGTTTCCAAACCGGTTACTTCTTCCATTCCGTAAACAAGACTGACTTGATCTTCTTTTTTATCCGAACCAGGGACTTTATAAATCCATTGATCGAAATTCGCAAATCGGGTCCCTAAGATTTGCGCTTCCTGCTTCTTTTCTTCCTTTTTACATCCGATCATGATCAGCAAAGCAAAAGAAAGAATTAAGAATAACTTTATGTGTTTCATACAGTGTTTCTCCGTTTCTCGAAGTTTTTAAGCTCGCGGAGAATTTAGTCAAGAAATAATGGAAGAAGTTAGATCGCGGCTACAACGTTGCGTCTTTTGTCGGAAAGTAGAACGTCTTCGAAACGATTCCATTCCCTAAGTTCCAGTAATTCGGATTTCCAGGACGGATCGAATTCAAGACCGGATAAATATTTCACGAGATGTTTTCTAAATAGAACAAGACCGAATTCTTCTCCGAAATCTTCGACCATCCAAGCGAGGTGTTTTAAAATCACCGCGGAGATTTCGCTCCAAGATAAATCTTCTTTTTTGATTTCGGAAAAAATCCAAGGATTCCCGATCGCATTCCTTCCGATCAAAACTCCGTCGACACCGTATTCTTTGATTTTAAAATTCGCTTCCTCGAAACTTTTGATGTCTCCGTTTCCGAAAACGGGAATCGTTACGTTCGCTTTTACTTCGGCGATCGCATTCCAATCCGCCAAACCGGTATAAGCCATTTCTTTGGTGCGTCCGTGAACCGTTAACGCATCCGCTCCCGATTCTTGCAGAATTTTTGCGACTTCGACATAGTTGCGGCTTTCGGAATCCCAGCCGATTCGAATCTTTGCGGTAACGGGAACGCTTACGCGTTTTTTCATCGCTTCGATGATTTTTCCGGCTAAGATCGGCCTTCTCAAAAGACCCGCTCCCGCTCCCCGCAGCGAAACTTTCCGAGTAGAGCAACCCATGTTCAAATCGATGATATCAGGTTTTAATTCTTGGATGATTTCCGCGGCTTCGGCGATGATCTCCAAACGATTGCCGAAAATTTGAAACGTAACAGGACGTTCTTCCGGATCAAAACGAAACATCTTCAACGCCTTCGATGCGCGATGAACGATTTCGTCCGTATTTACGAATTCCGTATAAGAAAATGCCGCGCCGAATTCTCTGCAGATTCTGCGCGTCGGAGAATCGGAAATTCCCGCCATGGGAGAAAGAGAAATTCTCCCCGGGATCGAGACGTTTCCGATTTGAATCATAGGCTTAACTTTCTCCGAGAACCGTAAAATCCTGCACCTTATCGTTGTCCTTTAAGTCCACGATACGAACGCCGACAGCGGTTCTACCTAATTTAGAAATATCGAATGCGTTGATACGAATCGTCATTCCTTGTTGAGTGATCAGAATAATTTCGTCTTCGCTTCCGACAGAACCGGTTCCTACCGAGAATCCGTTTTTATCGGTAACTTTGAGATAGGCCATTCCCTTACCGCCTCTTCCTTTTGCGGCGAATTCTTCAAAGCCGAGACGTTTTCCGTAACCTTCTTCGGAGACGACGAAAATATCTTCGCCTTCTTTAAATTTACTAAGACCTACGATCGCATCGTCTTCCGAGAGTCTCATACCGGTCACACCGCTTGCGGTTCTTCCCTGCGCTCGAATACTATTCCCTTCTATACGAAGCGCCAATCCTTTTCTGGAGAAGATCATAACTTCATCCTTATCTTCGATCGCTTCCACTTTGATCAGGTCATCTCCGTCTCTTAGACCGATCGCGATGATCCCGGATTTTTTTACGTTGGAAAATTCTTTCAGCTGAATTCGTTTAATAAAACCGCGTCTTGTTACCAGCAGAAGATCCTTTTCCATATCCTCTCCGCGGAACGTAAAGACGGAAGAAACGTATTCGTCTTCTCTCAAATTGATGATCGCTTTGAGCGATTTTCCGCGCGCTTCTTTGGACGCGATCGGCAACTCGTAAGCCTTCATCACGTACACTTTTCCGATATTGGAAAAGAACATGATGCTATCGTGCGTCATCGCGGCCTTCATGATTTTAATCACGTCGTCGCGTTTTTGAGAAAGACCTTGAATTCCCTTTCCGCCGCGTTTTTGCCGTTTGAACGTATCGATCGGAAGACGTTTTACGAACTGATCGTAAGTGATTTGAATCACAATCTCTTCGTCGGCGATTAAGTCTTCGGCGTTAAACGAAGAACTTTCGATACTTTCAATGGAGATTTCCGTTTTTCTTTTCGTTCCGTATTTGTCGCCGACCTCTTGCAGTTCGGTGCAAACGATTTCGCTTACGCGAGAAGGTTTTGCGAGAATGTCTTTCAGATCCGCAATCAAAGTTCTGACTTCTTCCAATTCGTCGATGATTTTCTGAACTTCGAGGGAAGTGAGTCTTTGCAGTCTCATCTCGAGAATCGCATCCGACTGAACTTCGGAAAGACTGAAACGAATCATCAATTGTTGTTTCGCTTCGGGAGGATTTTTGGAAGCGCGGATTACTTTGATCACTTCTTCGATATTTTCGAGAGCGATCTTCAATCCTTCCAAGATATGCGCGCGTTTTTCCGCTTTATCCAGATCGAACTGAGTTCTTCTTACGATGACTTCTCTTCTATGAGCCGCATACGCGGTTAAGATTTCCTTAATATTGAAAATCTTAGGTTTGTTATCGAGAATCGCGAGCATCGTGATTCCGTAACTCACTTGAAGCTGGGTCATCTTATAAAGCTGATTGAGAATGACCTGAGCATTTGCGTCTTTCTTAATATGAATTTCGACTCGAATCCCTTTCCGATCCGAAAGATCCAGGATTTCGGAAATTCCTTCGATCTGTTTATCGTTAACGAGATCTCCGATCTTTTCAAGAAGGACCTTCTTGTTTACCTGATACGGAATTTCGGTGACGACGATCACTTCTCTTCCGTTCTTCTTCTCTTCGATTTCCACTTTGGAACGGATTCGAATCGAACCTTTTCCGGTCGTATAGGCGGAAATTAAACCTTCTCCGCCGATGATGATTCCGGAAGTCGGGAAGTCCGGTCCCGGAACGATTTTAAGAATTTCAGGAATCGTAATCTCCGGATTGCGAATCACCGCAATCACGGCGTCGATCGTCTCTTTGAGATTGTGCGGAGGAATATTCGTAGCCATTCCCACCGCGATTCCGGAAGAACCGTTTACAAGTAGGTTCGGAAAGTTTGCGGGAAGAACGTCGGGCTGCTGTTTCGTATCATCGTAGTTGGGCGAGAAGCTTACCGTTTCTTTTTCGATGTCGCGTAATAATTCTTCCGCAACCTTTTCGAGTCGAGCTTCCGTATATCGGTAAGCCGCCGGGTTATCACCGTCGATGGAACCGAAGTTTCCTTGTCCGTCGATCAAAGGAACGCGCAAAGAAAAATCCTGCACCATTCTTACGAGGGCCTCGTAAACCGAAGCGTCCCCGTGCGGGTGATAGTTACCGATCACTTCCCCCACGATCTTCGCGCATTTTACGTAAGGACGATCGCTTCTCCACGCGCGTTCGTTCATCGCGTGAAGAATTCTTCTGTGAACCGGTTTTAAACCGTCTCTCACGTCCGGAAGCGCTCGGCCGACGATCACGGACATCGCATATCCGAGATACGCTTCTTTCATTTGATCTTCAATTTCTACAGGAATAACACGCACGCCGTTTTTCAACGCATCCGCGATATCGGGTTTTCCGGCGATATTATAACTCAGGACTTTTGTTTCGTTTTCCATCTCTTGACTCATTTCGAAATTCCCTTCGGATCAAAGATCCAAGTTTGCGACTTTAGCCGCATTGACTTCGATGAACTGCTTTCTCGGTTGAACTTCGTCGCCCATCAGAATGTTGAACGTTTCTTCCGCTTCCACGAAATCGTCCAACTTCACTTTTAGTACGACCCGATTGGAAGGATCCATCGTAGTTTCCCAGAGTTGTTCCGGGTTCATCTCACCGAGACCTTTGTATCGTTGAATGACTACTTTTTCCGTTCCGACCGTTTTTAATAATTCCTCTTTTTCTTTATCCGAGTAAACGTAAGTCGAATTCTTACCGTGTTTGATCAGATACAAAGGCGGCTGCGCGACATAGAGATACCCTTTTTCGATCACAGGCCGCATATAACGAAAAAAGAATGTAAGTAGAAGCGTGCGAATGTGTGAACCGTCGATATCCGCGTCGGTCATAATCATGATTTTATGATAACGGATTTTATCTATGTTGAATTCGTCCTCGCCGATTCCCGTTCCCAATGCGGAAACTAAGACGCGAATTTCTTCGCTGGAAAGAATCTTATCCAATCTCGCTTTTTCTACGTTGAGAATTTTTCCTTTGAGCGGAAGAATCGCCTGTGTGTTTCGATCTCTTCCTTGTTTAGCGGAACCGCCTGCGGAATCACCCTCGACCAGATAGATCTCCGAAAGGGCGGGATCTTTTTCGGAACAGTCCGCAAGTTTACCGGGAAGACCTCCTCCTTCGAGAACCGTTTTTCTTCGGGTTAAGTCTCTCGCTTTACGAGCGGCTTCTCTTGCCTTTGCGGAAAGAATACATTTTTCTAATATCTTTTTCGTGATGTTCGGATTTTCCTCAAAGAACAAAGTTAAACCTTCCGAACTCAAGGTTTGCATGATCCCTTTGATCTCCGCGTTTACCAGCTTCTCTTTTGTCTGAGAATTGAACTGAGGCTGAGGAATTTTAATCGAGATAACGGCGGTTAATCCTTCTTTTACGTCTTCGCCGGAAAGTCCGGTTGGATGTTTTTTGGAAAGAACCGTGTCTTTTTTTAAGAAGTCGTTCAACGTTCTCGTGAGAGCCGCACGAAATCCTTCTAAGTGGGTTCCGCCTAAGTTGTTGTTGATGTTATTGGTAAAACAGAAAATGTTTTCCGTATAAGTTTCGGAATATTGAATCGAGATTTCGGCCAAAACATCGTCTTTGTTCCGTTCAAAGTGAATCACTTTGTGCATCGGATGTTTGTTTTCGTTGATATGCTCCACGAAAGAAACGATCCCGCCGGAAAACTGAAATTCGTTCCGTAAAAGATTCTCCCCTTCGGAACCGCGTCTGCGGTCTTCGACGATCAGAATCAATCCTTTATTCAAAAAAGCTAATTCTCTAAACCGCGCGGAAAGAACGTCGAACTGAAAATCTACCGTGGTAAAAATGGAAGAGTCCGGCTTAAAACGAACGATGGTCCCTCTTTCCGAAGATTCTCCTTTTGCTTCCACGGGAGAAACCGGAATCCCCTTCTCGTATTTCTGAGTATAAAATTTTCCTTTCTGGTGAACTTCGACTTCCAGATATTCGGAAAGCGCGTTTACGACGGAAACCCCTACCCCGTGCAAACCGCCGGAAACTTTATAAGCGTCGTTTTCAAACTTACCACCCGCGTGAAGGATGGTCATAACGACTTCGATCGTTGAAATTTTTTTATCGGGGTGAATGTCGACGGGAATTCCTCGACCGTTATCCTTAACCTCGATGATGTTATCCGGTAAAATGCTGATTCTAATTTCGGTACAATGTCCGGCCATCGCTTCGTCGACGGAGTTGTCGACTACCTCGTAGACCATTTTGTGAAGTCCGGTTTCGTCCTGGGTTCCGATATACATCCCCGGACGCTTTCTAACAGCTTCTAGACCTTCTAAAATTTTGATCTGACCGGCGCTGTAGCTTGCTTCTTCTTGGCTCATTATTTTTCGGACCTCAGGAATAGTTTTCCTGAAATCCATACGGAGGCAAGGAAATTCATCGAGTTATCAAAGATATTGAAGAATCTCTAAGTAGCGTTTTTTAACTTCCGGATCGGTTTCTTTTTCAAGAATGGCGATTAAATCTTCTTTGCCTTCTAAGCCTTTTTTTTCCTTGGTTTCCACGGAAGAAGAAGGATAAGAAGCGCTCAGTTTACCGATGGAAATTTCAATCGAACGAACCGTTCCTTTACCCAGGAATCTCGCCGACTCTCTTAAGATGCGGTTTTGTAAAAAAAGTAATTCTTGTTTATAAGCGTTATGGGAAACGAGAATTCTCAACTTACCGAATTGGATCGAATTGACTTCGGAGTGAGAAGCAAAGACCGGACCTACGATTTCCTTCCAGCGATTGCGAAGCGTATGAAGCGAAATTTTTTCCTGAAGATTCTCTTCGGTGATTCCCATCTGATTTAAGATGGAACGGAATTCCGACGTTTCGATTTTTTTGGATGAAATGAGGTCGTCTTTCATTCTATGGGTTGAACCGTTCCTTGACGGATCATAAAGATCTGCTTTTGATCTTCAAGTTTACCGACATAATCTTGAATTCCTTCCAAATCCGTGGTCGTAAAAAACGCTTGGCCTGCGTTGATCACGAGATCCACGAAATATTCCCTTCGTTTTACGTCGAGTTCGCGAATTACGTCGTCGATGAGTAAAACCGGAGTCGTGTTCAGAACATTCTTATAATAATTGAACGTCGCCGCTTTTAAAGCAATTACCGTGCTCCTTTTTTGACCTTGAGAACCGAACTCGGTGATGTCGCGATCCGCGGCTCCTATAAAAAGATCGTCCCTGTGAATTCCTACGGAGGTATAACCCAATCGAAGATCTCTTCCTAAATTCCGTCCGATCTTTTCGGAGAATTCGGCTTCGTCTTGCACGTTCGGTTTATATGTAAGTTCCAAACCGTCCCGCCCACCGCTGAGTTTATCCAAATTCGACTGATAATACGAATTCAATTCCGATACGATTTCTTTCCGTTTGTTCAAAATCAAAACGCCTTTTTCGATCAGCTTTTTATCCCAAATCGAAAGGTGAGAAGCATCGGAACTTCCCGTTTTTAAAAGAGCGTTTCTGTGTTTTAAGATTTTATTATATTCCAAGAGAGAGTCGAGATAATACGGATCGAATGAGGAAATAAAAGCGTCGATGAATTTTCTTCTTTCAGCCGGACCGCCTTCTATGATTTTCAAATCCATTGGAGTCAACAAAACGGTGATAAACTTACCGATTAGATCCGTTCTTTTTTTGACTTCTTCCTGATTGAATTTTAATTTCCGTTTAACGCTCGGTTTCGCGGTGAATCCGATTTCTAAAACGGATTCCTTTTGATTTTCTTTGATTCTTCCTCTAAGAAAATAATTTTCAGAACCCCATCGAATCAGATTGGAATCTTCGGATTCTCGAAAACTTTTCAACCACGACAACATGCAAATGGCTTCGAGAAGATTCGTTTTTCCTTCTCCGTTATCGCCCACAAAAAAAATAAGCCTGGAATCGAAATCCAGGCTCAGTTCTTCGTGACTTCTAAAATTTTGAAGTGTGAGATGTTTTAGAAACATTCCTTACAACTTCATCGGCATAATGACCGAAATGAATTCAGGATCGGACGGATCTTTGAAAATCACGGGAGAACTTGAATCGGAGAATTCGATCTTAACCTCGTTGTCGTCGATCGATCTGAAAATATCCATGAGGTATTCGCCTTTGAATGCGATCGTAACTTCGTCGCCGGAATATTCGATCGGTTTATTGATGCTCGCTTCCGAAGCGCCGAGTGTTTGCGCGAACAAGTTCAAATTGTTTTTGCCGAATGTCAGTCTTACTTGACGAGAAGGTTCTTCCGCAGCTGTTAAAACTTGTCTGAGAGAAACTTGAAATTCTTCTTTGTTGATGCTTGTGGAGAATTTCGTACTTTTAGGAATAACTTGTTCGTAATTCGGAAAGTTTCCTTCGATCAACTTACACAACAATTCTATGTTATTCGCCGAAGCGTAAATTTGACTGTCGATCAAACCGATGTTACCCGTTTCGGAAGTCGCGATCATTTTGGAAATTTCGCGGATCGCCTTTGCGGGAACGATGATAGAATCCTTGAACTGCAAAGGAGAAGGAAGATTTCGTTCGATCTTACAAAGTCTTCTTCCGTCCGTTCCAACGAAGATCAGTTTATTTCCGTCGGGAATCATATAGAGACCGTTAAAGATAAATCTTTGATCTTCATGCGCGATCGCATAAGAAGTTTTACGGATCATGTCGTTTATCAATGTACTCGGAAAAGAAGACACTTGGGAGGGATTCACTTTCGAAATCGTTTTAATTTCTTCCGCATCCATTCCGCTGATTTTGGATTTATAATCGTTCTTACCGGACGCGTCCGTGATATAAGCGATCGAAGAGTCACCGTCGGATTCTTCCAAAGATAAAGTGGTTTCTTCAAAGTGAATCGTTTTGAAAAAACTGGAAAGCTGTTTTGCAGGCAGCGAAATACTTCCCGCTTGCATCACTTCAGCGGGCACGGATGTCTTAATGGAAATTTCAAGATCGGTTGCGGAAAGAAATACTTCCTTACCTTCGGCTTCTATTTTAAGATTTGATAATACAGATTTTATTTCTCTCGCGGAGATTACACCTTCCACTGCGTGAATCGCTTTTAAGAATTCCGATGTATTGACTTTGATTTTCAATTTGTCTCTCCTAGATTCTTTCTTAATTAAATAGATTTCTTATTATTGTACAGTAGTAGGAGTAGTACCTGTAAATATGTACATAAATTTCTATTCCTAAAGAATACGGAAATATGTCTCATTTTTTTTGAAAAGAGAATTTTCTTTTCCGACATAATTCTTAGTCAATTTTCAACTCTGAAGCGACAGTAATTTTGCATTATGTCTTATTTACAGATTTATTGATCTTTTTCTTCCATTCTTTGATGGTTTATGAACAGTTTATTTACAGTAGATAAAACCGACAATAACTCGTGAAAAGAATTCGGTCTTATTGAAGTTTATATTTGGAACTGATGCGCTCCACTAAGAACCGCATTTCCTTATTGTTGGAAAGAAGTTCCTCGGCTTTGCGGACACCATGAATCACGGTCGTATGTTGTGTTTGGAACAATCTTCCGACCTGTGATTTGTTTACCTTGAAGATGCTGTGCAACAGATAAAAGCAAATATGACGCGGAACGATGAGTTCCTTCTTTCTACTTTTCCCCATAATTTCAGCGGCATTCAAATTGAATTCCTTCGCAACCGATTCGATGATTCGATCGTGGGAAAACTCCACGTTCTTCTTCCGATACAAACGGTTTTTTACGATTTCCTTAACCTTATCCAAGTTAAGGAAAAGAAGAGAATAGGATTTTTTATAAAGATAAATATCGTTGAGAGCCCCGAGAAGAAGTCTCGTATCTTCCTCGATTTGATCCGATAAAAAATCGAGAATATCTTCGCTTAGACCGAGATCCATAATCTTAGAATGGTGAGTCACGATTCCTTTGCGAATCTCGCGATCGGGATATTGAATGTCTGCTTGAACTCCGGTTACGAATCGTGATTTCAATCGTTCATGGATCGCAAGCTCGGAACTAGGGCGGTCGGAAGCGATTACGATCTGTCTTTTTCTTTCAAAAAGAAAATTAAACAAAGCGAAGAATTCATCCTGTGTTTTTTCCGCATTTGTGGAAAGAAGTTGAATGTCATCCACGAGAAGACAGTTGTAAGACTGGTATTTCATCTTAAAACTTTCGATCAATTCTCTCGATTGAAGAGCAAAACGAAACTCGTTCATAAATGAAGATATATCCACGTAACAAACGGTCTTCCAAGGATCTTTTTTAACGAGTTCGGATCCGATCGCGTGGAGCAAATGCGTCTTTCCAACGCCGACGCTTCCGAATAAATACAGCGGATTGATTTCAGCGGGTTTACGAACGCATTCTTTCGCGGCCGTATAAGCAAGACGATTGCAGTCGCCTACGATAAACGTTTCGAAAGTATAATCCGGATTGAATTGAAAATCTTTTTGATCGAAAGATTTTTCCAGAATCGTTTGAAGCGGAGAAGCCGCCTTTGTTTCGATCAAAATCTCTACCGGAATCTTATCACCGCAGGCTTCCAAGATGGCGTTTTCGATAATGTTTTGATATTTTCTTTCGACGTGAGTTTTGATCGTCGCAGAAGGAGCTATGATCGTACATTTTTCCGAGTTAAGCGTCTCTAATTTAAGAGTATCGATGAACCGTTCATAGTATTGAGGAGATATTTTCTTAGATACTTCCTCCAAAATTTTGTTCCAAACCAGGTTCAACGCTTCCTCCGAAAATAATAAAAACAAAAAACGCACTCAAAGAGTGAATGTAAGAATTCGAATCGAAAAAACTTTTCCGTTTCGATGGAATAAAACGATTTTTCACTTTGTCTACGGAGTTCCGCAGACCAACGAATGAGAATACAGTATTTTTGGAAGAAGCCTTGTACTCAAATGAAAATTCCGGAATCGCAATCTCTCCCCAAAAAAAGGAGATGTTTATGTTAGGGATAATAAATTATGTCACCAACGGGTAAAGTGTCCGTCTCCTCCGTTCCGACTAACGCATGTTAACGTATTTTTACGCAAAAATATATTCAATAAATAGAATATACTTTAGAGAGAAAGGCGAAAAAAGAGTCTTGAGAGAGCGATCGTATCGATTCCGGTGATTCTTTTGTGAAGTTCTCCCTTAAATTCGAAGATCGCTTCGATCTTCGGGAGATTATTTTCGTAACCGGTTCGCGTATATTCGTAGATCAACACAAGGCTTACGAGTTCTAAGAATTCCTTGTAAGAAAAATTGTCCTTCCATTCGGGATGTTCATCCTTGTAGGAAAGAATCCACGACTCTAGTTTTAAAAGATCCAGCTGCGTTTCCAATCGATCTTTGATTTTTTCCTGAACGAGTTCGATTACTTCGGTTGGACATTCGGAAGAAACTAAACTTCCTCCTTGAAACGGATGCGCGGTTGATCCTATGTTCGCCTGAATTTTTTTTAAATCACTTTGGTTCAAATATTGGAACGGAACACAGATCGCTCGACTGACAATGGTCTCTTTCAGTTTGTCGATGTTGTTTACGATAAAGATGAATCTGGAAAACGGAGGAGCTTCTTCCAAAGATTTGAGCAAGGCAGTTTCGGCTTCGTTACCGATCAACGACGCGTCGGGAAAAACGATAAAACGAAATCGGGAAAGATGAGGACGGTAGTTTAAGCGGGAACGAATCAGCCATCGAATCGTAAATTCTTCCGGATTGTCTTCGCTTCCGATCGGTATGATCTTTCCGCTATCTTCGGGAAAACGAATGTAATCCGGATGTGAGTTGTGCATGAACGCTTTGCACGAAGCGCAGACTCCACAAGAAGTTCCTTCAAAACATAATACATTCTTAATGAAACGTTCCGAGGCCGATTCTTTTCCGGTTCCATCGGGTCCATGAAAGATCAACAGAGGCGGGATGGTCTCCGGTTTCGACACGTATCTTTTTAAAAAAGTCATTGCGACTTCTTGTCCTAAGATCTCGTCGAGCTGAAACGCGGAGGATGACATTCTTCTTAATAAACCGGAGTTAACCAGTGTCTGTATTTTTCTTCTTTATTGATTACGAGATTGAAGAAGAGGCTTTGAATTTTTTTCGTAATCGGTCCTATCTCCGAGTTGCCGACTTTTCTATGATCGATTTCGGAAACCCATGCGATTTGAACTCCTGTTCCCGAAAAGAAAACTTCATCGGCGATATAAAGTTCGCTTCTGGATATGTCTCTTTCGATCACTTCGATTCCGTTGTCTCTTGCGATCTGAAGAACGCTTCTTCTTGTGATTCCTTCAAGGAGGGAAGAATTGATTCCCGGTGTGATGATCTTTCCGTCTCGTACTAAGAAGATGTTTTCGGCGGACCCTTCGCTTACAAATCCTCTCGCGTCCAAGAAGATCGCTTCATCGAATCCGTTTTGAACCGCTTCGGATTTTGCAAGAGCCGAGTTCACGTAGCCTCCGGAGACTTTGGACAAGGTTGGAATTACGGCATCGTCGAATCTTCTCCAGCTGGAAACCATCGTTTTCAATCCGCGCTTCGTATCCAAGTAGTCGTTCAACTGAAGAATATAGATTGCAAGTTCGGTGGGAACGTCGTGAAAGCGAGGTGAAAGTTGCAGCGCTGATGTATAAACGAAAGGACGAAGATAGATGTTCTCTTTGTAACCGCATTGACGAATCAAGTCGAGGGTTATGTCTCTCAATTCTTCTTTTGTCTTATCCAACTTCAACTGCATGATCCGAGTCGAGTTAATCAGTCTTTGATAATGGTCTAAGATACGAAAGAGATAGATGTTATCGGTGTCTTTATCGTAGTAACCGCGTAGTCCACCGAAGACGGTGGTTCCGTATTGAAGCGCGTGTGTTTGAATGCTGATCTTCGCTTCTGATTCAGGAAGGATTTTTCCTTCGAAATAGGATAGTTTCTTGATGGATTCTGCCATAGAACAGGAACCTGATAAGTGATATAATTCCATGAATCAATGTATCGGGTCTCCTGTCGATTCATCTTACGATCGAAGCCCGAACGTTGCGAAACATCCCATTCTAAAATTAGTAATTTATTTTCAGGAAGTTAAATCTCGATGATCGAATCCAAGAACCAATCTTTTTTCCCGAATCGTTTTGATTGCGTCGTTGTCGGCGCGGGTCATGCGGGTTCGGAAGCCGCTTACATCGCTTCGAAAGGTGGTGCGAAAACTCTTTTGATTACGATGAACTTGGATACGATCGGTCAGATGTCCTGCAACCCCGCGATCGGCGGTATCGCTAAGGGACATATGGTGAGAGAGGTCGACGCACTCGGCGGCATCATGGGCAAGGTGATCGATAACACCGGAATTCAATTTAAGATGCTCAACACTTCCAAAGGCCCGAGCGTTTGGGCGCCGCGCGCTCAAGCGGAGAAGAAAGAATATCAACTGAAAGTAAAACATACTCTTGAAGCGGAAAAGAATCTTTCGATGCGTCAAGATACGGTCGAAGAACTTCTCATCGAAAACGATCAAGTAGTCGGAGTAAAGACAGGCCGCGGTTTTGAAATTTATACGAACCACGTTATCTTAACCACAGGAACATTCTTATCTTCCCTCGTTCATATCGGAACGTATCAAAATGAAAACGGAAGAATGTGCGAGCCGACCGTCAAAGGGCTTTCCAAGTCTTTGGCAAAATACAATTTGAAATTGGGAAGATTGAAAACAGGAACGCCGCCGCGCATTCATAAGAACTCGGTCGACTTGAGTGTGCTTGCGATTCAAGACGGCGATCCAAATCCTTCCCCCTTCTCTTTTTCAACGGAGAAGATCACTCGCAGACAAATTCCATGCTATATCACTTACACGAACGCCGAAACTCATAAACTCATTCATGAGAATTTAAGTTTATCTCCGATGTATTCGGGACAAATTCAAAGCACCGGACCTCGTTATTGTCCTTCGATCGAAGACAAGGTGGTTCGATTCGCGGATCGTGAGCGGCACCAAGTCTTTCTCGAACCCGAAGGATATGAAACAACCGAGATCTATCTCAACGGAGTTTCCACAAGTCTTCCGGAAGAAGTTCAATGGAAGTTAGTGCGTTCTCTCAAAGGCTTGGAGAATGCGGAAATCGTAAGACCCGGTTATGCGATCGAGTATGACTACGTCGATCCGACCGAACTCAAACCCACACTTGAATCGAAAAAGGTCAAAGGACTTTATCACGCAGGGCAAATCAACGGAACCACAGGCTATGAAGAGGCGGCGGCTCAAGGTCTGGTCGCAGCTTATAGTGTTCTTCATTCTCTGAAGAATTTAGATCCTTTGTTGTTCAAGAGAAGCGAATCGTATATCGGCGTGTTGATAGATGACTTAGTTCACAAGGGCGTTGAAGATCCGTATAGAATGTTTACTTCCCGTGCGGAACACAGACTTCTTCTCAGACAAGACAACGCCGATCAGAGATTGATGAAATACGGATACGAACTTGGTCTTGTCGATCAGGAAAGTTATGATCGGATGAAGGACCGTTACGAAAGAGTAAACTCGGTTCGAGAAAAGATTTATCAGATTCCGCTCAAACCTTCGGACGAATTTCAAAATCTTTTAGATCAAAAGGGGATCACGAACTACAAGTTCGGTATGAAGTTGGATTCTTTTTTGAAGCGTCCCGAGATTAAGATCGAAGACGTGGAGTTTATGCTTCCTGAGGTAAACTCTTGGTCGGAATCGGAGAAGAATATTCTCGAGATGGAAATCAAATACGAAGGTTATATCAAACGAGAACTTGAAACGATTCAATGGAAGAATAAATATTTGGATCTTGCGATTCCGGAAGATATAAACTACGAATCGATTGCCGGACTCAAGAAAGAGGCGATTCAGAAACTGAAAACTCATAAGCCTATGACTTTGGAAAAGGCTTCTCAAATTTCCGGTGTGGATCCGAGCGATGTCGATCTGCTGTTGTATCATATCAAAGGAAAAAGAAAACAAGAGGCGGAAGCGTCTTAATTTTTGTTCGTTCGCGATCGAGAATGCAGGAACAATGATTGCTGGAGTTTGAGATTTTTCCTGCAAGTAACTGTGTCGCGGTTGGAACACCGACAAGGATTCCAACAACCTGATTAGAGTTCCGACCAAAACTCGGATCTGAGTCGCGTTTCATGTGAAACGTTTTTCGAAAGCCCGGATACACACCGGGCTTTTTCTTTTCTGGCTATGTCTTGATAAAGTCTCTTTGGGTATTTCAGTGCGAGTATCAGAACTTTTTCGCGCTGCTCTGATAAGCACCGCTTGAACTTACGACGAATGTGGTTTCAAATTCTCATGAAAACATGAGTGAATTCGTCCGAGCGTGATCGAAATTCTACAAGTCTGATTCAAAAACACATTTGTGAGATCGATTCGTTTTCTTTGAAGTTTAGGAATTCTAGTATCTTCAAAACTTAGAAGTGAGGGAAACGATTGTATATCGTTGAGATGTGTAACCGCGTTATAGTCTTCCGTTTTTCTTGCGCTCCTCTGAGTTTCGAGACTTTCTTCTTGAAACCTAAAGCTACAATCTTAGCTAAAACAATACGACGACATCGTCGTATTTCAGGTCGATGTTGTTTGATCCAATTTCTCTGAACCGTTCAAGCAAAATCTTATGGAGTTTCGAAGAAAAAAGAATCGAGAATGACAAATTCAAGTCGCGAGTCTTGGTCGTCCTTAAAGTGATTTGAGCTCATCCATCTCGAAGCGGAACGCGACCTTTTGATTTTATATTTTCCCTCGGAGTTCCGACCCTGAACACCGCGTTTCACATGAAACGCTTTTTGAAAAATCAGATCAACCCCGAGTCTTCTTTTGGAATTGGGAAATTTCCGAGGTTCTCAGCGGAGACGCTTCCTATTTAAATTAAAGAAAGTTCAATCGATGATGATAGTAGCTTTATTCGCAGATACATTCAAAACGAAAGTGAAGAACGAATGAAAATCGAGAAATTCCATTTATATTTCGAGAGGTCCTGTAGGATTTCTATACACTCGATTGCAAGGATCGAATTCTTCATCTACGTTTAGTAATGTCGAAGATCTGCGTTCGCTGTGTTTGATCGGAGGGTTTGTATTTAGGAGTTACTAAAATAGAAAGAGCCTTTCTAACGAAGCCGCAATAAAAATTCTCACTTCCGCCGCGTCAAAAGTTGATTTAGGAAAATCTAAATTCGGCGGTAATCCCGACCTTCCTCATGGAGCTTTATTCCCGCAAAATAATACGGGTGAAGACATTCCTTTCGGATGCCAGATCAATCTTAAGGATTTTGATACTGTTTTCGTAATCAGTCAGCATTCATCGTCGAGCGGGAGCCTCTAACAATCTTACGATTTTTTATTCTCATATCTTAAGACGTCTTGCGGAACGTGAGGATATGAAATTAGGAATTACAGGTCCCGTTCCGTGTAAGCTGTCTTTTAATTTAAACCAGCTAAAAGGTAGAGATTACTTGTAAATCAACTCGTGCGTCTTTTGAAGTTCCCACTTGTTGTTCTGTTTCACGTGAAACGTGAAACTCTGGAGCTGGCTGTTCGAATCGTAGTTCATTTGATTCTTTCTTTCTTGCTCGCCCTGAACGTTGGTCCGCGTCAGCAGTTTCCCCTTCTCATCGTATTCAAACTTGGTCGAAGCAATTTGTTTTTTTTCTTCGTTGTAGATGTTCTGAATTAGAGCTTTCGGATTCTTTGCGTCTTGGATCAGAGTAAACGTTTCGATTTCTTTCGAGTCGGGCCAGTTGGTTTGTCCGGACTTTGCGAAGTTCTTATCCCAAGAAATGATATTGGATTTTAAAAGCAGCTTGTTCTCTTTATCGAAAACTTCCACGAGATCGATCTGGCCTTTCGGATTGTAACGAAAGGTCTTCGTCTCCAGAAGAAGATTCTCCTTATCAAAGAGTTCTTCCCGAACAACTTTTCCGTCCTTGTATTGAAATACGGTCGAGCCGTCCGCTTTTCCTTCCGCATTTAAGTAAGTCTCTTTAATCAATTTTCCGGAAGCGTCGTATTCATAAGTCGCGGTATAGACGACTTTGCCGCTCGCGTTCTTTACGATTTCTTTAACGGGACCGTTCACATTGTTTCCAAAAACATACTGATCGATATGAGACCATTTGCCTGGAGTAACCGCGAAGATCATTCCCGGAAAAAGTAAAAGGGAGAATAAAACTCGAATCATACTATAACCTCTACCCTACAATCATCGGAAAACAATCAAAAAGATTAACCGGCAAATCGGAAACGAGGGAGGAAAAGCATCCGATTCTTTCGTGTAAATGCCTTGAAAGGAAATCGGGACACGTTATTTTCTTCCGCACCGAGGAGAATTACAAATGAATTGGAAGAAGATCGCACTCGGCTTTTTAGGAGCCGCCGCACTGTTTTTACTTTATACGATCTTTATTACAGAAAAAGGAATCCAATCCTTAACGCCGAAGTCGAAATTCGAAGAGCGAGATTATGGGAAACTCGCTGAAGAAGCTTCGAAAGATTTACAGGCTTATCTAAGAATCAAAACTGTTCGCGGAAACGAAAAGCAAGCGGCCTTGTTTTTGAAAGGTCTCTTCGATAAACGCGGGATCAAAACTACGATCTTTGAAGTTCCGGGTAAACCCGAGCGTGCGAGCATCATGGCAGAGATAAAAGGAAGTGATCCGCAAGGCGGTCTGATTCTTACAAGTCATATCGACGTCGTGGAAGCCGATCCTGCCGAGTGGGTGGAACATCCTTTTTCAGGAATTAGAAAAGGAGATCGTATTTATGGCCGAGGCGCAGTGGACGTCAAGGGTCTTGGTATCATGGAACTCTATGCGTTCTTTCTAATCCACGATTCCGGAATCAAACTCAAAAAGAATCTTATGTATCTCGCGGTTTCGGATGAAGAAAGTCGTTCCGAGTTCGGGATGAGATTCTTAATCGCAAAACATAGAGACATCTTCAATGGATATGAGTTTGTTCACAACGAAGGCGGAGTCGGTACGAAAGATGTCGTTATCAAAGGAAGTAAGATTTTCAACATCCAACACGCGGAAAAGGGAGCGGTATGGTTGGACTTGGAATCGGAAGATATTTCCGGTCACGGTAGCACTCCACCGATTCAATATGCTGCATTGAGTTTGATCGATTTTCTTACCGAGCTAAAGAAGATGAACGAAGTAGTTATCATCAAAGATGAAACCGCTTCTTTCTTTTATCAAATGGGAGAAGTAAGTCCCTTTCCGAATTCTTTCGTTTTGAAGCGTTCCCGGAACCCGTTGCTGGGAACGATCTTAAACGGAGTTATCCGTTCGAATAAACATTTAAGAGCGATGACGAGCAACTCGGTGAGTATCACAGGGGTCGATACGCATCCTGCCGGTATCAATGTCATTACTTCGAAAGCGAACGGGACGATCGATATCCGCATTCTTCCCGGCTTCAATGAGAATGAAATTTACGAAAAGGTAAAGAAGCTCGGTGAAAAATACAGAGTGAAAGTAACGGCGAGACATCTCGAACCCGGAACTACATCGCCTGTTGATTCGAAATACTTTAAGATCTTATCGGGTGTCGTTCAACAAGTCGTGCCGGGTGCGGTGATCACTCCGTTCTTGTCGCCTGGAACAACAGACTCTTCTTACTTGCGCGTTGCGGGCTTCAAGTGTTACGGTTTGATTCCCGCGTTGATGACTTCGGAAGAGATCGATGGAATTCACGGTAAGAATGAAAGTACAACGATCGAACACCTCAAAACGGGAATTGAAATTCTTCATAAATCAGTGATCGAGTTCAATAACGCTACCGATTGATCTAATAAAGTTCAGAGTGAGAGTTTACGGTTCTACTCTGAACTTCCTTCTGTATCTCATTTCCGAAAGAAGTCCTCCAAATTCCTTTCTAAACTTTAGAAACTGTCGTTCTTTGTTTGCGATCGTTGTTTAAGAAATATTTTCGCTCCATCGTTCGTTTTGAAATTTCAATCGGATGGGACGCTTACAATTTTTGAGATTCTCAGAATACAAGAATAACATTTCGTTTTGTAGGAGTTCCCACAAACGATTCTCCGTTGAATTCGGATTCAAACTTTTCGCGATTCAAGATTGTGTGAGCTCCTACAGATTATTTCTCTTGAGATCGTGTGGATCATTTTCGCACATCAAATCTTGTATGAGATCCTACAAATTACGTCGCATCGAATGTGAACGACTTTTCCAAAATTTTTATCGATCTGATGAATGAGTTCTTACGAGTTCCTACAAGCTAAATTGTTTCCTCCCGTTTCAATATTTGGCTTTGATTACCTTTTCTTATCACACCGACTTTGAGCGTGTGATCCTTTTTTTGACGGTTAACCGTTTCAAGCTCGAACCGATTTAAATTCGGTGAGACACTACGAATCGAAATTCTAAACTTGTTTCATGCAAGATCCCGAGCAGTTCTCCATCGAATCGATTCAGGAAAGATTGAAAGAAAGATTTCCGAAAGAAGCGGTAGAAATAATTTATTTATTCGATTGGAAGTTGGTTTTAAAGTATGCTTTGTTTTTAAGAGAAAAAAACGAAGCAGGCGGATTTTTTTCAAAAAGAGATTCGGAAGAAATTCTGGATCGTCACGTGTTGGAATCCGTCTATCACGTCTTTGCGATTACGAGAAAAGTCGGCTCTTGGAAGGGAATTCAACTCGGAGACGCAGGAACCGGACCGGGGATTCCGGGATTTTTCTTTCGCTGTCTGAAGGATCATCCTGTTGTCGTATTAATCGATTCTCAAAAAAGAAAACTTTCGCATACGGAAACTTTTGTTCGTTCTAATCAGATTACCGATGTGAAATTTCAATTTATACGCGCAGAAGAATCAAAACTTTCTCTGAATTATGTCGTATCACGGGGATTTATTCCTTATCCCTATAGCGTTGAAGCCGTTTGTAATCTAATCAAAGTCGGGGGGACTTATGTCCCATTTTTAGGAAAACATGATATTGATGCAAAGTTAGAAGAGAAGGTTCTTTCTTACTCCGGTTTCCGTTTAGAATTTTCAGAAGAACTGCCTTCTCTTGACTTTTTAGGCATGCGACATATTAAATTCTTGAAAAAGGTTTCTAGCCCGAGGCATGGTTATCCAAGAGCTTGGAAGGATATCAGCAAGGAGAGTAAGGGCGGAAATGGGAAAGATCGTATCGATTAGCAATCAAAAGGGCGGTGTCGGAAAAACGACAACCTCTATCAATCTCGCGGCCAATCTTGCTTCGATCGGAAAGAAGGTTCTGATCATCGATATGGATCCACAGGGAAATTCCGGTTCTGGTTTAGGAATCGAAATCAACACTCTCGGTAAAACATCGTATGAGTTGCTGTTAGGCGAATCTTCCGCCAACGAATGTATTCAAAGAACGAACGTAAATAATCTTCATATCATTCCTTCCAACATCAACTTGAGCGGGGCTGAGGCCGATCTCCTTGCCGAGGATCAAAGAGAATACAGACTGAAAAACGCGGTCTCCGAACTTCGCACGGAATACGATTACATTTTGATCGATTGTCCGCCATCTTTAGGAATCTTAACGATCAACGCTCTTTGCGCGGCGGACAGCGTAATGATCACGCTTCAAACGGAATATTTCGCGCTCGAAGGTTTGACTCAGTTGATGAAAATCATCTCTCTCGTTCAGAACCAACTCAATCCTTCTTTGGAACTGGAAGGAGTTCTTCTTACCATGTTCGATAAGAGAACCAACCTGGCGAACCAAGTCGCCGAAGACGTTAAATCCTATTTTAAAGATAAGGTTTATACGACCATCATTCCAAGAAACGTAAAATTAAGCGAAGCCCCGTCTTTCGGACAAACGATTATGAGTTATGATCCGGAAGGAGTGGGTGCGCAGAGTTACAGAAGTTTAGCTCTGGAAGTCGCAGGGAAGAATTAAGAATGGCTGTTAAACCCAAAGCCCTCGGTCGAGGGCTTGGAAATCTAATCCCTGTTAACGAAAACAAAACTCCGATCGAATCCTCTTCGGAGGGAGCGCTCCGTGAAATTCGGATCAGCGAGATTCGTCCAAATCCGAGCCAACCTCGGAAAACATTTTCGGAAGAATCTCTTCGTGAACTTTCGGAAACGATTAAGGCGCACGGAGTCATTCAACCGATCGTCGTTAAACAATCCGATTCCGGTTACGAAATTATATCCGGCGAACGCCGTTATCGCGCATGTAAGCTGGCGGGTTTCGTTAAGATTCCCGCGGTTGTTAAGAACGTTTCTGAAAATCAATCCATGGAAATGGCGATCATCGAAAATATTCAGAGAGAGGATTTGAATCCGATCGAAGAAGCGATCGCATACAAAACCCTTTCCGAAAAACTGAATTTAAAGATCACTGATATTTCCGCTCGCGTTGGTAAGAATCGTTCCACAATTTCGAACTTGATTCGTTTGCTTCAGTTGCCTGATTCCGTTCAGGATTTGATTAAGAACGGAAGAATTTCCGAAGGTCACGCGAGACCTCTTTTATCTTTGGCCGATCGGAAAAAGATCGAACAACTCGCCTATCAAATCGCTGAAAAAGGTTTAACCGCGAGACAAGTCGAAGATTTAGTTTCCAATCTCACGGAAGAACGTTCTTCGACTCCGGAAAAGAAAAAGCCGCGTAAAGACGTAAACATCGTCGAACTTGAAAATAAATTCCGCAGAAAATATTCTATGAAGATCGAAATCGGTCATAATCAAGGTTCCGGCAAAGGAAAGATGACGATTGCGTATCCGAATTTGGAAGCGATGGAAAAAATTCTAAACGCTTTGGGCTTGTAGTTTCTCGACTTTCAAAATCCGATCAAGTTCCTTTACTTCGATCGGTTATTAAGATCAAATAAAATCATTTTAAACCTGAGACGGATCTCCGCATGGATTGAATGAGAAAGAAAGATTCTAGTGATTTCGTATTAGCATCCGATCGTAAGATTCCAATTTTAAGAGGAATCGACATTTCTTCAGGATACATAAGATAACATGAGAGATATCATTATCGGCGATATTCACGGATGTTACGAAGAATTGATCCTTCTTTTGAAGGAAGTTGGTTATACAAAGAACGATCGAATTATTTCCGTCGGTGATATCGTGGATCGCGGTCCTGATTCGCTGAAAGTCTACGAATTTTTCAAAGGAAATCCGCAACACGTTGTGGTTATGGGTAATCATGAAAACAAACACGTGAATCAGGTACTATCCTATTCGCAGGAAATCGTCAAACTACAGTTCGGGGATCGATATTCAGAATTCTTAAAATGGGCAAAGGATCTCCCGTGTTATTTCGAGACGGACTCTGCAATTATCGTCCATGCCTCGTTGGAACCGGACGTAGCGTTGGAAGAACAAAGGAAAGAAGTCTTAATCGGAAGTACTTCCGGTGAAAAGTATCTTACGAATAAATACGGACTTGAAGATTGGACGAATCTATATAAAACGCAAAAACCGATTCTCTTTGGTCATCGAGTTGTAGGAGATATCGTTCAAAAATACGGAGACAACATATACGGAATAGAAACAGGCGCTTGTTTTGGAGGATATTTATCAGCGATTACTCTTCCGGATTTTAAAATCTTTTCGATCAAATCCCCGAAGAATTATTGGAAATTCGAAATGGAGAAATGGCAGGTTGCGGTTTTACGATCAAAGCCTTGGAGAAAATACGAATTCGAAAAGATTCGAAGGGAAATTTCCAAAGTCAAAAATTCGAAACAAGCGGAAGTTAGCGGATTTATCTCCGGTGTGGAGAATTGGTTTCAATCGTTAGAGGCAATTTATACCAGTATCAAAGAAATTCTTGAATATAAAGCCTTCCAGATTCTGGAGAAATTTGAACCTGACTCTGCTATCCAAGCCGCTAAAGAATATGAATATTCTATTTTCTTAATATTAGCAATGAAAAACCGTCTGACAGTAAAAAACTTGGAGGATTCTCTTAGAACTCCTGAAAAAGTCTTTCGGCTTGCTCGGCAACTCGATTTAAACGCGGAAGATCCATTCTAGAGTTTATTCAGTCTCTATTCCGATTTCCGAAAGAACGTTTCGGATTTTAACTACTCTTGAATATCCAACAAAAGTCCGCGGATGTCCGTTAGCGATTTCAGCAATTTAAAAGCGGAATTTCCTTCATTCATAATCAATTCGGCCAAGATCTGAATCTTTTCATCGATGATTTTAACAACGTGATAAATCTTCTTCGCCTCGCCTTTCATTCTTCTGGAAAGAGTTTCGACACGCATGTTTTGATCGACTACGGCTTTTGTGATCGCTTGAACGTGTTTTTGATATGCTTCTAAATTTTCAATAGATGGAAGATCCAAAAATCTTTTTTCGATTTCCGGGAGTTCTCTCCAAAGTGCGTTTAGATCCTTTGTAGTATCCGAGCCGGATGGAACGATTTCTTCCAGAATATCAAGGAATGAAGAAGAAACTGTTTCGACCGCTTCGGTGGAAGTCGCGGCGCTTCCGCCGTTTAAAGAAGAAACTCCGTTCTTCTTAGCTTTGGACGCGTTTTTGGTTTCTGTTTCTTTTCGAGGAGGTTGGTAAGGCGGTATGAATACTTTCAATGTGCAACTGGGTTGATTTTACAATTGCCTTCGAATTGTACCCCTTCTTCCATCACGATTCTAGGAGATACGATATCTCCTTTCATTCTGCAGGAAGCAAGTAGAGTGACCCGTTCGCTCGCGTAAATATTCCCGTTGATTTCACCGCCGGCGACCACAATTCGGGCTCTGATATCCGTATCGACGATTCCGGATTTCCCGATTAGGACTTTTCCTTCGGTTTTTATAGAACCGCGGAAAATTCCGTCGATTCTCAAGAGCCCGGAGAGTTTGAACTCACCGCTGAACTCGGCGCCTTCGCCGATGATGCTGTTTACGATTAAGTGTTCTTCTGTTGTGGCCATTCAGTCCTGAATTTGGTTGAGGAAAGCAAACGGATTGATCGCTCTTGTTCCAACGTGGATTTCATAGTGGAGCATGTAGTTCGGAGAAGCTTCGGTCTTGCCGACAAAACCGATCACTTCTGTTTTAGAAACTTGTTGGCCTTGTTTTACTTTCAAGCGGTCCATGTTCGAATAGATCGTTTTCCATCCGTACTTGTGTGCGACTTTTACGAAGTAACCGGTGTTTCTTGTATAACCGATTTCATATACGGTTCCGGGAGCCGTTGCGAGCACTTCCGATCCTGCAAAAGAACCGATGTCCACACCGTTGTTGTATTCTCTTCTCCCCGTGATGGGATTGAAGTAAGCTCCGTACGGATAAAGAACATAACCTTTCACCGGCCAAATGGAAGGAGTTTGTTTTAAGATGTTCTTTCTCTTTTTAAGAATCGAAATGATATCTTGTGTGAGTTCGTTGCTGATTCTAAGATTGTGAACGTCTTCTTTCAATCTAAATACGGCGGCGCCTTCGGGAAGATCGTTCGCGGGAGAAGCGGATGATTTCGGTTCAATGATGGAAGGCGGTTGTGTGGAAAGGTGCTCGGCTCCTCCGATTCCTTTGGAGACTTTTGCCGGATCACCGCCGAGTCGAACGTAAAGTCTCGCCAATCTTCCGTAATAATATTCCACATATTCGTGAAGAGAATTGATTTCTTCTTTCATCTTCGCGGATTGGCGGATAAAGTCTTTGTTGGAAAGATTGAGTTCGGTCAATTGGTGAACGGAACCGCTATGACTTAAAACGTTGATGGAGCTGATGATAAGAAGAATGAAAATCGTTCCGATGAAAATGGAAATCGCTCTGTAAGAGATGTGAAAGTTGATCGTTTTCTGTTCGGAATGAGGGATGACCATTACGGTCAGCCTTTCTTTTCCTTTTCGATTGAGTTCGGAAAGCTTTAGATCCAGTTTGAGCTTGTACTCTTGATACTTGTAACGGAGTCTATAGTAAATGAGTGCGGAAGTTGCTTTAATATCCACGGTTTATGTCCCGAAACTTGGTTTTGAGCCGAACGCTTTGACCTGTCTGAAGAGATCCTAAAAAATCTCTTTTCAGTCAATCGAATTCACAAAAAGTGACTCACTAAAACCGGATTTCTATGGTTTCTATCGCCGATACACATTGTCACCTTGATATAATACAATCCCAAGGTCTGCAAATTGCAGATTCTCTAAAAAATGCTTCGGAATCCGGTGTAAAAAAGATCGTCCAAATCGGAATCGACCTTGAGAGTTCTTTACGCGCTCAATCTATAGCGAACGAATATTCGAATGATTCGTTAGAGATTCGTTATTCGATCGGATGTCATCCGACGGAAACGCATGAGTTTCCCAATAAAGAAGAAATTCTCAAACTCGTATATGAGAACTTAGGCGATCCGAAACTTTCGGCGATCGGTGAAATCGGTCTCGATTATTATCATACTGCGGATACGAAAAAACAGCAGGAAGAAATTTTAGAAGCCTTCTTGGATTGTTCGTCTAAAACCCAACTGCCGGTTGTGATTCATTCCAGAGATGCGAAAGAAGATACGGTTTCGATTTTAAAAAACTTTCGAGACAAAGCGTTCGGAGTGATTCATTGTTTTACGTACGACTATCCGACCGCGAAAGCGTTAGTCGATATCGGATATTATATCTCTTTTTCGGGAATCGTTGCCTTCAAGAACGCGACGGAAATTCAAGAAGCCGCTCAAAAACTTCCTTTGGAATCGATGCTGATCGAAACGGACGCTCCGTTTTTGGCCCCTCCTCCGTTCCGCGGAAAAAGAAACGAACCCGCTTATATGAAATTTATTTTGGATAAGATGTTTTCACTCAGACAAGAATCGAATGTCGAAGTGGAACGTAGACTTTTTGAAAACAGTATTAAATTTATGAATCGTAAGGCGTACCATCACAATGCTTGATTTGCGTTATATCACGGAAAACACGGAAGACCTCAAAAAGGTTTTGGAACTCAGAGGTTTCAAAGAAATCGGAATCATAGATCAACTCAAGTCGATCATTCAAAGAAAACGAGAGTTTCAAAAAGAAGCCGATAATCTGAGAGAAGAGAGAAACAAGGTCAGCAAAGAAGTCGGTAAGATCAAACAATCCGGCGGGGACATTACGGAAATTTCCGCTTCGGTTAAACTGGTCGGCGAAAAAATCAAAGAGATCGAAACCAAACTCGAGCAGGAAGAAAAGGCGCTTTCCGATATCAATTTAGGACTTCCTAATATTCTGGATCCAAAGGTTCCCGAAGGAAAATCCGAACACGATAACGTAGTTCAATACGAAATCGGCACGATTCCGAAATTCTCCTTTGCTCCGAAGCCGCATTTTGAAATCGGAGAATCTCTGAACTGGATCAACTTTGAAAAAGGCGTAAAACTTTCGGGCGCGCGCGCGTACACGTATTGGAAGGACGGCGCGAGATTGGAAAGAGCCCTGATGAATTTCATGCTGAACGTTCATACGAAAGAGCACGGTTATACGGAAGTCTGGGTTCCCGTGATGGTGAACGACGAATCGATGACCGCGACAGGACAATATCCGAAATTCAAAGACGAATTCTATAGAATCGAGAAGGACGAACTCAATCTGATTCCGACGGCGGAAGTTCCTCTAACCAATTTGTATCGAGACGAAATCATCCCCGAGGATCAGCTTCCTATTTCCGTGACGGCCCACACTTCCTGCTTCAGAAGAGAAGCCGGTTCGTACGGAAAGGATACGCGCGGTCTTGTACGCGTGCATCAATTTCAAAAAGTCGAACTTGTGAAGTTCTGCAAACCGGAAGATTCGGAAGAAGAACATAAAAAGATGTTGTCCCACGCGGAAAACATTCTAAAGAAATTAGAACTTCCTTATAGAGTGATCATTCTTTGCAGCGGAGATATTTCCGCGAATTCCTCCATTACCTATGACATCGAAGTTTGGATGCCCGGTTTGAATCGTTATATGGAGATTTCTTCCGTATCCAACTTCCGCGACTTTCAAGCAAGAAGAGGAAAGATCCGTTATAAATCCAAAGACGGTAAGAACCAACTTGTTCATACGATCAACGGTTCCGGTCTTGCGCTCGGAAGGACGTACGCCGCGATTTTGGAAAACTTTCAGAACGAAGACGGAACGGTTCGAATTCCGGAAGCTTTGAAGCCGTATTTCTAAAATTTCCTTCGCCTTTGCGATCGAAAGTCGGAGTATTTTAGAGTGTATCCTGACTCGGTTCAGTTTCGTTTTTGAAATGAAAATCGATTTCCGACTCAATCGAAAGCTTTGTTTCGATTTTCTGAATTTTTCAGCTCAGGTTTTTCTGAAAAAAACGGATAATGAACTTAGGGATTCTTTTTAGAATCCCTGGAGTCGAACATGTCCTTCTTTTTAAATCCTCAAAGAATCCTTCAAAACGGAATTCTTTCGTTTTGTAAAATTAACGTCTCACTCTGTACGTTTTCCTTTTTACTCATAGTTTCTTTGAGCGCGCAAACCCGACCGAACGATTCCGCATCCACTCCGTTCAAACTGAAACTGGAGAAACTAAAAGGTTCGATCAACACGAATCTCAATGAGTTCGGAATCAGTCTTACGGATGATGGCAACGTTCTTTACTTCTATTCGAAACGGGAGAATTCCAATTACACAGATCTTTATAGATCCACTCGCGTCGGTGATGTATGGAAGCAAGGAGAAGAGATCGAAGTTCTGAATTCGAACTTCGACGATCAAAGCCCGTTTATCTTAAACAAAGAAGAAGGAATCATCTTCTCTTCGAATCGTGACGGCGCGATCGAATTTCAACTTTCCAACGGGAAGATCGGAGTTTCCCGCGATTTGTATTTTTCGAAAAAGGTGAATTCCTCTTGGGCCGCGCCCGCCGTTCTTCCTCGAACCGTAAACACGGAAGAGATCGAAGAAAATCCGTTCTTGTTCAACAATCATTTGTATTTTACGCGTTATCCGTTTGCTCAAGTTGCGGAAGCCGATATTTTCGTTTCGGTTTACAGAAACAAAACTTGGGAGAAGGCGACGAGTTTACCCGAGCCGATCAACTCGCCGTATTCCGAAATCGCCGCCACGATCGGCAAAGACGGGAAGACGATCTACTTCTCTTCCAATCGGCCCGGAGGTTACGGCGGTTACGATTTATACAAATCTTCGATTCTTGCGAACGGCGATTATTCGGAACCGATCAATCTCGGACCGGAAATCAATACGCCGGGAGATGAAGCGTTCTATC
The DNA here is from genome assembly GCF_003545925.1 of Leptospira yasudae. NCBI lineage: Bacteria > Pseudomonadati > Spirochaetota > Leptospiria > Leptospirales > Leptospiraceae > Leptospira > Leptospira yasudae. The sequence continues at coordinate 88,289 of NZ_QHCU01000002.1, read as the reverse complement.
TGGAAGCGGGTGACGGCCGCACGTTTTATTTTTGCAGAAGAAGCGGTCGCGACTACGACATCTATTCCAATCTTTCCAATCCGTTTCAAGAATTGGAAAAAGGAAAATCCATTTCGCTCGACAGCATTCACTTTGCATTGGGCTCTTACGAGATTCTGGAGAATTCTTTTTCTATTTTAGAGAATTTGCATTCTTACTTGAAGGAAAATCCGAATGTGAAAATCAAAATCACGGGCCATACCGATTTAAACGGAGACCCTCAGGACAATATGGTCTTGAGCCGCAATCGAGCGAATGCCGTGAAAGATTATCTTCTGAAAAAAGGGATCGATTCCGGAAGAATCACCACGGACGGAAAAGGAAGTTCGGAACCGGTCGTGCCGCAGAAAAATCCCGAGACGGATTATAAGAATAGAAGAACCGAGTTTCAGATCCTCGGTCCTTAGAAATTGTGTTTTCGCTTTAAAATGCTCTGGAAAAAAACGAGGTTCGATTCAGCATTTGTTTCATGTTCGAGAAAAGAATCCTTAGCCTGCTCTTAGTTCTCGTTTTTCCCTTTGCACTTTTTTCTCAATCGGAATATGCCGGTTCGAGATTGGAAAAGATTCTTTCCAAAAAGGAACTCGTAGTCGGCGTCAATAAGCAATACGAACCGTTCTATATCGAAAATCCGAAAGAAGGTTATCCGGGAATCGACGCGGAGCTTGCAAAACTTTACGCGGATTATCTCGGCGTCTCTTTAAAGCTCGTTCCGTTAAAAACGTTTCGTCAATTTTCTGAGGACATCAAAGCCGGTAAAATCGATCTCGCGTTAGCCGGAATGTCTACGGACCTAAACCGAGGAAAACAGGTTACGTTTTCGGATCCGTATCTCGTTACGACTCCGGCCGGTCTTGTGAGTAAAAAGATTCTTCCCCCCGAACCGGAAGGAAACATCGTCACTTCGAGACGTTTTATAAGTCTTGCGGATCTTTCCACTTTGAGCGGGCTCGTGAGTTTTTCCGTTCGTTCCAATTCTACGAACCACATTTATCTTCAGAAAAAATATTCCAAACTTCCGATTTACAGTTATCTTTCCGATTCGATCGCGGTCGACAATCTGGTCAGCAACAACGTGACTTGCTTCGTTGCGGACAGTTTTTTCATTCTCACCCTGTTGCAAAAAAATCCCTCCTTACGGGCGAATTACCTTCCCCTTTTGGGAACCGTTCAGGAGGAAAATATCAGCGCGGCGCTTCCGCAGAATGATCTTATTTTTGCGGATAATTTGAACTTCTTCATCAAGGAATTGAAACGGACCGGTGTTTTGGAAGAGTTAAGAAGCCGATATTTTAATCAGAACAACTGGGTAAAATGATCCGTGTCCATCGACCTTTTTAAAAAGGCTTATCGCTTCTATTCCCTTTTGTTATTTTTAATTCCTTCTTTGCTTTTTTCCCAAGAGATCGAAGAAAAAACCAAACTCGACTTTCAGGGAAATTACAGGGTTCGCGGATTCAATCTCGGCCGAGATATTTTCACTTCGCGTCAAACCGCCGCAACTCCTTACGACAAAGAAGCGTTCAAAACCGAAGAACAACAAAGAAACCAAACCGCAGTGGACAATGAAATCGCGGAACGACTCAAGGGAAATCCAAGCACCTTGTCTCCTCGTAAAGAAGACATTTCTTACTTTGATACGAGAATGACCGTCAACATGAACTTCAACACTTCGAAATACTTCGAAGCGCTTTGGGGAGTTCAGGTCGGGGACATCACGTTCGGAGGAAAAGGCTTCGGTCAAAACTCGACGACCGGTCCGGGACAAGGAGGAGAAGCCGGTTTCAGCGCCCCGGTGAACATCCAAACCACGTTTTTATATTTGAACTTTAAACTTCCGGAAGATGCTTTCAGTTTACGGGTCGGTCAGCAGCTTTTTTCTTCCGCACGAGGAAGGGTCGTGTTTACGCCTGGAACGGGCGTTACGATCAACAAAGACTTTCGTTTATGGAACACGACGATCGAAGCGGGTTGGTTCGTTGCGAGACAGAACGCGCAGCTTGATTTGGATAAGAATACGTACGCGGATAAGAATTACGTCGGTACGAATATTTACTTTTACGAAATCAAAACGAGTTTTTTCAACAACGTAAAACACGAACTTTATTCTTACTTTTTGGATGATACGATCAACTCGATCGATAAGACGACGAACGCGAAAGGAAATGTGATCGCTCTGGATAGCGAAGTCGGCCAATTATTTTGGCACGGTTTTATGAACGAGATCAACCTGTCTAATTTCGGATTTGTCGTTCACGGAATTTACAATCATGGAACGGTTCAAGCGTTGGATCCCTATCGAGATAGCGCTGGAAACATCTTATACAATCGATACAGCAGACACGGAATTTCAGGTGGAATGGCCGATCTGCAATTTTCGTATCGTTACAGCGAGAATCTTACGATTAACTTGATCGGGGTCGGAAGTACGGGACGTCCCGGATTCGATAAGGACGGAACCAAAGCGAATCTCCGAGGCGGAGGTTACAAAACGTTGATGCCCGGATACTCCATATCCAATATCGCAAACGACTTTACCGGGGGTTACGCGCTTTTTTCGGGAAAGGATTCGAGCGGTCTATACGAGTATGGAATCAACGGAGACTTTGTCGTCTACGGTCCTTTGCTTTTAACCTTAGGTTATTATCGTTTATACGGAACTCGATCTCCGTATATCGAAAACAACCGCTACTTCAATTTTGAAAACGGATATAAGACCAGCGCTTTCTTCGGACACGAGATCAACGTCAACTTAAGATGGAATGCGTTTCGAGATATGCAGATCCTGATGAGATCCGGTTACTTTGTCGCGGGCGACGGGTTGAAGGCTTACTTAGATACGACGCAGGGAAAAATTCTTCGGGAATTTTTCGTAACTGCGGAGCATAGATTCTAAAGTTGAAGGCGGGAACGGATCGCTCTTCCCAAAGTATATTGATCCGAAAGTTCGATCGAACCTCCGACCGTAATGCCGTATGCGATTCGGGTTACGTTCACCGAAAGAGGTTTGAGCTGGTTCGCTAAATAATCCGCGGTCGCGTCGCCTTCCAAAGTCGGGTTGGTCGCGATCAAAACTTCTTTCACTTGTTCCGGTTCGATTCGTTCCAGAAGTTCCTTGATTCTAAGATCTCTCGGACCCACTCCTTCCAACGGGGAAATGACTCCGTTTAACACGTGATATTTGCCGTGAAATTCTCTTGTGTTCTCGATAAAAAAGATGTCTTCCGGTTGTTCGACAACGCAGAATGTATGCGTGTCTCTTTTTTCGGAAGTGCATATATCACAGACTTCCGTTTCCGCATACGAACCGCATCGTTTGCAGAATTTGATTCTGCTCTTGGTGTCCGTAAGCTGATGAATGAATTGATTGAAAAGCCCCTGTTCCAAACGCAAAAGATGAAAACTGATACGAAACGCACTCTTTCTTCCGATACCGGGAAGAGAAGAAAGGGCTTCCACCATTTCGTCGAGAAGATGATTAGCCAAGATTTCCGCCGAACATTTTAGAAATTTCAGAAAAATCCAAACCGCCTGAAGCGGATTGGAATTCGTAAGCGGTCGCTTCTCTCGCTTTTTTAAGAGCGTCGTTTGTCGCGGCCATTACGAGGTCTTCGAGCATTTTATTGTCGTCCGCGTCGAACAGTTGTTTGTTGATGAATACGTTCGTAATCTGACCTTCTCCGGTTGCGGTAACGGTCACCATTCCCGCTCCCGCGTCGCCCATCACGCGGATCGCAGCGATGCGTTTTTTTACCTCTTCCATTTTTTCACGGAACGCGCCCATGTTGGAAAGAAGTTCGGAAAAGTTTTTGATCTTATCAAACATAACGTTAAGAATCCAGTCTCGGAATTTTACTTCGATCCACTTCCGTACCAAGAAATTTTTTCTTTATCTCGGTGCTGGTATCGAATTTCTGAGGATTCGATTCGGAAGTTGGAGAAGGTTTCGAACTTTCAGCCGACATCGATTCCGTGTTTGAATCCTGTTCATTAGACTCGAAATGAGATTCCATCGCTTGAGAAAGCGGGTCATCTTTTTTTTTAGAAGCTTCGCTTTGAGGAGCGTTTTTAACGGAAGACTCGGTCGAGACAGGATTGCGGCGTTCCGCTTCGGGAGCGGCGTTCTTAGAACCTTGAACCATCAAAATCAGATGATTGATCCGATCGACCAAACCAGCTAAGCTTGGATAAGTTAATTCTTCAACCAGCTTCTTGATTTGGATCTCCGTAAAGACCTTGATCTCGAAAGAGTTTCTCAGACGGATCGTTTTGATTCTTTCGTAGATTTCGAAAAGTTTACCCGAAAGGAAATTGAGTTTGGAAGAATCCACGTTCTCGAAATCGGATTTCATCTTTACAAGATCTTCTTTCGGAAAGTTAACGGACTCCGGATCGGCAAGAGAATCGCGGATTAAATTCAATGTATGAGTGAATTCGATCGAATCCCACAGGAATTTGTAAATGTCCTGACCTTCCTGATAAAGCGATTCGAGAATTTCAAGAGCCTTGGAATGATTGTCCGGATCGACGAGACTTTTGATAAACGAAGTCAAGAATTCGATCCCGTGATAACCTATCATTTTCCGAATTCCGGCTCCGAGAAGTTTGGAATCGGTGAAGACGATCGCTTGTTCCATAAAGGAAAGCATATCTCTTACGGAGCCGTCGCCCTTCTTCGCAACCCAGAAAAGTCCTTCCTGATCGTACTGAACGTTTTCGATTTTACAGAGTTTTTCTGAATAATCCTGAAGAACGGACAAAGGAACTTTTTTAAAAATAAAATCCTGACATCTGGAAAGAATCGTCTCGGGAATTTTATGAAACTCGGTCGTTGCTAAAACGAAGACGATATGAGACGGAGGTTCTTCGAGAGTTTTTAATAGAGCGTTAAAAGACTGGTCCGTCAACATGTGGACCTCGTCTATGATATAAACCTTATATTTCCCGCCCATCGGAGCGAACTTAACGTTGTCTCTGAGTTCGCGGATGTTTTCGATGCCTCGGTTGCTCGCGGCGTCTATCTCGAGAACGTCGCTGGAAATTCCGCGCGTGATCTCGGTGCAGGAAGAACATTCGTTACAAGGTTCGTTGTCGGTCGGGTTCTGGCAGTTTAAACGTTTCGCGAGAATTCTTGCGATGGTTGTTTTACCGACTCCGCGCGGCCCGAAGAAGATATAAGCGTGACCGATTTTACCGGATTTAAGAGCGTTTTGAAGGGCGCCTATGGCGAGGTCTTGATGGATTACGTCCCGAAATCTCTGCGGGCGATACTTCCGGGAAAGGACTTCGTGAGTTCCTGCCATAATACGGAGTCGGAGAAGCCGGGATTCGAACCCGGGGTGCTTTTGGCACACATGCTTTCCAAGCATGCACAATAGACCACTCTGACACTTCTCCTATTGCTTTCAGGAATTCTGTCGAGAGGCTGTACGTCAATTGAATTTCTTTCTTCTGGCTTTGAAAAACGATTTGAACGCGTTTTTAGAAATCTCCGCCGGAATACAAACGAGTTCCGGGAAAAAATTTCGAGAATAGATCGTTTCAATGCTGAGAGAAGAAATTCCTTCTCCTTGTTTCGCGGGCAAAAGATAAATGACTTTCGGAATTCTCGAAAGAAGAATCGTTCCCGCGCACATCAAGCACGGTTCCAAAGAAGTGATGAGAATACAATCCGAGAGATAACGAGTTTTCAGTTTTTCCTTCGCGTCTCGAATACAAAGAATTTCGCTATGAAAGGAAGAATCCTTGTTCTTCTCCACTTCGTTAAACGTCTCGCAGACGAGTTCGTGTTTGTGATAAATTCTAGTAAAGCTGGGAATTTCTTCTCCTGCATGCAAAACGAGATTCTCCATTCTTTGTATAAAGTCGCGAAGAATGGAATCGTCGATCTCGAGATCCGAATTTTCTTTTTCAGCATCTTTCCGTGCGGAAAGATTTCGCTGATTCGGAAGTGGATTCTTATCATTTAGAGATCCGTGCATAGAGATACTCTACAAATTCTTCTTGATCGGACCTTCGGTAAATGGTTTTTTCTACGGAATGATTCTCTCCGCGAAGTTTTTACATAACGAAGTCTCGGAAAACAGAAACAATTCCGTCTTAATCCGTCTGAATTCTCCAACCGGAGCGGCTAATCCCGATCGAAGACCGATCGTCTTAGGATTGGCGATCGATAGAAGCTGGTCTATGAAAGGAGAAAAGTTGGAAGCGGTCATCCAAGCGGCTTCCTCCTTGGTCAACTGGTTGACTCGAAGAGATTTTCTTTCCGTCGTCGCATACGCGGAAGACATTCACGTCATTCAACCGATCGTACAACTCGTCGAAAAAACTTCGATCGTCAATCGGATTCATACGATTCTTCCGGGAACTTCCACAAACTTATCGGGAGGTTGGCTGCACACGTTACGCGGTTTGGAAATGTTTTCCGATCCATCCGTGTATAAACGCGCGATTCTATTAACGGACGGAAATCCTACGCAAGGAATCACCGATCCAGTGGATCTGATTCAGATCGCTTCCGACCATTATAAAAAAGGAATATCGACAACCGTCATCGGTTTCGGAGACGACTTCAACGAGATTCTTTTGAAGGATATCGCGGATGCGGGCGGCGGAAATTTTTATTACATCGAAAGTCCTGAAGGAACCGGAGATATTTTTTTCCGCGAGTTCGGAGATATCGGTTCCTTATACGCGCAATCCATCGAGACGAAAGTTTTGTTCGGGAAAGACGTGGAGTTCTTAGAATTGATAAGCGACATTCCTTTTTATACCGAAATGGATCCGGATCAACCGAGCAGAATCAAATCGGTCGTTCTTCAATGCGGAGATATGCGCGCGGACGACATTAGAAATATCGTGGTTCGGGTCAGAACTCATCCTGAAAATCTGATTCACAACTCGGATCAAATCGGAGGAATCAAAATCTCCAGTTCGTTTTACAATCTTTCCGAAAAGATGAAATTGGAAAACGTAGAGTTCGAGTTAAAGCCGGATTGGAAATCGCAATCGGTTAAAGAAGACGCGGACGTGATCGTGGAAACGATCGTCGCAAAATCGGGAAAGGCTTTGAAGAAGGCGAGTTCTTTGATTAAAGAAGGTTCGTTGGAAGACGCTTCTAAAATCCTGAGTGTGTTGATTAAGGATGTGGATCATCAGATCGATCTCGCGCCCGATGTAATGAGTTCTTTGAAATCACGTTTGGAGGCGCTGGAAACGAAGATTAAGGAGAATTCGAAAACCGCAGGAAAACATCTGATGGCCGGTGCTTCTGACATTCAATATAGAAACATCGATCCTATTTCCGAGGATATCGAATATCACGATCAGATCTTTGTGTATAAATCCACGGGCGATATCGATTTGTATAAATGTCCCGAGTTGAAGACCAACATTCAGGAAAAAATGCACGAAGGGTTTCGGTTTATCGTCATCAATCTGAAAGCTTCTTCCTATATCGATTCGTCGGCGATCGGAACTTTGATTCAGATTTCGGGTTGGCTGAAAAGAAGAGGCGGCGAGTTGGTGGTTTCCGATTTGAGAGATTCGGTGAAAAAGGTTTTCTCGATCACAAGATTGGAAAGTCACATTCGGGTTGCGGATACGGAAGAAGCGGCTCGGATCGTGATCAACGATGTGATTCAGGAAAGAAGTCTTTGAATCACATCGCAAAGAATTCAGTTATTCTTTGACTTCGCTTTCCGCTTCGATCACTGCTTCCCTGATTTCGTCGTAGAGTTCGGGAGGAATGGCGATTCCTTTTTGAGTCGGTTTTTTTTCGCCGTCTTTGTCCGTATACCAAACTCGAAGGTTCAGATATTTAGTTCCTTTGTATTCGGATACTTCCACCCGAATCACTTCTCCTCTGCCCTTGTCTACGTCGCGGATGATTCCCATTCACAATTCTCCCGGAACTGCACCTGAACTTAGGAAGGCTGCCAGCGGCGCCGGTCTTCAGGAAACAATTCACAAATGCATAATTAAATGTAATTCTTATACCAGTAATAACAACGGACGCAAATTTCATCGATCCGTTTTTTGACTCGATCAGGATTTCAAAATAAAAAAGCCGAAAGAAATCGAAATTTCCTTCGGCTTCGAATTTTAAGAATTTAGAATACGATCAGTAAGTTTCAACGAACAACTGATGAGCGCCTTCTAAGTGGTGTTTGAATTCTTCGTAGGTTCCGGTATCGCCCGCGATCTTTTGAATTTCTTCGATCACGCCTTTTTCCATTCCTTTCGGTCCGCCGCAGATGTAGAAACGTCCGCCGCCGTTCAGAATTTTCTTCACCGCATCGGCTTGTTCACGAACCCTGTGAGAGATATACATTCTTCCGCCGTCGAAAGAATTCTTCTCCTCTCTAGAAATTGCGGTAACGAGCTTGAAGTTTTTATACTTCGATTCCAATCCACGGAGGTAGTCCATCATTACGAGTTCGTCGGAGTAAGGCGCTCCGTAAACGAGAGTGATGTTCCCAGTGAAGTTGATGAGCTTGTGTTCCAAAAGTTCTTCGCTCATTCCGATAAAAGGAGCGATTCCGGTTCCGGTTGCGAGAAACATAATGTCTCCGCTGAAGTCCGTAACGGGAAGAAGGAATTTTTTTCCGGAAGGTCCGGTCATTACGACCTCATCGCCGGGTTTTAAATCGCACATGTAGTTCGAGCAAACGCCTTTGAATTGGATGTTTCCGTTTTCATCATATACGTTGTCTCTTTTGATGATGAATTCGATGTTGTCTTCCTTCATTCCGAAAGAGTAACTTGGAGAAGCGATGGAATAAAGACGCACGGTGTAACCAACATCCGCAAGACCTTTCGCTTTTTTTTCAGGATCTTCTCCCGGAGGAATTACGCCGCCGCTTTGTCCGATTACGTACGGATATGCGGAGTGATCGATCGCAAGCGTGATTCTATGAACGAGCGATTCTCCTTCTTTTTTGGGTCTTTTTCCTTTGCCCGTTTCCGGAGTTAATAAAACGTTGCTGATTACTTTTGCTTTATACGGATTCGATTTTTTGAATAAATTGATTTGAGGTTCTCTGATCGGTTTCATGAGCGCGTACAATTCCTAAAAATGAAGAATTTTCCAAATTTCCTACATGGTTTTAGGGGAAGGCATTTCGTCAAACGGGATATTTCCGCAAACTTGCAGCTGTTTCAAAATCGGGATTTTCATCGATCAAAATGTGCAAATGCCGCACGAAGCGGTCATTTTGCTAAAGCATTTAATAATTCTTATAACTTGATAAGCTGCGGAACGGCTATGTTTTCTTTTTTTGAGTGACTCCGCAGATCTCTGATTTCTCCGTGTATCCAATAATAAAAACGAGGGAAACATGCCCCAAATCACTTTGTTGGATCTGGCTAAAAAAATCAGCGGATCTAAGATCGTAAATACTCAATCACCCGAATCGATTTTGATCGATAAGGTCGCTACCTTATCCCCCGGTGCCAAGGGTTCCATTAGCTTCCTTTCCAATAAGAAAATGTTAAGCGAAGCGAAGAAGACTCTTTCCAGCGTCGTTCTTACAACGGAAGAATTCTCCCGTGAGATTTCATTGCCGTGCCTTGTCGTATCGAATCCTGAACTGAGTCTTGCGGAAGTTCTAAACGTTCTTTATCCTCCTTATGTCCCTTCCGGAAAAATTTCTTCGACGGCTCTGATTCATCCGAGCGCAAAGTTGGGACCGGGTGTAACGGTCGGAGAATATGTAGTGATCGGTGAAAACTCCGTGATTGGAGCGAACACGTATCTGGAAGACGGAGTGAAAATTTCACGTAACGTAACGATCGGAGAAGGTTCTCATATCGGTCCGAATTCTTCCATTCAACACGGAGTGATCATCGGAAAACGTTTTATCTGTTCGGGAAATTGTTCGATAGGCGGAGACGGTTTTAAATTCGTTACCGTAAACGGAACGCACACGAAAATTCCTCAAGTCGGCGGAGTGATCATCGGCGACGATGTGGAGATGGGCTCTTTGTGCGCGGTCGATCGAGGCGGGTTGGAAGACACAGTCATCGGAAACGGATGCAAATTCGATAATATGGTTCACGTAGCGCATAACTGCGTCTTAGGAAAGAATATCATCATTGCAGGACAAAGCGGTGTGGCCGGAAGCACGATCGTTGAAGACGACGTGATTATCGGCGGAGCTTGTGCGGTTGCGGATCATCTTCATGTTCCTGCGGGAACGATCATCGCGGGCGGAACCTCGCTGAGAAATTCTCCCAAGAAAAAAGATATCTTCGTGGGTTGGGATTACGGTTTAACCTTTCCGGAATTTCAAAAAGTGCGCGTAAACATCCACAATCTCGTGAACTTTCAAAAATGGGCCAAACGAATCAAAGAACTGGAAAAACACGCAGGAATTAAAATCGAGGAGAAGGATTGAGCTTGACAGGTCTCAAAAATGCGCCGCATTCTTTCCCTTACACCCTTTAGGAGGATTCCCGTGTATTCCCGAGCGAACGAAGATAAACCGGAAAATCAGCCGGATAAAATCTCCCGTAAGCCGGATCTTTCCCAAAGTAAAAGAATCGGAAAGTTGTTGGAGACCCTCGCCGATAGCATTTTGGAAAACAACCCGACCAATATAGTTTTCCTGAATGAGATCCAAAACAATCGATCGGAAAATTCGATTCAGAGATAGAATCGGATTTTCAAATCCTTCGGATCGGTTCCAAAGTCGGAACCGATTTCTTGTCTTACAGTTACCGATCACAATTGGTATATTAGAATTCCGGAATGCGTTTGCTGATCAAAGATCGTCGGCCGCGTTCTTCCTATCGGGTTTTTTGATTCCGACTAAAAGACTGGAAAATTCCTGAGCCTTCCACACTCCCTTTGCATTTCGCTTTAACGTAACCGGTCTCGCGCTGTCCGCTCCCGAAGAAGGGATGAATAATTTTCTTTGCCCGGATTCTTCCGTTCCGCTGAAACGATTCGCCGTGATCGTAAATGAATACGGCTCACTGCCGGGAACATAACCGTTCGAAGCGGACGATCCGGGAAGATAAGAACCGATCAAGTACGGATGTTGTTCGATTTGTCTTTTGACGAGGTCGGTTAGATTTCTGCTTAAGGAGAATCCTTTGTATCCGTTCACATCCTGCGAAAGATGGGAAGAATCCACCACGAGAATCAAAGCCTTTGTCCCCTCTTCCTTGTTTTTTGAATATAGATCCAAAGCCGCAACGAGTGAAATCAGCGCGCCCTGCGGGGTTGTGGATTGTTCGTTTCGAAACGTATCAAACGACGCAAGATCTTTAGGCCAAGAGTTCGAAGTTACGTAGATTGTTTCGTTTTGAGAAGAAAGGTTAAACGGAATTAAAACGGTCAATAAAAGAAGAATGGAAAAGCGGATTCGGTTCATATCTCCTCCCGGAATCGCTATAATTTATTGATTATTTGCGGATTGTCGAGTGAAAACTGAGAGGAAGGAAAGATGTGCGGGCAGAGGGACTCGAACCCTCACTGGAAGCTTGGAAGGCTACAGTGCTAGCCATTACACCATGCCCGCTTATCGTGCAAAAATCATTTTTTTGCGGGTAGGGTACTTGTCAATCTAAAAGAAGATTTTTTACTATCCACTGAGATGAAAGAGTACGAGAACCTTTTTCCCGAATCGATTCGGACCGAACTAAAATCCTTTGCGGAATACAGATCCGTTTATCAAGAGATCTTCACGCTCAGAAATATTCTAAGCGTCCTTCACTGGGACTCCGAGATCACGCTGCCCGAGGAAGGAAGAGCCGAGAGAGGATCGCAGATCGGTCTTCTTTCCGGATTGATTCATTCGAAATATGCGGGTGAAAGTTTTTACAAACTTGCTGATAAAGCGAGAAACGAAAACGAACAAAAGAATCTTCCCGGCCAAAAGGAACGAAAGGTTGAATTCGAAATTCTGTTCAAAGATCTCGATCGTTCTCGCCGTCTTTCGCAAGAACTTGTGGAAGAATTTTCCGTAACCACAAGCAAAGCTCACGCGGTTTGGGCCAAAGCAAGAAAGGAGAATCGATTTGCGGATTTCGTTCCGATTCTTTCAAAAATCGTGGAACTCAGCAGAAAACAAGCCGAGTGTTATGGTTATCAAACGGAAGCGTATGACGCTTTGCTGGAAGGTTATGAACCCGGCGAAAGAGCTGCGAACTTGGAAAAGTTATTTTTTAATTTAAAGAATTCCTTAAAACCTCTCGTTGCGAGAGGAAAGAAATTCTCGAATCCGTTTCCGAGGGAGATTCCGATCTTCCTTCAAAAACAGCTCGGAGAAATCTTACCTTCGATTTTAGGATTGTCTCCAAAAATCTCCCGTCTCGACCCGAGCGAGCATCCGTTTTCAACTTCGCTCGGCGGTAAGGACAAACGGATCACGACTCGTTATGATCTGAAAGATCCCCTTTCTTCTATATTCAGTATTTTGCATGAAACCGGGCATTCTCTTTATGAAGCGGGAATTTCAGAAATCGAAGGCGGTCCTTCTCCGTTGCACGATTCCGTTTCCTTGGGAATTCACGAATCACAGAGCAGACTCTGGGAAAATCAAGTGGGAAGATCCAAAGAATTCTGGGAGATGTATTATCCGATTCTTCTCAAGACTTTAAACATCCAAGAAAGCGAACTGAGTTTCTCGGAACTTTTTTCGTATATCAATCAGTCTTCTCCGTCTTTGATACGAGTGGAGGCGGACCAGATCACGTACAATCTTCATATCATTCTACGTTTTGAAATTGAAAGGGAGCTCATCAACGGTAAAATACAAGTTGCGGAGTTGCCGGAGATCTGGAATTCCAAAATGAAGGATTTATTCGGAATCGATGTTCCTTCCGATCGCGAAGGAGTTTTGCAGGACGTTCATTGGAGCGGCGGCGCCTTCGGTTACTTTCCGACTTACACGCTCGGAAATATTTATTCGGCCCAGCTCTTTCAAGCGTTCTCCAAAGAGAACCCGAATTTTGCAGCGGAGGTGAAGAAGGACCAAGACTTTTCTTCTCTCCTCAATTGGCTGAGAAAAAATGTCCATTGGAAGGGAAAATACGAATCCGCGGAAGATCTGGTTCGATCAGCGACCGGTTCCGATCCGGATTCTTCCCATCTCGTAAAATATCTCGAACAAAAGCTTATCGAATTGGAATCGATTAAACATGGATGAAAAAGAAGAACTCACGGTAAAGTCGTTTGAAGAACTTTCCTACTTTGACAATTTAGCGCTCTATTATCTTTGCAACGAAACGCCTCCGCAAACTCTAGCGTTGGCTTTTTTGATCGGAGACAGCAAGGTTTGCGGTTCTATGCTCGGAGTTCTGGAAAACAATCGAAGACAATATGTTCATCAGTTGATGACCGAACAGAAAGACGCCGAAACTTCCAAAAAAGAATCCGCCGTCCAGGGTCTTTTGATCATCGCGGAAGGTTTGATTACGCGAAAACTGATCGAGAAAAAAGGCAAGTTCTATTACGGAACGAAACGTTAGTCGCTCTTCTTTGTAAACGCGGAGAATCCTAGAAGAGCCCAAGCCGCCAAAAAGGAAACGCCACCGATCGGAGTGATCGCTCCTAAAATTCGAACTTCCGTGATCGCCAATATGTATAAAGATCCTGAGAAGATAAGAATTCCCGTTAGAAACAAAATCGCGGAAATCCAGGCAAAACGGTTCGCATGCACGTACCCCGTTAACGCTAAGAGCAGCGGAGGAATGCTGTGAATCAAGTGATAGCGGTTTCCGGTTTCATAAATAACGAGCATTTGTAAGCTTAGAAAGGATTTGAGGGCGTGCGCACCAAAGGCGCCTAACGCAACACCGAGAAATCCGGAAAAAGCGGAAAGGATGAGAATCGTTTTTTGTTTTCCTGTCATAGACTCAATGAAATTCCGTTAAAATTCCTGAATAGCATAACTTCGAAATCGAATGCATCTTTTTTGGATTAAGAAGAATAGATACGCGGTTTGTTCTATATCCAATCTTGAATCGAACAAGGCTTTGATCTTATTCTTTTCCATCTCTTGTTTGAGTTCGTCATAAAAACTCGTCTTGCCGAAAACGAAAGAAACCGGCACCAACGCTTCCCGTTCTCCTTGTCTCAAAGGAAGAATCAACGTAACTCCTCTTTGACAACCTTGGCTTTGCCCTTCAAAGCGAATGATTCTATGTTTGGACCAGTCCCAATCGTCAAGAGAACCGTGAAACATATCCTTATGCGGAAGAGAAGAAGTGGAATGGATGAATCCATCGAATCCGAACAAGCGCAGCCTTGTGGAGGCGTTTCCGTAATGAATCGACGGATCTCTGAAATACGTTCCCGCAATGGAAACCTGATTTTCTACGGACAACACAGGCTCCGTTGGATACGGCATCGGATTCCGTTTTACGAGCGTTCTGCGACTTCCGATCGGAAGGGCACAATTCAAAAGTAAAATCACACCTAATAAGAATAAGGTGGGAATTTTAAGAAAAACCTTCATTTCTTTCTACTCTTTCTTCATCAATCTTTGAGGAAGTTTTACGCCGATACCAGTCACTCGCGTGCATTTGTAAAAATAGAGATTAAAGAATATCGATTTGATGTAGTAATCCGTTTGAACGTCGAAGAGAAGATCCGCCTTATCCTGAATCGCGTTTTGAACGGCGGCTTCGTAACTTTCATCGCCCGTATAAACGAGCCAAAGCCAACTTTCTCCGCAGGATTGTCCCGAAAGTTTTCCAACGGGTTCCATTCCGCGGACGTCCGTATAACTCTGCGAATAGAACCAGCCGGGAGTTTTTACATTCGTGTAAATGCAATTCCCGATTGTAATAAATGTAATCAAAAGTATGAGACAAATTCTTATCGATGAAATCTTCATTGTGTATTCCTGAACGCTCCGAAACTTCGGAAAATTTGATTTCGCAAAAAACAAAAGTCAAGGGAAAAGAATCGCGAATCGTTTTTCGAAAGAAAAAAATCCCGTTTCGATGCCGGATAAAAAATTTCCTTGTATCGGTCGAATCTTGTTCTTCAATAGGAAGTATGTCTCTCGTTAAGGATTCATCCTATTACATTCGATTGGAAAATAATTTCGGTGCTGCGAATTACGAACCGTTGCCCGTAGTATTGGACCGAGGCGAAAGAATTTACTTATACGACGTCGAAGGAAAACGTTACTTCGATTTTTTATCCGCGTATTCGGCGGTCAATCAAGGACATTGTCATCCTGAAATCGTTCGGACTTTGATCGAGCAATCTCAAAAACTCACTCTGACTTCGAGAGCATTTTATAATTCTAAACTCGGAGAATATGAAGAATATCTAACGAACTTACTCGGTTACCAAAGGCTTCTTCCCATGAACACCGGCGTGGAAGCCGCCGAAACTTCGGTGAAGCTCTGCAGGAAGTGGGGATATAAAGTAAAAGGAATTCCGGAAAACAAGGCTAAGATTCTTTTCGCTTCCGGGAATTTTTGGGGAAGAAGCATCGGCGCTATTTCCGCATCCACGGATCCTTTGAGTACGACCGGCTTCGGGCCGTTTGTCCCCGGATTTGAAATCATTCCGTTTAACGATCTGAATGCGCTGAAACTCGCTTTGCAGGATAAGAATGTCGCGGGCTTTATGGTCGAACCGATTCAAGGAGAAGCGGGAATCATCGTTCCGAACGAAGGTTATCTCGCGGAATGCAAACGGCTCTGCAACGAAGCGGGCGCTTTATTGATTCTTGACGAAGTGCAGACCGGTTTGGGAAGAACGGGAAAACTTCTCGCAGGAGATTATGAAAACGTAAAACCGGATATTCTCGTTTTGGGAAAAGCGTTGTCCGGCGGGATTCTTCCCGTTTCCGGAATACTTTCCAGAGACGAAGTGATGTTGACGATTCGACCGGGAGAACACGGCTCCACATATGGAGGAAACCCTCTCGCATGCGCGGTTGCTAAACGTGCGGTTCAAGTTTTGATCGAAGAAAAAATGCCGGAAAATTCTTTCCAAATGGGAGAAGTTTTCCGTAAGAGAATGAATCTTTTGAAATCCAAATACGAAGATGCGATCGAAGCGGTGCGCGGAAAAGGTTTGTTGAACGCGATTCAATTCAGGGAAAAGAACGGAAAGTCGGCGGCGAAGGAAGTGTGCAATCAACTTCTGAAATTAGGACTTCTTGCAAAGACAACGCACGATCATACGATTCGATTCGCTCCTCCTCTCGTCATTCAAGCCGACGAGATGAATTCCGCCTGCGATATTATCGACGACGCGGTTCGGTTTTGTCTTGACTAGGAAGAAAATCGAAGTATCCAAAGAAAGTCATGCAAGCCGACGATAAAAAATACATCCGAGTTTGGAATAAGTTAAGCGTTTCCGAAGTTTCCTCCCAGTTATTATTGATCGACGACTTGTACGGAACTTGCGGAAACTGCAAGCACCTCGGTTTGAATTATACGAAGGATACTTCCTGTCCGGAATGCAAAACGAAGTTTCGTTATTTAGCTACGAACTCCAAATCACCGGCGGAGATCGCGAAAATTCTCAATCGTCTTGAAAAAGAAGGTCTCGATCTGATCTTGATCGATCGCGAAGATTTCAATCAATCCAAAGCAAAGGACGCAGTGAAGGATCTTTTCAAACCGGTTGAGTGAGCTTCTGTGGAAGCTTCGCTCAAGCTTGCAATTCTATTTTATTACTTTATAAAATTGTTCCGACAAACGATTCGATTCGAACTGTTCTTGTAAATTACTCCGGCTTTGACTCAAGAAGACGTTTTAAACCTTGCACGGCTCTTTCCAAATTCTCCAGAGGCTCTTTTAACTCGCTTTTATTCAAAGAATTCTTTGCGTCCGCGGAATGAAGTTCTCCATAACTTTTTGCCATAAAGCCGTGAAATGATTTTTGAACTTCTCCGAGTGCGGTTTCAAAATTCTTCGGATCGACAGCGCGTTTGTGCTGATAGAGTTTATGGAAATATCGAAATCCGAAACGAAGCAGAAAAATCGAATAAGCCGGAATCAAAAGATAGAAGGCTGTTAACAAAACCGGTCCTAGGTTCCAGGTTTGAGAAAGAGATTGGTGAAGGAAAGATCGAATCGTCGATACGATCAGAACTCCTAAGGTATAGTTCAATCGGCTCGTAGTCGGAGAGATCGTGTTGAATAAAAAGACGAGAACCAGCGAAAAGATCAAAACCAGGAATAGGTCCAATGGAACAATGGAAAAAAGGATCTTTAAAAACGAAGTAATTACTCCGATCGTATCAAGAAATGATTGGATAGACTGAGATAGGCTGTCAAAACTCGTTTTCAGATCTGAAAAAAAACCGGTAATCTGACTCATGAAATGGCTCCAAAAAATTCCTGGCTGGAAGAAACTCCAATTCTTCCTAAAGAAACTGCAAGAACTTTCCTTTTTACAGAAGCTTTATCTGGTTTATTCTGTGATCGGAGTTTCCTTTCTGATCCTGCACGAAAGTCATCTTCCCGTTTTTTTTATTTTGATTTTGGTCTTAGGCGCGTACGCGGTTGCCACAGCTTTTTTCTTTCTGATTTCGTTCGCGTTCGGAAAACTTCTCAAGGAAGAATCGGTTAAGAAGTACAAGATCGGTCCGGATTCGGCGACGACCTACGATGCGATCCGGATTCTTTTGAACCCGATCGTCGAAGCGGGCGTCTTTGTCTCCTGCATCTTATTGCTGTTCTTTACGGATTTTTATTCCAATCGGTCCGGAATTATATTTATCGCTGTTTACTGTGGAGTGGGTTTCATTCTCCGTTTTTTAGACAGCAGCGTATTTTACAGAATCGCTTTGCTCGGATTGATGGTTTTGACGGGGGGGCTGCTCAGTTTTAAAGCCCTGCAACAGGCCGAGATTCTGACGTCGTATCTTCTTTTTAAACCGACCTGGGAACAGAAAGAACTTACGAACTGGAGCTACGATTCCGAATCGAGAACATTAAAGAATTCTGATATTCAGGTTCAATTTTCCCTACCTGAGGATTTCTATTTTCACAATCCTAAAAATCTCACCTTGAAGGATCAAACCGGAACTGGTCAAATCGCGGGAATCATTTCCTCCAGCGAAACCGATCCGAATCGTTATCCGTCGATCAGAATTTTTTATTTCCCCGAGCCGTTTTTGGAAATCGACAAGGTCAAACCTGAGTTTTTAAAATTTCTGGATCTTGCGATCAATCAAGGCGAAATGATCGAGGTTCATGAACTCGGCGAAGAGAATTTTGAAAAGAGAATGGATGGAGTTTTTTGGACATACTACGATAATCTCAGACCTCGCTACGCTAAGACCGGATTCTTCATCGCGTCCGGAGACAAACTTCCGGATTCGTTTTTATTTCATATTTCTGAAAGTTTAGTCAAAGGAAGAACGCACGAAGAGGCCGTTGAAAAAATTCTCCAGAGTTTCAAGCGGGAATAAAATATTCGTATATCTAAATATACTCATATATGACTGGAAAATGGAATCCTAAAATTCAAGCTGAAATAAAGTCGAATCCGCCTTTGAACTCGGTCACGATCCGTTTTTCGGCCAAAGTCTGGGTTTATCCCGGAAAAGGCGGTTGGCATTTTTTGACATTAACTTCTGCGGCTTCTAAAGAAGTTCGATCCTTAGTTCAAGGAACTTCCTGGGGTATGATTCCCGTTTTAGCGGAGATCGGCGGTACGAAATGGAAAACGTCCATCTTTCCGGAAAAGGATTCTCCCAAATACGTTCTGCCTCTCAAAGCGGACATACGTAAAAAAGAAGGAATCCTGCCAAATCAAAAGATCAACGCTTCCGTCACGATTGAATTCTAAACTTCCTCAAAAAGACGACAATTCAAAGAGCGCACGTTCAATTAGAATCAAATTATGCTTTTTGCAAGTCGCGATCGTTTATTCAAAAAGTTTAAAGCCGATTACAGAGAGTGGGTCCACCATCGTTCCCTGAACCCGCAAGCCTAGGTGGAGATGCGGTCCGGTCGACATTCCCGTGGAACCCACTTTGCCGATTTGGTCGCCCTTCTTCACTTTATCGCCGACTTTTACGTTCAATTCGGATTGATGCATATACAACGAATACACTTCCAAGCCGTGATCGATTACGGTGAAGTTTCCCTCATAATACATCGGTCTGGATAAAATTACGGTTCCGTCGTTGATCGCAAAGATCGGAGTTCCGACTCCGCCTTTAAAATCGACGCCGCCGTGCGCTTTGCCTTTGGTTTTGTTATAAACCCTTCTTTTATAAAACGGACTCGTAAAGTGAACTTCTTGCACGGGATAAACGAAATCGGAAACGATTTGCAAATCGGTTTTGGATTGAAACGCTTCAGCTTTGGCTTTGGAACATTCAGCGATAAAATCCAAAGTTTCTTGAGGAAGTTCCTGAGAAGTGTATTTTTTATCCATCGTTAGGGAGGAAACCTTCGTCTCGGAAAAGTTCGTTTTGTGAACGGGGATTTCGTATTCCTTGTAATCGTTTTTGCGGAATAGATTCTTATCTTGAATTTCTAATATTCCACTTTTCTTATCAAACTCGGGTGATATTGGAATCCACGCATATAGAACGCCATCCCGCAGTGTGGACGGAATTTCCTTTTTCTCCCAGAGAATTTTGATTCGATCCAATTTGGAAAGAATGGTTTTTTCGGGAATTAGTTTCATGAACAGAAGTTCTCCTTGGGAAAACTTCCTTGTTTGAATCGAAAAGAAAAAGAGAGACTCCTTTTTTTTGATGATTTCCGATTCTCGGTCCTCTTTTTTTACGTTCTTCTTCGGTTTTTCCTTGGGCTCTTTTTCCTTTTTGGAAATTGCAGGGATGGTCGAAGCGAGCTTTACGTCCTTTTGTTTCGATTCGGCTTTGTCTTTGGAAACGATTGATTCTGCTTTTAAGAAACAGGTTAGGAAAAGAAGAAGATAAAAAATTCTGAAATATTTCTGCATTGGTTCCTGCTATGTTTTTCGGGATGATAGGACGTACAATTAAAATCGTTTTGGAAATTTATTGCCTTTCCGGATTTTTCTCAATTCGACAACAAAGCTGTCTCAGTAAATCCGACTGATTTTTTGGGACTTTTCTTTCGTTGGAGGCCCGCTCTTCTTATGTCTTATTAGTTCGGAATCGAGATCCTGTTAAAAAAATCGAATTCTCCATTTTCTTTGAAAATTACCTAAGCAAATTTCCGATTCGACCGATTCTTGATAGCAGGGATCGGATAACACAGATGAAACAAGAGGAATGGTTGGAGCAGCTTACGAAACTTTTCCAGGACGAGATCAATCTCTATTCGAACGTTCTGGAATTGGAGACTCAAAAATCGGCCGCGGTCGTTCAAGCCGACGGTAAGTCTCTCGAAGCGATTACTAAAAAGACATACGAGCTGCTCGTAATGGCCGCCGAGATCGAACGTGTTCGCATGAAATCGATCGAAGAAGTCTATCGATCCAAAAATTTCGCGCTTCCCGAAGGCGGCGCGCCTACGTTGTCCGATTTTTTAAACCGACTGGACCGAGATTCCAATTTCCGTTTAAAAGAATACGGTTCTTCCTTAAAATCCGTTCTTCATCGTTTAAAAGAAAAAATCAAATCGAACGAGAAGCTGATTCTTACCCGCCAGGAAATTCTTTCCAGAACGATCGACGTAATGAAGGAAAAGGCGATGGAATCCGGCGTAAACACGTACGGTTCGGGAAAAAACCCCGAACGCAAACAGCCGAAGAGACAGGCTTTGATGCTCAACGCTTCGGCGTAATTGATCTTATATTTCGTAATAGGAGGAAGCCATGGGATCCACATTTTCAGGACTTGAAATCGGAAAGCGCGGTTTGACCGCTCACCAACAAGCGCTTCAAACCACAGGCCATAATATTTCCAACGCGGATAACAAGCATTATGCGAGACAGAGAGTCACTATGACCGCGATGGATCCATTGTATGATCCTTCTCTGAACCGCGCCAATCTTCCCGGCCAAATCGGACAAGGCGTCGAGATCGCTTCCATAGAAAGAATCCGAGACAACTTTATCGACGATCGTATCATTGAAACTTCGGGGAATAAGGATTATTGGGCGGCCCGTAACGAATATTTATATCAACTGGAAACCGTCTTTAACGAACCGAACGGAACCACGCTGAGAACGTTGATGGATAAATTCTGGTCTTCTTGGGAGGATCTTGCTAATTATCCCGAAGATAACGCACATCGTTCCGTTGTTCTCGAAAAAGCGAACGGACTCGGAAGCAGAACCGAGGACGTTTATCGCAAGCTCGCCCAATTAAGAGATCAAGCCAATCGCGAAATCGAAACGAAAGCGTATCATATGAATACGATCGCCGAAAACATTCGGACGCTGAACGAAAGAATCGGGAAATCCGAGGCGCTCGGAGATCGGCCGAACGATCTTTACGACAAACGAGACGCTCTTTTACAGGAACTTTCTTCCTTAGTGGATGTTACGATCGGCCGCTCCGACGAGGACGAATTGATGGTCTTTATCGGTCAGCAGATTTTGGTTCAGGGAAACAAAGCGAACAAGATCGATATTCTCGGGAATCCTTCCAAAGACGGACTCTTGGATCTTTATTGGTCCGCGACGGGAGATCCGGTTCTTCTCAGAAAAGGAAGATTGCAAGGATTGATCGAAGTTCGCGACAAGATCATTCGTGAAAAGATCGATCAAGTGGATTCTCTCTCCATCAACGTGATGGATGCCGTGAATGAAATCCACAAAGACGGTTTCGGAATCAACGGAAACACGAATCAAGCGTTCTTTAATATTCGTTCGTTGTCGATCAACACCTTTGGAGAATACGATTCGAACGGAGACGGTCAGAACGACGTTACTGCGATCTTTCGTGTAACCGGTAAAAACACGATCGATCCGGATCGTCCGATCGGAATCAACGGAACGATTACGTTCAATCAATCCGACTCGAAAGAAGCTCCGGTTCTGATTCCGTATTCGACAAACGACACGTTAAACGGAATCATTAAGAAGATCAATGCGTCTCGCTCCGGCGTCGTCGCGTATATGAACCACGACAATCAATTGGCGTTGAAAGCGACCGTTGCCGACGATCATCCGAATAAGAATTTTATCCTCAGACATATCGAAGATTCGGGAGACCTTTTAGTAGGAATGACGGGGATCTTGATGGCTTCCGGTCCTGCAGGAGCGTACGACTATAAACGTCTCGGCGAGATCAACAAACTTCAGGCTCGTTCCGAAGACATTACTCTTACTCCGCACTTTCATCCTTCTTCTCATTTTAGAGTCGCGGATTCGATTGCGAATAACGTTGCGAACATCGCCGCGGCTCGCGGTAAGGATGTGGGCGGTACGGGAGATTACAATTCTCCCGGAGGTCATAAAGACGGGCGTAACGCTTTGATGGTCGCTTCGGCTTTGAGAAACAGCCCTGTGATGGTCGATTATTCCAAAACGACGGATGATTTTTATAACACGTTGATTTCCAAGCTGGGAACGGAAGCAAGGGAAGCGAAGCAGGAATTCGGGATTCAAAACGATCTTATGAGCGAACTTGAAAACATGAGACAATCGGTCATGGGTGTGAACCTGGACGAAGAAATGGCGAACATGGTCCAGTTCCAACATTCTTACAACGCATCCGCGAAGATGATCAATACGATGAACGAGATTCTCGATACGATCATCAATCGATTGGGAGCTTAATCTCGCGGAAGTTTCCGCGAGTAAGGAGAGAATTTTATGATGCGCATTACGAACATGATGCAGAACAACAGTCTGGTTCATAATTTAAACAGACATCAGCTTCAGATGGACGAGACGCAAAACCAGCTTTCGACGGGACAAAGAATTCGTCTTCCTTCCGACGAGCCGGGCCGTGCGACGAATCAGATGTTCTTTCGTTCCCGGTTGAACGAACTCGATACGTTTCAAAGAAATATCGACGACGGTAATTCCCGTCTTCAACAGATCGACGGAGAACTCGATCGGATCGGTTCCTTGTTTCAAAGAGCAAGAGTTCTCGCGGTTCAGGCTTCCAACGGTATCTATCAAGGAGATAAAGGTTTCGAACTTGAAGTCGCGATCGGTAAGGAAATCGACGAGATTTTAAGAGCTTTAGTCGACATCGCAAATACAAGAGATGCAACGGGCCGTCCTTTATTCGGCGGACACGTGATCGAAAGACCTCCTTTCGAACCGATCGAATCCAAGATCAAAGGTCTTCAAGGAATCGAATTGAAGAATCAATACATCGGAGTCGAATATCGCGGCGATATCGGAGAACAACTCAGAGAGATCGAAAAGGGAGAATACATTCCCGTAACGATTCCCGGAAACAAAGTTTTCTGGGGAACGAATATGAGTATCACGAGCAAGGTGGATAACTCCGGTTACGTCGCTTCTTCCGATCAGAAATTCAAAATCGACGGCGTGGAAATTCACGTCTCGGCGGGTGATACGATCGACGATATCATCGATAAGATCAACAATTCTCCGCTTGAAGTAAAGGCAAACAAACTCGCTCAGGATAACATCAGTTTAAGTTCCACCGCGCCGCATCAGATCTGGATGGAGGATGTGGAAGGAGGAACGATCCTAAGAGATATCGGACTCGTCGATTCAGCAACTTCGGAACCGCCGAACAACTATTCCAAGTCGGCGACGGTGACCGGCCTTTCCGTTTTCGACGTGATGATCCAGTTTAGAAACGACCTGATTCAAAAAGATCAGGAAAGAATTTCGGGACGAGATCTTCAGGATTTGGATCTGGCGATGGAAAACATTCTTCGTTACCGCGCGATCGTAGGTGCGAGAATGAATAGAATGGAAGAACACGCGCAACGAGTCGATTTCGATAAGTCTTATATGACCGAACTTCTTTCGAAAAACGAAGGAGTGGATTTTCCGGAAACCATCATGAATATGAAATGGTTGGAAACGGTTCATCAATACGCGTTGAACGTCGGATCGAAAATTATTAAACCGACATTGATGGATTTTCTGAGATAAGAATCGATCGGTAAAACGTTCGTATAGGAAATTTCGAAGGTAAAGATACAAAATGGGAATCGAGATTCAGACAAAGCCGTTCGGGAAAATGCAAATATCCGAAAAACAAATTCTATCTTTTCCGGACGGTTTGCTCGGATTTGAGGATTACAAACAATTCGCACTCATCGAAGAGGAAGAGGAATCCGTTTTTAAATGGCTGCAATCGGTCGAAGAGGTGGATCTCGCATTTGTGGTGATTCCTCCTTCTCTGTTTAAAAAGGAATATAAGCCGTTGATCCCCGAGCAGGAGCTGCAAGGGATCGGAATCGCCGAGGTAAAAGAAAGTCTGACATTGGTGATCGTAACGATTCCCGGTGAGGACCCTTCTTTAATGACAGCGAACATGCAGGGACCGATTCTAATCAATAAGGAAACGCTTTTAGGAAAACAGTTCATTTCAAGAAACGAATCTCATTCGGTTCGGGAAAAGATTCTCGAATCGGCCGCAGTGGAGATGGGATAAGTGCTGGTTCTTGCAAGGCGGACCAACGAGTCGATCATGATCGGCGACGACATTGAAATCGTCATCGTCGATATCAAAGGAGATCAGGTAAAGATCGGAGTCAAAGCTCCGAGAAACGTCTCCGTTCACAGGGCCGAAGTCTATAAGGACATTCAAGAAGAGAATAAAAAGGCCGCTGGAACCAAGATCAAACCGGAAGATCTCGGTAAGATCGGAAACATTCTCAAGAAAAAGGACATCAAGAAAAAAGAGTAAATTTCTTGAAGAATTTCTTTTTAACCCGAAACTCTATCAGGGTTTCGTTATGAACCGATTTCGAATTTTTCTTATATCGATTTTATTCGTGTCGTGCTTTGCGGGAATTCGCAAGGAACTCAACTATTCCTCCGATTCGATCGCGTTTTATTCTTTTGAAAACGATCAAAACACGCCTGCTTGGTTGGATCGCAACGTTTCTTATCTCAAAAATGAACAAAGACAAAATTTTAAAAAACTGATCTCGCATGCCTTGTTTCAAATGGGGAATCGAAACGATTCTTTGGTGAACGATACCGCTTTGCGGATTTTTCCGAAGGAACTGAGTTCTGAAATCGGGCAGCGTTCTTTCGATAAATTCGAAGCTTCTCCTCGACATGTGTATCAACTTTGGATTTTAAAAAAGGAAGATCCGATCAATCCGGGAAGAAGAATACGAAGAACCGTCTTTCTATTGTATCCGACTTCCGAATCGATTCACTTTCTATTCTATGAATTGAATCAGTTCATAGACTTTCAAACTCCGTATACGTTTCAAGATTGGTCGAACTATTCCCTTTCGGAATCAAAACCTAAATCTTCTCTGGAAATTTTCATTCCTGATTCCGCAATCGGAACATTGTCTTATTATAAGGACGACCTTGGAGAGGAGAAGAAGTTCCACGTCGTATTAAAAACGAATTCGAATCCTACGAAGGACGAGGAATCTAACGAAGGAAAGAAAGAAACTTCTTCGAAAGATGCAGAGAAACGTCTGATCGAATTGAAAAACCTTCTCGATAAGAAATTAATTTCCGAAGAAGAATACAAGAAGAAGCGGGAAGAAATTTTAAAATCTCTATAATCGTCTTGAAAGAAGGAAATTCTCAAAAAATCGGAGCGGCTCTGCGAAGAGCCACTCCGGAGAGAATAGTGAAGAGAATTGGATTTCTCCGCCCCAAACTCTATGGGAAGTTCAAGACGGAAAAGTTTCCTATAATGAACATATCCTCTGGACTGGATCTAAAAGACAGAGAAAAACGATTCGTGCTGTTAGATTTTTATTCGAATCGTCACATTGAGTTTCAACTCGTAATAATTTATTGAGTACGTCGTATTCGATTTGACGCTTTTTTTATCAAAAAGAGTGATTTGTAGCACTTTATAAAAAGCAAAGAGCTTTAGCTCGCTGCCTTTCCTTCCTTCTCTTGCCGATCGGCTTCGAAAGCGGCTTCCAATTGACGCATCGAGTTCTTTGAGAACTTGATAAATTCCTTTTCATCATCCCGAATTTGAAACTGTCCTTTGAGGGTTAGCTCATCGTGAGCTCGGAATTTTCTGATTTTTTGTTCTACTTCGGAATCCAGAAAGCCGAGTTTACTCAAAGTTTCCCCCGCTAACTCGAGCGCGGAGGCGAACGTATCTCTGCGGATGATCTTGATTCCGAGTTCCATCAGTTTAAAAACGTGCTCCCTGTTCCGAGCTCTTGCGATGATGGTCAGGTTTGGAAAGTGTTTTTTAACAAGCTCTGCAACCTTTACGGAAACATCTATATCCTGAATCGCTAATATGAATAAATCTGCGTGTTCCGCTCCGGCCGAACGCAAAAGACTGAGTTTGGCGGCGTCTCCATAATAGATCTTATAACCGAATTTGCGCGCTACATTGACTTGATCAGGATTGTGTTCCAAAGCGGTAAAGCCGATTCGGTGAACGAACAACATCCTTGCGATGATTTGACCGAATCTTCCGAAACCGGCAATGATGACGCGGTTTTGTTCTTCGATTTCGTCCTCTTCAAGTTCCGAATCTTTTTTAAATAAGAGTTCGGCGACCTTATCCTTAACGATACCAAGGACCGGAGTTAAACCCATGGAAAGAGTGACAACCGCAATTACCAGATCGGCTCGGTCTCTCGGAAGAATGGAAAGTGATACGCCGACTCCTAAGATCACGAACGCAAATTCTCCGCCTTGGGAAATCGTAGCAGCGAGATTCAAAGAAGACTCTTCGCTGTGTTTGGAAATTCTTCCCAACAGATAAAGGATCGCGGCCTTCAAAAACATCAGGCCTAATGCGAACGCGATAACAAGAAGCGGATCTTTTAAGACTTCACCGAGATTGATCGACATTCCCACTGCTAAAAAAAACAGACCGAGGAGCAGACCTTTGAACGGTTCCAAGTTGGACTCAAGCTCGTGTCTGTATTCCGAATCGGCCAAGATGACTCCGCCTAAAAAGGAACCGAGCGCCATCGATAATCCGACTTGGTCCATCAACAACGAAAGTCCAACCACGATCAGTAAAGAAAGTGCGGTAAAGATTTCGTGATTCCCCGTCGAGGCAACGAGCCGGAACAGCGGTCTCGCTAAAAATCTTCCGGCTAAGATCACTGCGGATATCGTACCGATCGCGATCAAAATGGGTTTCACGCTTCCTTGAGATGTGTGAGCCGTATGCGCTTCTCCCAAGAAAGGAAGAATCGCCATAATCGGAATCACCGCTAAGTCTTGAAAAAGAAGAATCGCGAAAGAAGTTCTACCGTGGGCCGTATTGAGTTCGTTCTTTTCTCCCAAAACCTGGAGGGCAAACGCGGTGGAAGATAATGAAATGCTAATACTGATAACGATTGCCTGTGAATTTTCGAGACCTAAAAAAGAAAGGGCCGCAAAAAATACGAGAGACGTAAGAACTACTTGAAGCCCCCCCAAACCGAAAACGGGTCGTCGCAAAATCCAAAGTCTTTGCGGTTTCAATTCAAGTCCGATCAAAAATAAAAGAAGAACTACTCCGAACTCGGAAAGATGAAGAATACTTTCAACATCGGTGATCAATCCGATTCCCCAAGGGCCGATGATCGTGCCACCGATCAAATATCCGACGACGGAACCCAGACCGAGTCTTTTAAAAAGCGGGACCGAAATTACGGCCGCGGAAAGAAATACGATGAGAGTAATGAGTAAATTATGATCCTGCATTCTTCTTCCTTGAAAAGTTTAGACGATCTAAGCGATCCCAATGGACCTCAAAACAACTTCATAAAAGAAATTACGAACGAATGCGCGTTTCCGGGCCATCTTGAAGAAACGTAATTTCCGTCGATTGTAGCGTGACCTCGTTTCAACTTCTTATGATTGTCTCGGAAAATGGGTTTCGGTCCGAAATGAAAATCCTTCGGATCTTGAAGCGCGGCTTTTACTTCATCCTCGACGGATTGAGGATAAGTCCGATAATAATTTCCGAGCCACAATCGGGTAAGATTCCACGCTGCCATTTCTTGCGATTTTAAAAGCGCGGTCGTCTTCTTTCCGAAAAGAATGGACCGATCGCTTCCGGGTAATTTACTCCGCGCGGCCAAAACCACTCCGTGACAAATCGCTCCCACCGGTTTTCCGGTGGCAAAGAATGCTCCGACAAAATCTTGAAGTTCTTTCGATTCCAGATATTCTTTCATTCCCGGGGCGTGTCCACCGGGAAGAATCAATCCGGAAAAATTCTCCGGTTTTAAATCCCGATACGAAAGAGGATTTTGAAAGTTAGAATCCGCGATCATCTCTTCGTAAGCAGCTCTCGCTTTTTTATGCGCGATCAAAAGCGGCCTCCAAATTCCGAGTCCTTTCCCTGTGAGCATTCTAAAATCGGCAACTCCGGGTTTACCGTTCGGCGTCGCAAAGAAAACTTCAAAGCCGTTCTCCTTCAGAGTCTTCCAAGGAATCGCGCTTTCGGAAGGATCAAAATCAACGGTTGGGAGAGGGATGAGGATCTTGTGCTTTGCGGCCATAGGAAGAATTCTATCCCTTCTCTTAAAAAATCAACACAGAAGAAGAAAGATCACGGTCACGAAAAAAAAATATAAAAGCCGTTGAAATTCGATTCGAGGCGCGATTTTTTTCTTGACTAAAACAGGAAAAATATATTTTGTAAAATTAAATTGTGCACAATCTAAACGGAGATTGAAATGAGCCAGACATTATATGATTTAACCGCGACTCTCAACAGCGGAAAAGAGCAAAAGCTTGAAGACTACAAAGGAAAGGTTCTTCTGATCGTGAACACCGCAAGCGAATGTGCTTTTACTCCGCAATACGCGGGTTTACAAACCCTTTACAACAAATACAAAACGGACGGATTGGAAGTTCTGGGATTTCCTTGCGACCAGTTCAAACATCAGGAGCCGGGCTCGGACGAAACGATCAAAGCTTTCTGCCAAAGAAATTACGGCGTGGAATTTCCGATTTTCAAAAAGATCGACGTGAACGGAGACAACGCTCATCCGGTGTTTCAGTTTTTGAGAAACAAAGCGACAGGATTTTTCGGAAACGCGATCAAATGGAATTTCACAAAGTTCTTAGTCGATAAACAAGGAAACGTAATCAAACGCTTTTCTCCGATGACGACTCCTGAAAAGATCGAAAAAGAAATTCAGGATCTTTTAAAAAAATAAACACGATTCCCGTCCGATAGAAAGGACGGGTTGCTTTTATGACTTCCGCGAAAGAACTCCTTTTAGAAAATCAGATTTGCTTTCCTCTCTACGCTTGTTCCAGAGCCGTGACGGCCTTGTATCGTCCGATCCTGGAAGAATTGGGCTTAACCTATCCGCAATACCTTGTTCTATTGGTTCTTTGGCAAGAGGACGGATGCAGCGTAAAGGAGATCGGAAAAAAGTTATATCTCGATTCCGGTACGCTGACCCCGCTGCTCAAACGAATGGAAGATTCGGAACTTGTGATTCGAAAACGTTCGGAAGAAGACGAACGCTCCGTAGAGATCTACCTTTCCTCCAAAGGTAAGAAGCTGAAGGACAAAGCCGTCTGCGTGCCGACGAAACTTTTGGAAAACTTGGACGTGGATAAAAAAAGTCTTACCGATTTAAAGAACGATCTCGATCGCTTGTTGACTCTTCTTTCCGAAAAAAACGAAGTTTAATTTTCTTTTGCCGGGCGCAGAATACTTGCGATTCCCTCTTCAAAATCCGTTTTAAACTTCAGTCCCAAATCCTTTTGAATCAAATCGCTTACCACGATCGAAGATTCCTGGATATATTGGAGATTGATTTTTTTCTTTGTGATCTTGGCAAGAATCGAGTTCGCCAAGTTGAATAAAAATAAAACCAATCCGGAAAGCCGGACTCGAACGAAAAATTTTCCCGGAATCGATTTCTTAAACAGAGATTCTATGTCCTCGCTCGATAACGCGTGCGGATGTGCAACGTTGTAGATTTTTCCGGAAGCTTTATTCCATTTCTGTACTATGCTAAGGATACATTCGATCACATCGGAGGAATGAACCATCGACTTTTTAAAGTTCGGATTTCCGGAACAAAGCAGAATTCCGTATCGGAATAGTTTCAACAGCTTATTCAAAAAACTTTTATTCGTGGGTCCGTATACGGAAGCGATGCGGAGAATCACGAAAGAATTCTTCCCTTTTTGAAGGATCGATTCGCATGCAATTTTCGATATCGCATAAAACGTATCACCCTTTAAGGGAGAAGTTTCCGTAACCGGTTTTTCGGAAAATCCGTAGACCGAAGAGGAACTCGAAAATAAGATTCCTGTTTTTCGATTTTTGGACGCAAACCGAAGAACTTTCTGAGTAACGAGTTCGTTTCCCCGTTTGTAATCTTCGAGAGTCGCCGCTTCTCCGCTTACTTTTCCGGCGAGATGAACGATGAAGTCGGGTTTTTCTCCGATGGAAATTTCCGAATCCTTCTCAAGATCGATTTCATAAAATACGAAATTCCTGTGAAACCGAATCGTATCCGGATACGAGGAAAGATTTCTTCCGATACAAACAACTCTGTATCGTTCGAGCAGTTTCGGAACGAGGATCAAACCGAGGGAACCGCTTCCTCCGGTGACAAGAATCGTTTGGATGGAATCTCCTTTCTCGTTCATGCAGCCATCGTGAAGGAGATAGAAAGATAATGAAGAATTTTTTAAATTTCGTTCCGATTTTTCATCTGGACAGAGTGAAAATAAGAATCAACCTTGTTGTTCAAAATCCAAACTTAGAGAAGAATACGATGAAAAAGATTTTTTCAGCGCTTTTGATTGTAACCTGTGCAATGGCTCTTTCGTTTTGCAAGTCCGAAGAAAAGAAACAACCTCCTCGCCAGGAGTTTCAACCGAACTCCGATATTAGAACCTTTGAAGTGGGAATGATAAAAGAAGGAGATAAGCGAATCAAAGCGGAAGCGGTTCTCGGAACTCCATCCGTGGAATTGAACACGCAGGACGGAGCGGTTTTGGAATGGTATTTGGTTTCCACCGATTATCAGAAGAATTCTTACAAGACATTGGCGGAAAAACCGGCGAACATCACCGAAGATACGAAGTTCATTAAACTTACGATCGATAAGAAAGGTGTTATTAAGAAAATGGAATATAAACTCTAAGAGTTTAATCCGCCACGTCGTCTTCCATTAAATCCAATCCCGCGAGTCCGACTAAAAAGTCGAGAAGCTCCGCGGGGTTGAATCCGATTCTTAAACCCACATACGCGCCCAGATAAATTTCGATCTGATAGAGAAAACTTCTCGGATAACCGTCTTTCTTTTTATTCAAAGCCTGTAACGCGTTTTGAATGGCGGGATCGTTGCGGTCGAATGTCTGTTCTTCGATAAATCGTCTGTAAAATTCTTCCTTCTTTCTTTTTCTTCGTTCCGCAACCGGGATGTTGTAAAAGGAAAGATAACGAAGTTTCTGACTTTTGATATTGTATCGTTCGTTTAAAAATTCAGGTACTTTATCTCCGGGAGTTTTCGAGTTCGCGAGGTTTTTGAGTTCTTCTTGAACTTCGGGAGAAATTTCTTCGCTTGCTTCTTCCGTTTCCGAAGTTTGTGCTTCCGCGCCCAAAGGAAAGAACGTATCTCCGCCTAGAATTCCGAAGATCAATTGTTGTGATCGATACGAACCGAAATATCCGCCTCTTAGTCCGTATCCTTTTCCTAAATCTCTTTTACCGGGTTCGGATTCTCCGCCTTGAAACACAAAGCCCGCGGCTAAAGGACCGATTCTTACGCCCGCTCCGTAACCGGGAGTTTCCACGCCCGCTGTGAAGATGTCCTTAAAGTCGTTTTTTCTGTTTTGAAGATAGGTCGCGCAGTTCGTAGCGCTGATCAATAAATAAAGGATGAACGTAATTAAAAGAAAGGATGAACCGCCGTTCTTTTTCGTGTTCGAGAAAATCACAAACCCACTCTGTTTTGATTTGTTCCTTAGGCAACCATGAAAAAGAAAACGAAACACGACGTTTTCTGATTGTTTCCGGCATTCTTCGCTTCTCAATAGCAATCAGAATGGAAGAAACAAAACCATCCGAACTTATTTCCGCAAATATCGCCGTTTTAGGAGGAGGACCGATGGGTGTCTTTCTCTCCACATATCTTTCACCGCAGGCAAAAGAAGTTTATCTCTGGTATGACGATAGAAAACGCGCTCAAAAAATCGAGAAGGAAAGGATCACTTCTTTGCTCGAAGATTCGATCACTCTTCCCGAAAACGTCCGCGTCAAAAGCGAATTCGATTTTTTAAAAAGCGGATCCTGGGTTTTAATCATCGCGGTTCCTTCCCGATTGATGGAAGGGATTTTGGACGAGCTTGCAAAGGTTTTGGATAAGAATTCTTCTCATTTTATTTTTACGTTTACGAAAGGACTTTTGTCCGCTTCGACAAGAAGAAAATCGAATTGCATTACATATTCTGAATATATCCAAAAACTCTCCGCTGCGAACGAATTTAAAAATATCGAATATACGGCGGTAAACGGCCCCAATCTTTTGGGAGAATTAAAACGGGGACATCACAGCTTTTATTGTCTCGCTTCTTCCGGGCCGAGATCGGTGGATATTTTCGAATCCTTGTTTGCCGGATCGAGAAATCATACGAAAACCTACGAGGACTTGGTCGGCTTGGAAGTGTTCGGGGTGATGAAGAATCCGATCGCGATCGCATGCGGTATCGCATCGGGAATTCCGGAATGCGGGAGCAACTTCGAAGGAGAATTGATCAGCCTCGGTTATTCGGAGATTCTCACCCTTTTGGAAACGCTCGGAATTCCGACCAGACCCGTTCAAGAATACGGTCTCGCAGATCTGATCGCGTCCTGCACGTCGCGTTACAGCCGGAACAAGGCGTATGGACATCGCTTTGTCCACAAGCTGATTTCGGGAGAAGATCAACCGAATCTCATCGAAAGAATCGAACTCTTTTTTAATCCTGCCGAATTCATACAAAAAGAAGTAAGTCAAAGTGAAAGTCACGTAGAAGGCGCGTTTGCGTTGGCGTCGATCACTGCGTTGGCGGAAGAGAAGAATGTAGAGATTCCTTTGTACAATACGTTGTTTCAAATTCTTACTCGAAGGGTTTCACCGACGGAATTGATTCGATTCGTTTCCAAGTCCACATCGGACGAAGTGCGTCACATTTCCAAAACCGCAACGAAACGGTCCGGCTTGGGAATGGCTTCCGGAAAGAAATTTCAAGAAGCTTTGAGCAAAAACGTTCTGCGTCATATCAACGGACAACCCGGAATGACGGACCGAATCGTAAAACAATCCGCGCTTTTGATCAAGGCTTTGGAAAAACGATACGCGGAAGCGCAAGAGGCGAACGATATCACGGATCTTTTGCAGATTCCGAAAGAAATTCAACTTTGGAAAGAAGTGGAATCGGTCTTTCAGGAAAAGGGAAACAAGGATCTTACGAGAATATTAGATTTTTATGTTTCCGAGATCGCCGATGATTACAAACCGTTTCTACGAGATACTCTCATTCATTTGATCGCGCCGACTCGATACGTATTGAGCGGTTTTAAACCGGGAGCGGGATTGCCTAAAATCGGCGGTTGTGTTAAGGAAGTCAAAGCGCTCGCTTCAAGATACGATATTCTTTATACGCCAACGCATCGATCGCATTTGGATTCCGTGGAAGTCGCTTTCGGATTAAAATGGCTCGGACTTCCCGTACCTCGATACGCGGCGGATAAGAAAGTGATGGCGACACCGGGACTCGCGAACATTTTGAAATCGCTCGGCGCGTATATGGTCGATCGAAAACGAAATCGGAATATTCTCTATTTGGAATGTTTAACCCAATATTCCACGATGATGCTGGAGGCCGGAATTCCGACCTTGGTCTATCCGGAAGGAACTCGTTCAAGAACGGGCGGAATTATTCCGATCAAAACCGGAATCTTATCCACTTCCGTGGATGCGTACAAACATACAGGATCCGAAGTGATCGTCGTTCCGATCGCGTTGTCCTATGAAAACGTTCCCGAAGACGAGGAATTCTGCGGAAGCGATAAAAAGCCCGGATTTAAGGATTTCTTTTATAAGAGAACGGAAGTCTACATGGATCTTTGCGAGCCGATTCCCGTTTCCCGTTATATTCACGAAGAGGACCCGACGGGTTCCATCGGTTTCGAAATCATGCAAGGGTGGAGAAAATACAGAAGAATTCTCCCGAACCAATTGATCGCGCGTTTGATGGTCGAAACGGGAACCGATGTCGCAATCAAAGATTTAAAGAATCTGATTCAAGAAACGATTCTTACGAAAAAAGGAAATTATCTTACGAAAGATTCGGATGAGATTTTAAATCGAGGTTTGAAGGTCTTAAAACAAAGAAAGATCATTTCGGTCGAAAACGGAAACGCGAAAGTACTGGATCGGAATTTGATCCAGTACTACGCGAATATGTGTACGGACGAATCGACTTAATCGATTTTGATTTTAGAGGCGAGCAGCGCTGCGCGTTTGCGAAGAGAGGAAATTTCTTCTCCTTTTGTGGAATAAGAAAGAGTAACACCCATTCTTCGATACGGTCTTGTAACCGGTTTTCCGAAAATTCTGAAATCCGATTCGGCCATTCCGGAAGCGACATCCAATCCTTTGACTTCGGGAGTTTTTCCGTCCGTGCTTGCAAGAATCACGGCGCTTGCTCCTTTTCTTTCCTGAACGATTTCCAAAATCGGAATTCCCAAAATCGCTCGGAGATGAAGCTCGAACTCGTTGAAGTTTTGTGTTCCGGCTAACGTGACCATTCCCGTATCGTGCGGTCGCGGAGAAAGTTCGGAAAAGTAAACCTTGTCTTTTGTAAGAAAGAATTCCACACCCCAGATTCCCGCTCCGGTCAGAGCTTTTGTAACCGCGTCCGCCATCTTTTGCGCTTCTTTGAGTTGTGTTTCGGAAAGCTCGGCGGGTTGCCAACTTTCTTGATAATCCCCTCTTTCTTGTCTATGACCGATCGGCGGGCAAAAAAGAGTTCTCCCGCTTTTTTGAGTTACGGTTAAAAGTGTGATTTCCGAATCGAAAGGAATGAACTCTTCTACGATTACTTCGGCGGCTCCGGCGCGCCCTTTGGTTTGAGAAGCTTCCCAGGCTTTGGAAATTTCTTCTTTGGATTTGATCACCGATTGTCCTTTTCCGGAAGAGGACATGAGAGGCTTTACTACACAAGGAATTCCTAATGTTTCAACGGCCTTTCTGAGTTCTTCTTCCGAAGACGCGTATAAATATTTTGCGGTGAGAAGATTGAGGTCTTTTGCAGCGAGATCACGGATCGCTTTTCGGTTCATCGTGAAGTTTGCCGCTTTTGCGGAAGGAACGACTTGATATCCTTGTTTTTCATAGTCGTAAAAACGTTCGGTTCGGATCGCTTCGATTTCGGGGACGATCAGATCCGGTTTGTGCTTTGCGACGACCTGATCCAAAAGATCTCCGTCGAGCATATTGATGATTTCCTTTTCGTGCGCCACCTGCATCGCGGGCGCGTTATCGTAAGAGTCGACTGCGATTACGTGTTGTCCCAATCGCTGCGCTGCGATTACGAATTCCTTACCGAGTTCCCCGGAGCCTAAGAGAAGAATTTTCTTTTTCATATCCTGTCGGCAGAATGTAGGAATTCTTAGAAAGATCAAAAAGAAAATCGGAGAACCGATTCAATTTCTCGCAAAATCCGATCATAACCGGATCTTGCGTTTTTCTTTTACTTCGATTTCGTTTTAATCTGGAATGTATGATAGTCGACGTAATCGATATCGTCCTTGTTCAGACGAATAACGCCGGACGGCGTATGAAGAATCAGTCGATTTCCGATCTGCGTCAAGATCGCACCGGAAAGTTTCGTTCCATCCGATTTAACAACGATCTCAAGAACGTTGTAATACTCGCGGATTTTTTTCTCATCCTTAAGTTCGTTCGCTTCCGCATCGGATTCGATTTTTTCCAAAGCTAGATCCAACCTGGATGCCTGATCTTTTTCTATCTCCGAGGAAATCGAAGCGATCCTCGGTTGGGTCGGATCCGGATTTTCCTCCAAGAGCGCTTTTTCTACGAGCTGCTCATCGACTTGGACAAGCGTTTCTAATTCCGCATTTTCTTGAGGCGTTTCTACAAAAGCTTTCTTTTCAAGATTCGGATTTTCCATCTTTTGAAGCGCTTCGAATTCTTTGGCGATATCTTCGTTCTTTTCGATTCTCGTCAAAACGAGTTGAATCATGTGATCCAAATCCGGTTTTACGTAAGAGGCTTCTCCGTTCTCCAAAACGACTTCGTTCTTTTCCAAGAAGGTTACGAATTCCTTATATAGTTCCTTATCAAGCGCTTTGCTGTCTTCCAGTATTTCTTTAGGAATTTTGAATGTGATCGCGACCGCGCCTTCGTAGACTTTGACTTTCGGAGGTTTTCCGTTCGTTAGTTCGAACGAAAAAGCGGTTCCTCGAACTCCTGCGACCGTGGTCGGAGTGGAAATCGTAAAAGCGTCGCCTGTTTTGAGCTTGTTTGTTTTAATCAGCAATTCGCCCGCTTGAACGTAAAGATTTGTTTCTTTGCGGTTAGGATCGGAAATATTTTTTAATGCGACTTTACTGTAGGATTTGATTCGAATCACGTCGCCTTGTGCGGTTTGTATGTCGATCGATCCGGAAGAAGTTTGAATCCAATCGTTTTCCTGAAGAACCAAGCCAGGCTTTGATTTCAGCTTCCTGCCGTTTCTTTCGATAACGACGTCTCCGTTTTGAAAGATTACGATGATCCCGGAAGCGGTAGGTTCGTCTTTAATGAAGAAGGAAGAAATAAAACGGCAGGAGAGATTGAGGCTTAAAATAAAGGACGATAGAATTAAAAAGGAAAGCAGTTTTGTTCGCATTGGAATTTCCTATACCAAGTTAAAATATAATAAATCTGTTAAATTTTAACAGGCTGCAGCGCAGAATTTTCCAGATTTAGAACATATTTTATTTCCGAAAACGATAAATACAAACCCGATTTCGGATTTCTGATTCCAGAAAAGGGAACGAGCCAAAAGATATTTTCTTTAGATGCGTTTTTCGAAAGCCGCTTCGTTTTTGATTTTTTTTCTGCGGAACGCGTTCGGATTGGTTCCGGTGAACTTTTTAAATTCCATATAAAACGTAGATTTAGAGCTAAATCCGGCTCTTCCGCCGATTTCCGCAGTGGTTTCCTCGGGGTGATCCAAAAGAAGCTTTTTGGATTCCTCGATACGGTATTGATTGATCAACGATGGAAAATTATTTCCAAATTCGACATTGATGATTTCGGAAAGTTGATGAAGGCTCAAACCCAATTCTTTCGCTACGTTTTCTTCCTTTAAGGATTTCTGAAGATAAATCTTTTTCTTTTCGAGAAGGTTTTTGATATCGATAACGATCTCGCTGACATTCAAGGAGGAAGTCGTGGATTTTCTCGTTTGAGCGGATTCTTTTTCCTCCGATTCCTGCGCCGCTTTTTTATTGAAGAATTCATTCAGCGAAAAACTGACTAGGATCGAATGGAACGGAAGAAACAGAACGACTCCGAAAACGGAAAAGGAATTAAACGGATAAAAATCGAAATGAAAAATCGTTTTATACGTATCCAACAATAAAAAAGCGGTCCAAGACGCGGTGTAAAGCAAGCTGGTCGGAGAGTTTGTGCGTAAGAACTGATAATGAACTCGGATAAAATAATAACTCGAAAGTCCGACGGTCGCGACCAAAAGAAGAATTCTATGATCATACCAGGCTTGAAATAGCGGTATCAAAGCATACAAAGAACCCAATGCGCCGGCGATCCAGAAAAACATGGAGCGATATACTTTTTTCTGATTGGCCCGATCTATCGTAAAAAGATAGAGAAAAAGAAAAACGTGCGATATTGCGAGAAATAAAAAGTAACTGTGACGGAATAGATTGTTCGTGTTTCCGGCGATTTCCGCGAAGGTTCTTCCGTGTAGAAAGTAGAATGTAAGAAGAACGGAAAAGGTATATAAAGGAAACGTAATGAAAACTTTGTCTTTAAACCGGTAATAACCGAAAAGAGAATAGAGAACCGCGATTCCGACGATACCTATGATCGAATACGGCAGAATCGATCTCATTCTTTTATGAAGTTCGTATTCTTCCAAGCCCATAATCCGAATCCGATAATTGATATCTTCGTTGGATTGAATGAAAAGATAAAAGATTCGGCTTTCGTTCGGTTCCAGGTCCATTCTGAAATGGGGTAAAGAAGCCAGAATCTTTTCGTCGGGAGTCGAGTTGGAATATCCGGAACTCGAAGAAACGAACTTTCCATTTTTATCGAAAAAACAAAGCTGCGTATCGGGGACGTTCAACCAACCCAAAAGAAGGATTCTACTTTGAAGCGAAGTTTCGGAATTCTTTACGCTGAACCGAAGCCAATTTCCGAATGGCGTCCTTTTTACTCGGAGAACGTTTCCGGAGATGGGATGCCATTCCAAATCCTCTAATCCATCGATATGTTCGGGAGAACATCCCGCAAATTGTTGTCCTCTGTAACGATATTCTATAAGAGAGCTGATATTCTTAGAGGAAGTATCCTCGTTCAATAATACGGATTCCGGGTGCGCAAGAATCGAGGAAAAAGAAAGAAACACACTGAGAATCATCGTAAAAATTTCGGGTTTTAACGTTGAACTCGTTCGCATTCTTCTCTTTATTCCTAGTCTTAAAATATTCATCGGAGACGATATCATTCTTTTTTAAAAGGTTTCTGAGGCAAATTGAGTTTTATTTTTTCTCAGAAAGAAAGTGCCTGATTTTTACGGTTTGTATTCCGAACTGGATTCTCTTAGAAAACTCGGTTTGCACCAGTACTTTTTTACAAGTTGCCTTTAAAAAAGAAAAGGTTTCATTTTTCGACCGGTCCTTTCAACCATCGTATCTGAAAAATTCATCGATCTTCCAATTTTATAAAGTTAGACACTATTTCTTGATTCTTTTAAAACACATAAGAATCCGGAAAAGACGAAAAATTCGGTATAAAATAAAAACAAATTACGTATTCACTAATGAAATCGGTTCTGCTTTAAGCAGAGTATGGAAATGCCAAAGATTTAGAGCTTAATAGAAAAAGGTTTAATAAGTCTATTGCGTTATGTCCCTCGGATTTTTTTAACAAATCGGATCCGATTTTCCTGAAAACGCAGTTTTCCAAAAAGTGATTGTCCAATTTTATAATCCTGGAAAGTCTATTCCTTCAGTAGGGGAGAGTTGAGAAAGGGTTCCGATTTCTTCCTTCCCTTAACTTTGGATTACTGCTATCTCCCTTTGAGGTTTCAATTCAAATCGAGTAACGGTGTCTTTTAATCATGGAGTTAGCTAACTATGGACATGCACGCTATATTAGAAAATGTGCTGAACCCACCGGTACTGTTTTTCTTCCTCGGTATGGGAGTGGTCTTTTTCAAATCTGATTTGGTAATCCCCGAATCCTTGTCTAAATTCTTCTCGATGTATCTCCTTTTTGCCATCGGTTTTAAGGGAGGGCATGAGCTTTCTCGTACCGCATTCAGCCAAGAGCATTTGTTTACTTTGCTCGCCTGTTCGATCATGGCGATCACCGTACCGATCTACGCTTATTACGTTTTGAAGATTAAGCTGGATAAACACAATGCAGCAGCTTTGGCCGGTTCTTTCGGTTCGATCAGTGCAGTGACTTTTGTAACCGCGGGCGCTTTCTTGCACAATCTCGGCGTTGAATACGGCGGGTTTATCGTTGCGGGAATGGCTTTGATGGAATCTCCGGCGATCGTAATCGCAGTCGTTCTCGACCGTTTGAATAAAAATAAAATGAACGGTGGCGGAGCGATTAATTGGAAAGCGTTGTTCCACGAAGCGTTATTCGGATCTTCCATCTATCTTCTTGTGGGCGCATTGGTCGTTGGTTACATCACCGGCGATTCTGGCTGGAAGGCTGAAAAAGTTTTCGCCGATGACCTATTTAAAGGGATCTTAACATTCTTCCTTTTGGATATGGGAATTTCAGCGGCGCGCAGATTTAAAGAACTCGCTCACGTGGGATACTTTTTAATCGCCGCTGCAATCGGTTTGATGATCGTAAACGCTACTTTGGGTCTTGTTCTGACTAAGATTATCGGAATGCCTGTGGGAGATGCACTTATGTTCGTCGTTCTTTGTGCATCCGCTTCTTATATCGCCGTTCCTGCCGCTATGAAGGATATGATCCCGGAAGCGAACCCGAGTATTTACCTTACGGTTGCGCTTTCGATCGTATTCCCGATCAACATCGTGGCAGGAATTCCCCTTTATTATTACCTTGTGACTTTGACCTAAGGAGGGTTGTTTTTTCGGCGAACCGTTTTATTGAAACAGAAAATCGCCGAGAAAAACGAATACTAAAACATTCAATAATTCTCATTTGAATCCTTCTTTAAACGGAAGGATTCAATCGAAGACGAAGATGATCGTTTTCTTAAATAAAAAAAAGAAGAGTTAATCAAAATGACTTCGAATCAAAAAAAAAATACTGTAAAAATAGGTTTCATTCTGTTCTTTCTCCTCTCTTTCGAGAGTGGGGCGTTACTGGCCCAAACGACTACTCCGACCGCAACGCCGGTGGTTGAGGTTAAACCTGCAGGTGATTCTTCCGCAGCTGCTAAACCTTCGACCGAATCAAAAATGGACGACGCGGATTACGTTTCTCCGATGAAGAAGGGCGGCGTTAGTGCTGAATATAATCGTCACATGTTTATCGATCCCGATCTCGCGAAGACGGTGAATAAATACTCGAATAAACTTTGGATAAACGATTGGATCAAGTTGGGTTTTTACCTCAGACCGAGATACGAATCCAGAAACAATCTAAACTTCGATAAATCCAATCACGCGTATACGGATCGCATTATGCAGACTACTGCATTTTACTTCCTGGTCGATCCAAGTCCGTACGTGACCTTCAAGGTTACGGTCCAGGACACAAGGGTTTGGGGGGGCGAGTCGCCCGCAAATGTCGGGGACATTCGTGCGGGTTTTTTCAGCAATACTCCGACCCTAAGCTCCGATCCGAATACTCCCGGAAAACCGAGTAACTCCATCGCTCAGA
This sequence comes from Leptospira yasudae, assembly GCF_003545925.1. Taxonomy (NCBI): domain Bacteria; kingdom Pseudomonadati; phylum Spirochaetota; class Leptospiria; order Leptospirales; family Leptospiraceae; genus Leptospira; species Leptospira yasudae. The sequence goes on along the minus strand of NZ_QHCU01000002.1, from coordinate 47,180 downwards.
ACAACACGAGCATCCGAGAAGCGTTCGTGATGATCAAAAAACTTCCTCTTGATGCGAAAGTTCAGGTGGGTAGACAAATATGGGCTTATGGAGATCAAAGAATGTTGGGCGGTGCGAACTGGACGATCAACGGCCTTTCTTATGACGGTGCGCGTTTGATGTTCGACTACGAGAATTTCAGCTCTCACTTTTTTGCGGCAAGACCGTATTGGACGCAGAGCGGAGTCAACGGTGTCCTTTCCTCCAACGATCCGAAAGTGAATTCGACCCCGGGAAATACGAATCCCTCCGCTGCTCAATCGGATACGACCTTGTTCGGAACATACAATAGTTTTAAGATCTTAAACGAAGCGGTATTAGACGTTTATAATATAGACGTCGTTAAGAAATGGATTCCGCAAACGACTCCGGCTTCGACGACGGACGACGTTTTAGCGCAAAATCGCAAAAGACAAACCGATATGCTTTACACGACCGGTTTTCGTCTGACCAACAGGACCAATAAGAACAATCTTCCAGAAGGAAAGTCCTGGGACTGGACGATCGAAAGCGCGTGGCAGAACGGTTACAACGGGCAAAGAATTCATAAGCGGTTTATGGGTTCCGATGTCACCGGATCGATCGAAGGCGTAAATCTCGCCGATACAAGAACGGAAAGAGTCAAGTATTCCGGTCGCTTTCACCTCGTACAAACCGGTTACACGTTCGCCAATAATTTAAGATTGGGTGCGCAGTACACGTATGCCTCCGGTGATAACAATCGCGCGGATGGGAGCGTGGGAACGTTCCAAACCCTCGTCAATCCTCGCTTCGGGGTAATTCCGTATTGGAACAACGTCGCGGGTCTTTCCGAAAACATCGATACGAAGAACCTTAGTTCTTGGAACGCGAACATCACTTACAAAAGCGAAAAGTGGGGTATGTTCCAAGTCGCTTATATCATCAACGACAAGGTTCAGAAGAATGACGCATGGTATGCGATCAACGGAGGAGCGAATTCCATCGCCGGTTCCGCTTTGTCTTCTCCCGTTGCAACGGCGACTAACGCGACCGGAACGATGGCGACGGCAGGTTCCACGGAAAATTACACAGGGAATGCGTATACCCAATCGTATTCGACAGGCAGAAACATATATAACGAATTGGATTTAACATGGATGTTTCAGGTGAACGACAACGTGTCCATCTGGACCGGAGCCGGATTTCTGATCGCTGGAAATTCGATTCGAAATTATAGAAACAGTCCGTTGCTTTATAACGGAACAACAAACCAGTTTGAATTGAACCCCGCTGCGTTTATGAAACAGCACACTTCCGCGAACAACGCGAGCGTGTTCTTCTTTCAAGTGAACGCCGCGCTTTAGAAAAAGGAGGCTCATCAGCCGATGATCATTCTATCTTATTTGATAGTCGCAATGTCCCTTATCGCACCTTTCCTTGCGGGAAGGGTGATCGGTAAGAATTTTTTCGGACAAGACACGGCCATATTCATTGGTCTCACTCTCCAAGCCGTCTTGGGTTTGATCACCTCCATCTACGTTTACGGATACGAACACCGCAAAAGAACGACGGTTCTTTTAGGTTACGCTGTGTTCTTTCTCAGCACGGGATTTTGCTACTTGGTCGGTAAGACCTTGTGGCTGATTCTTTTTTGGGAATTATCCACTGTCAGTGCGTTTCTTTTGTATCAAGGCGGCAAGTGGACACCGAACTCGATCAAAAGTTTTATCGCGTTGGTTGTTGCAGGAGGAGTGGGCGCCTTCTGTTTTACGTATTGGATTTACTCTCCCGAAGGCGAATTCGGAAATATGTTTTTGGTCGCCGGTCTTTTGGTTAAAGCCGCGTTTTTCGGATTTCACTTTTGGCTTCCCGAAGCGCACTCCGGTTCACCGGCGCACGCTTCCGCCGCTTATTCCGGGATCTTGGTGAATCTTCCTTTGATTCTTTTTCATCAACTCGTCGCACCTTGGCTCGGGAATACGGTTTATATCAAGATTTTGATTCCTCTGGCCGGTTTCGGAGTTCTTTGGGCGGGGCTTTCGTCTTTGTTTTCGAGAGACGCGAAGAAGGCGATCGCTTACAGCACGGTCGAGAATATGAACTTTCTGTTTCTCTGCATTCTTCTTTCCGCGTTATGGAAGGACAACGAGGTCGAGAGTTTGAGGGTGTTGAGCCGATCCTTTTCGTTTCTCTTTATTCTTTCTTTGATTCATCACAGTGTCAGCAAGACGTTTCAATTTCTTTCCATCGGATATCTCACCAAAATATCAGGTTTTTCGAATGTGGATCAGAATACCGGTGTCGGAAGAATTTCCGGTCTCCCTTCTTCTTTGTTGAGCTTGGGAACGATTAGTTTTCTTGCGATTCCCGGAACGACCGGTTTTTTATCGGAAGCCACCTTTGTGAAGTTAGTCGCCGGTGTTTTGGAAATTCCGGGACAAAGCGCGATTCTCGTACTTCCTTTGTTGATCTTGGTATCTTCCGGTTTGGTGCTGGGCGCCGCAGGTCACTTAAGAATTTTCTTAGGAATGGTCTTGTCCAGACCGAGAAACAACTGGCAGGAAAATAAACCTTCCCGTTCGATTTTTTATTCTCTTTCTTTAAGCGGAATTTTGATTCTTCTCGTATCATTGGGAATTTCTGCTTACGCGGTTTATTATTCCCCGACGACCGAATGGCTGGATGAGAAATGGTATCGCGGACTTGCGATCGTCAACTTCATCGGGCTAGGTATGATGGCGCTCGTAGGAATTTTCGGATGGAGAACGAAAATTTCCAAAAGAAAGCTTTGGGATTGCGGAGGAAATTACGGAGGAGCGGACGTCGCCATTCCTTCGGACGGAATTTCGGATCCTCTGGTCCCTTCTTTGGGAAGATATTTCACCAATGAAGAAGGGAACTCCAGATTGGACGAGGGAATACTTCACGGTATTATAAAATTCTTGAATACTTTCAAAACAAGAGTCAATGAAGCAGACGAAGAATCGATTTCGATCAATCTCGCTTTTTCTTCCGTGACCGTCGTGATTCTTCTGTTCGTGATTATCGGCCTCAAGTTAGCCGAGGGAGATTTATGGAAATTGTTCTTAAATACCTTGACCCAGTAATCCGGGTATTATCGTTTATCGCTCTTCCGTTTTTGTGCGGAGGTCTTGTCCAAAAGATCAGATCGTACGCTCAGGGAAGAGCGGGCGCACCCGTTCTTCAGATCTTGTATGATACCTGGAGAATGATCCGAAAGAAACCGGTGGACGGACCTTTTTCCGGATTCTTCACGGAAACTTCTCCTATGATCGCTTGTTTGTCCGGATTAGTCGTATGGAGTTTGGCGAGTTTTGAATGGGGTTCCTTTCTTCTCATTCCGTTCTTAATCGGAATCATGAGATTCGCGTTGCTCGCGTATTCCGTAGAAAACGGAACCTCGTTTGCGGGGATGGGAGCGGCGAGAGAAGTGATTCTCTACGTTTTCTGCGAACCGATCATGATTCTCGTTCTTGTCGTGTTCGAATCGCACCTCGTATTCAACGCGAACTTTGCGAGCCTTGCCTTCGGCGGCCTTTTTCTTTTAGGAACCTCTTTAGTGATTTTGGCAGAACTCGCCAAACCGCCGTTCGACGATCCTAGAACTCACTTGGAACTTACGATGGTTCACGAAGCGATGCTGCTGGAAGCCTCGGGGAGCAGAAGGGCGCTGTTCGAATTGGCGCAACAATTCAAAACGTGTGCGTTGTTTCTCTTTGTCGCAAAGATGGGCGTTTATCACGGAGAATTCTTTTTGAGCAGAAGCGTCTCGCCGTTTTGGCTCGATGTGGTCGCCGTCTTGGGAGCTCTTTTCGTTTCGGTTTGCGTGGGTTATATCGAAGCGAACAGTACTCGAAGAAAATGGCTCTGGGTTCCCGAATTGCTCGGTTTGAATTTTATCTTCATGCTCTTTTTGGGCATTCTCCTCAAGTTAGGTTGATCTTAAGGAAATTATATGGGAACAGAATTCAGTTATTTAATTCTACTTCTTTTGGGAGTCGTGATCCTACTCGAGAATCGCTTGAAACGGCTCGTGCTTTTGCTCGCGTTTCAAAGCGTTTTTCTTTTGGTTCCTCTGTTTGAAAACAATGGGTACGGGACTCACAGTTTGTTTTTGGCGGGAATGATCCTTTTGTTCAAGGTCGTCTTGACTCCTTGGATTCTTTTTTGGACCGCAAGAAGAACGAACTCCGTTGAATCCACGTTTCCGAAGGTGGGTTATATTCCCACTTTCGCGCTGTTGATGGTAGGGGCCGTAGTAGGTTTTTTTATATTAGGATTTACTAAACTTCGTTTCGGTGAAGTGAATCAAATGTCCTTTCTTTACACGTTCCTTCTTTTGTATGTGGGAATGGTGGGATTCGTCGTTCGACGTCACTGGGTCGGCGTGATCGCTTCTTTTGCGGTGTTTGAAAACGGAACCTTTCTTTTGACGCAAATCTTAAGAACGGAACTTCCGCTCGGCATCGAGTTCGGTTCCTTTTTGGACGCGGTGTTTATCATCGGTGCGGCGGCGACTTTGAGAATCAGCATGGAAGGTTCTTCCGAAAACGAAAAAGAAGAGGTGTCCGTATGAGTCTTCTCGTTTTAAACGGAATCGGAGCCGCGGTTTTATTTCTGATTCTTCTCGCGTATATTTTGGCGCCGACTCGGGGACAAAGACAGATCGCAATGTGGTCTTTTTTGATGATCCTCTGTGTCGGATTAACGTTTGCCGCATGGAACCTGGAAGGTTTCGCGCTTCAGTGGGTTTTGATCGAAGCGACTACGTTCACGGGTGCGCTGCTCGTGTCTTCGAGCAGAACTTCCAAATCCTTTCCGATTGCTTGGAAATTTCTTTTGATCAACTCGTTTGGATTGGGGATCGCGTTTTTAGGGATTATCATCGTTACGGCTACGTTACACGGTATCGATCATCCTGTGGAAGTGCTGGCAGGTAAATTATCCGAACATCCCGAAAATCTGTGGATCGAAATCGGACTTTGGCTGGCGATCTTCGGTTACTCCGCAAAACTCGGACTTTTTCCGAATCACGTTTGGGTCGTCGATACGTACGGCGAAAGCCCGAGTCAAATATCCGCTTTGATCGCGGCCTTTGTTCCGGTTGCCGTAAGTTATGCGTTAAGACCGTTCATTCACATGGATCATCAGTTGTATCCGACCACTTTCAGCGCGGCGGACGGTTTGTTGATCCTAGGTGTTATCACGATGCTACAAAGTATCGTCGCGTTGTATCAAAGAAACGATTTGAGAATGATGACCGCGAAAGTAGCGCTCTTTCACAGCGGGGCGATCGGAATTTTTCTTTGGATGGATCTTCCGGATCCGGTGTTCAACTTCGTAATGGCCGGAAACATCGTGTTGAAATCCGTTCTCTTTTTAACGATGGGAATTGTGAGAATGGACGCGGGTAAACGGGAACTCAGCAAGATCTTTCTTTCGGATTCGATCAACAAAAAGGCCCTCGCGCTTTATACTGCATCTTTGTTCGTCGCGTTCGTTCTTCCCGGTTCTCCGATTTTCGTAAACGACCTTCTACTTTTAAAAGTGGGTTGGACGCAAGGACAATGGTTCGTGATCACCGTTCCGTTTTTGGGATTGGTCTTTTTCGGAGTGCTCCTCTACAAAACGGTTCCTCTTTTCAATTTGGAAGACCGGCCTTTCGCAAAGGAATTTGCCGGTACGTTGCAGATCCGTATGACCAACTCGCTTTTACTTTTTATCATGGTGTTGGCTCTCGGTATCTGGGGATTTTATCACCTACTGCAAGGAGAATTTTAAATGCGCAGCGTAACGGGTTTGTATCCGAGAAAAAGTAAAAAGGGTTACAACCGCTTCTGGCTTACGAGCGACGGAGTGGAACACGAAGTCGTCGAATATTCCGAAAAGGAAGCTTATGAAGATACCGCGAATCCGATATGGATTCTCAGGCATTCTCTCGGAACCGATCAGGGAGAAGAGGATTATTCTTCCTATGATTTCGAAAGATATATCTCCGCGGATCGCAAGACGGACGTGGAAAAATTCGTAACCAAAAAAGGTATTAAGGATTTAGTATATAAGGGATTGAAGGTACCGATTCCTGCGAGCCATTATTCGCACGCGGTCGGACCGATTCATGCGGGTGTGATCGAACCGGGACATTTCCGTTTTATCGTAAAGGGAGAAGAGATTCGTAATCTCGATATTCGTCTCGGCTTTCAAAAACGAGGATTGATCGACTTAATCAAGGGAAAAGGACCGAAGGATTCTTTACCTTATGCGGAAGCGGTTTCGGGAGACAGCACGATCGCTTATGCGATCGCTTTCTCGAGAATCTTTGAAGAAGCGCAGAAGATCTCGGTTCCCCAAGAGTTAGATTTTGCAAGACTCGTTTTGCTCGAATTGGAAAGAATCGCGACTCATATCGGAGATATGGGAGCGATCGCGGGCGACATCGGTTATTATCCGCTGCAAGGCGTTTGCTCTTTGCAAAGAGGGGTTCCTCTCGGAGTGATGGAAGCGTTGACGGGAAATCGTTTCGGAAGAGGGGCTTTGTCTCCGGGTAAAGTGCTTCTTAGAAAGAATCTGAACCGCGAAAAATTAAACGAACTCGCGGAAAGAATCCGATCGGTAACCGCGGATGTGGCGGCGCATTTCGAACGCGCGGCCGACGCTTCCACAAACCGGGAAAGACTTCAGTCCTGCGGAGTGATTCGTCAAAAACAAGTCAGACATCTCGGCTTTATCGGAATGGTGGAAAAATGCACCGGACTCAACAGAGATCTTCGTCATTTAGAAAAATCGTATGCGTTTAGTTCGCCTATATCGCTCGATCTCAATCGGGATCATATGAGAGGAGACGCATGGGCGAGATTTTATCTGCGTTACGAAGAATTGAAGAACAGCGGCAAGTGGTTGGTTGAAGCGATTCCAAAATTGGAAGCGGCTTTGGATCGACAACTCGGTAAGTCCTCCTCCAAATCTCCCGTTAAAAAAGGAACGTATTATTCTTCGGTCGAAGGATGGAGAGGCCCGGTCCTCGTTTCTTTGGATTTGGACGCCGAAGGGACGATCGAAGAAGCGTATATTCGCGAAGTATCCGTTCCAAACTGGCACGCGTTGGAATTGGCGGTAAGGGGAGAATACATCGGGGATTTTCCGTTGAACAACAAATCCTTCAACCTGAGTTACGTAGGAGTCGACCTATGAAAATTATATTCGAAATATTGAATATTCTTCGTCCCGCAAAGACGATGGACTACAAAAATGTCTCGCCTTTTAATCCGAACGCTCGGGGAATTCCGGTTCCCGTGCTCGCGTCCAACGAGTCCTGTCTTTCCTGCAAGTCCTGCGAACAGGTTTGTCCGACCCATTCCCTGAAGATTCTTTCCAAAGATAAAATGAGTTTCGATTACGGAGCTTGTCTTCAGTGCGGAAGATGTTCCGAGTTCTGTTCGGACGGAAAGATCGTAGATTCGGGTTTCGTTCATGTTTATTCCACCGATCGCGACGCTTTGAAAGTCATTTATACGAACGGTATTCCCGACGAAAAACCCGAAGTCGAAACCGAAGAAGTAAAACAATTCAGAAAGGCGACTAAGAAAACCGGATTTCAATTCCGGGAAGTGGCCGCTAGCGGAAACAACACGACCGAAGCGGAAATCAACGCGAGCTTCAATGCGTTGTTTGACGCCGAAGCGAGTAAGATTCGTGTGGTTGCTTCTCCAAAACACGCGGATGCGCTCGTCTATTCCGGACCGGTCGGACCGAATATGGAAGGGCCCCTTGACACAGCGTGGGAAACGATGCCTTCTCCGAAGGCGCTTATCGCCGCAGGTTCGGAAGCGATTGCAGGAGGACTTTTTAAACTCGGCAAACTTCCGAAAGAACCGGATCTGTTTATCGGAGGAGATCCACCTAGACCGGACGTGATCGTATCCGCGTTCCGTTATCTGATGGGGACGAGAGAATTCTCCTTTCGAGCGGAGTTATCCAAATTCGTTCAGAATTTAAGAGAAACAAAGTAGTTTAAAAAACTTTAATACGCTCCGCGACGAAAACGAACCGAAAAACGGCATACCGTTCGTCACCGAGCATATTAGAAAAATCCAATACGAAGCCGCATCGGATTTCGAGATTCGAAATTCTTTGCGGTTTTTTTATCCGCCGGAAACGGCAATTCCGATCAAAACGATCGCGATCAAAGGCGGCAATCCTTGGATGATCGCAGCCCGCGCCATCGAAGGTTTAGAAGCGAATAAAACCACGCCGGCTCCGAAAACCGAAAGGCAGGAAAAGATCATGATCGCCGGAGCATAGTTAGCATGAAGATCGAAAAAAGTCGCTCCGTAAAGCGCTCCGATCGCAAGGAAGAGGTTGTAAAAACCTTGGTTTAAAAAAACTCCTTTCATCGCTTCCGCTAACTTTTTATCCGTAACTCCGAAACGTCTGTGAATTGTCGGTTTCATCCAAAGAACGCTTTCCATCAGAAAAATCCATACGTGAAGTGCGCCTACGATACCGGCTAAAATCCTTGCGGCTAAAATCATTCGTCTAACTCCTAAAATTTGTGGGGGTAGTTTAACAGTTCGCCTTTTCTTTGTAAAGGCGTATCCGGGCCAGTTTTCGACGTGATTCGGCCGTTCACTTTTTAGCCGAATCGGAGTTTTTGTTGCGATTTTGCCAAGTCTCGTTCCAATACCGATTATGGACGTTGTCATTTTATTAATTCCGGGAGCCCCGGCCTCGGTCATTACCGGTCTCTGCGAATTTTTTGAATTCGCCGGAATCGATTTGGAGAATCGGCGTAAACCTCCCATCTGCCGCGTTCGAACTGCGGCGATTCAATCGGAACCCGTTCAACTTCATGGAAATGTGCAGATCAAACCCGACTTAGTCGGTCGTTGCGAAAAAACGGATCTCGTGATCGTCCCCGCGGTCGGACCGAACGTTTTCAATCTCAAACGCAGATGCGGGTTGGAAATCGAATGGCTCAAAGACGCTTCTACGAAAGCGGACAGAATTGCGAGCGTTTGTTCGGGAGCGTTTCTACTTGCCGCGACCGGTTTGTTGGACGGGTTGTCCGCGACGACTCACTGGCAGTTCGCTTCTTTTTTTCGGAGAATGTTTCCGACCGTTCATTTGGATATCAATAAGTTAGTGATCGACCAAGGTAAATTTCTGACTTCCGGAGGCAGCAACGCTTTCTACGATTTAAGTCTTCATGTTTTAGAACAATCTCTCGGAAGAGAGGTCGCTCTTAAATGTGCGAAACATTTTCTTCTCGACTCGGATCGGATTTCGCAAACTCCGTTTATGACCTTCGCTACGCAGAAACATCACGACGATCAACCGATCGCGACAGCGCAGGATATTCTCGAGAACGAATTCAACACCGCGATCTCGATGGAATCTCTCGCGCAAAGAGTCGGTATCAGTTCCAGAAGTTTAAAAAGAAGATTCAAAGAAGCGACGGGAGAACCTCCTTCGACGTATTTACAACGTCTTCGCATCGAATGGGCAAGAAGACGATTGGAAGAAACGGGAGATTCCATCGAAGAAGTAAGTTACGCAGTGGGTTATGAAAACGTGGGTTTCTTTCGAGTTCTTTTTAAGCGTTATATCGGAATGACTCCGCTGGAGCATCGGCGACGTCATTCGCTTAAGCTTCCCGTTCGACTTAAATGAACTTTCCCATTCTTTCCATCGAATAAATGGCTTCTCTGGATTTTAAACTCATGGATGAAAACAAGGTTTCGGAATTGATCCCTTCGAAGATATCGACCGGATACGTGATTCTTGGATCGTCCTTTGTGTGGATGGGATAAAAACGTTTTTGATCCCGATAAGAATACGTAGTCAATACGATCGTTTCCACGTCTTGAAAGACGACTTCCAAGTTTCTCAGCAAGGTGTTGATCTTAGAGGCTATGTTCTCGTTGATATCTTCCCAAGCGGAAAGTTCTCCCGAAATTTCCGCATTGAGATGAATTAGGATCGGTTCGGTTGCGGGTTGTTTCGAACGATTCTTTTCCAAAACTCTTCTTGCAACGTTTAACGCATCCGTATCGTTTCCTCTTCCGGTTTTGACGAGAATCGCTTTGTTTCTTTGCAAGAGTTCAAAGCCGTCTCCGTAGCAGATCAATTCCTCCGCGTGGTCTAAGATTCTCCATTTTTCCTCTTCGCTTAAAAAGGACAATTTGCGTCTATGATTCAGAGAATACGTGATGTTCCAAATCGTTTGATACAAAAGCGCAGGAATCAAAAGGGGCGGAAGGTCTTTTACCGAAAAAAGTTTTTGAATCAACGCGTTGAATAAATCCGGTTGAATCAGTTTTTGCGATTCAAAATCGTCCGAAACGACGATCGAAGCCGTTTCACGGATGAGATACGACTTCATACAAAGTGTGGTTTGAAAATCGTTGAAAAAACGAAGCTCCGGTTCCTCGAATAATTCTTCGGGAGTTTTGAAACCTACATATCTTGCGGTCGCAGTATCTTTGATCGGGTATTTTAAGAAGGCCTTATGAAAGATATCGGAAGGGTGTTTGAAGTCGAAGTTGTCGATGAACTCGGTCGTATCCAGACGGATTCCGTCTTCGAAGATGAGAGTTTCGGCCATCGAATCGGTGTTTGTGATTCCTTCCATCACGTAGAGTCTGTCTTTACGAAACATTTTCCGAACCGCTTGTGTCTGCTCTTGAATCGCTTTTCTCGCGGCTTGGTCGTCGTGATCGTGGGCCGCGCAGCCGAGACCGGGAAGATCGGAACGATGCATATACGCGATAAACAGAGCGGGAGTATTCGGAGTGTTGCAGGCAGCGTCGTTGATCAGTCGATCAATGCGGTTCCAAAACCAGAAGTTGTCAAGGTTCGGTGAAACGATATTTCCATCCGTTCTTCCAAAACGAATCGTAGTCACCGGATAGCCTTTGAGTTTGCTTCCGTGGACGCGTCCATCGATGCACTTCGTCACTAAAACCTTGGGCGCTCGAACGCTGAATTCATGGATGACGTGTTTCATTCGATGAATCGTTTCCGATTGAAGAATGTTTTCTTCCAAGTATTGATCCAAATATCGATGAACTTCCTGCACGAAAAAACCTCTTTCTCCGATTCTTTTCGAAAGAATCCCGATTCCAATTGTACGAATCGAATGGAAATCGTAAATTCATTTGAAAGAAGCCGGAAATTAAAAATGAGTCAGAGGTTTTTTGGATAACACGAAAGTCCGAAAAAACTTCGAGATGAATTCGGGGTTGAAGAACCAACCAACTCGATTCCAAACTTAAAAACCGATTCTCCAGAACGCAGTCCCTTTGAGTCGAAACGACTGAGCCAATTCTTTATATTTTTCTAATGTTTTTAAATCGGTGACGGCTCCGGTTCCGGACGAATTCTTTAAAATCGAAAAACCGTCTTCGTGTTCCACGATTTCGAGATCATTGTTTCTCTTTTGTAAGTCCTTTTGCGTGAGAATTCTTACCGTACCGTTTCGATTCCAAAAATAACCGTACAGAGGAAGCCCTAACCAGAGTTTGGAAGCGTTTATCCGTTTGGATAAAAATTCCAGATTTTTTTTCGTAAGAGATAAGGAAGTCACCGGACCCGGTGGCGTTTGCGGAGAATGGTAATCATAGCTCATCAGTACAAATTCATCGATCGCTTCTTCTTGAAAGAGATCGGAATGAATCACATAGTTTGGATTTGGAAACTCTATCTGCGGAAAAATAGCGATTGTGATTACCCGATCCTCGGGGAAACGTTCCTTTAAGATTCTCAGGAACCGTTTATACGAAGCGATTTCCGATTTAGGAACGGATTCTATATCCAAATGAATTCCGGCCAAATGCGGATTGGAATGTAAGACATTGATGATATTCCGAATCGCAAATTCCATTGTCGCATTCGATTTAAGGAAGCTCGAACCGTTTTTAGAAACGGCTGTGATCAGAGGAATCAGTCGAATTTTATGATTCTTCGATAAGGATACGAAACCTTCCGGAAGTCTCGCTGATCGAAACGTCCCATCTGATAATATGGTATTCCCTGTATAACTAATGGTATGTGATTTGGAAAGAATCTCCGTCCAGTAAGAGGATGAACGCGTTTCTATCGTTGTAAACAAAGCGTAATTCCAATGATTGGATGCTACTTGAGCCCAAAGTGCATTTCCGACAAACAAGGATAGTACGGTAAGAATTCTGAAGATGCTCACGTCTTACGGATTATAAAACCATTTTGTAAATTTCAATCAATCCGGGAACCTTTCAGGCCGATTTTCTAATCAGATGAAAAGGACCGGAGTCATCCGGGAGGAAGCGAAATTGTGGTCATCAAAGCGGGTTTAGAAGAGGCGATCTGCGAAGGCTTGGAAAGGCTCGGAATTTTAAATTCCGGTCAAAAACCGAGAGTGACCTTTCATTCCTCCAGCCTAAATGAAATCTATCTCGCCACAGTTCCGCATCATTCCTTTGCGGTTAAGGTCATCAAAAACCGCGATATGGCGGAAACCGAAAAGGAATCCCTGGAACAACTCTATCGAATCGGTGTAAGAGTTCCCGAATGTTACGGAATCGTACAAGCGGGCAACGCTTGGCTGTTGGTTATGGATTTCGTCGAATCGGGTTCCGCCTCGGGAGCCCGCGAGGATTTAATCCGAAGTCTAAAACTTCTCTACCGCAAGGATTCGAACTCCTGGGGATGGAAACGGAATAATTTTATAGGAACGCTTCCGCAAAAGAATCGATGGCACTCGACCTTTTCCGAGTTCTTTTGGGAAAGTCGCTTAACAACGCAGCTCGAGTTGGCTTCTTCCCGAAAACTGATCACGACGAAGGATTTTGAAAACGTAAGAGACGTATTCGAAAAATTTACGGAAGAATGGAATCTCAATCAAGCAAGACCCCGTTTGATTCACGGAGACCTTTGGTCCGGAAATATTCTGACAGGTAAAAACGGACATTCGTATTTGATCGATCCCTCGATCGCATTCTCTCATCCCGAACAGGATCTTGCGATGTTGAATCTTTTCGGAAGTTCTTTGAACTTGGAGGAGATGCAGCAGATTCTTTCCTCTTCCGGAATCGACGACCCGGACCATTTAAAGGATCGAATTCCTTTTTGGCAGATGTATCCGATCTTAGTTCACATCAACCTTTTCGGACCTTCGTACCTTTCATCGCTTCGACAAATTCTGCGTTATTACGGTAAGAGTTAATTCCGTTTTAAAACCGCGAATTGCTTGCTCGATCCGTTTGCGGAACGAAGATAAGCGGATCATGAAACTTTCTGGAAATACGATCTTAATCACCGGTGCAACTTCCGGAATCGGTTTGGAACTCGCAAAACGATTTGCGGGTTTGGGAAATACGGTTCTTGCTTTGGGAAGAAACAAGGATTCCCTTTCGAAGTTATCCTCCGTTCCGGGAATCGAAACGATTCGATGCGATCTCACCAAACCGGCGGACTTCGAAAAACTCGTATCGATGATCCGCAAAAAATATTCTTCGCTTAATATTTTGATCAACAACGCGGGCATTCAATACAACCCGGATTTTTCCAAAGACCCGGATCAAACGGAGTTTATCCAAAAAGAAATCGAAACGAATCTAACGATTCCCGTCCGATTGATTTCAGTTTTAATTCCGATTTTAAAAACGCATTCCGAATCGGCGATCGTAAACGTAACATCGGGACTCGCTCTCGTTCCGAAACGGTCGGCACCGCTTTATTGCGGAACTAAGGCCGGTTTACATAGGTTCACCGAAGCGCTCCGCTATCAACTCGAAGGGACCCATGTCAAAGTGATCGAGATGCTTCCGCCACAAGTGGATACTCCGATGACCGCCGGCAGAGGAAGAAACAAACTGACCACTTCCGCCCTCGCGGACGAGTTTATCGCCGCGCTGGAAAAGGATCGTACGTATATCGGAATCGGCGTCGTAAAGTATCTCGGAGTCGCACTCCGACTTTTTCCTTCTTTGATTTATAGGATGATTAAAAAAGCATAAAAAACCGTAATCAACGGAGCGCATAAAAGAATTCAAAATTTAGAATGTAGTATAAAAAGGACATTTCTTGAACCAGAATACGAATCATAACAGTTCTACGGAGCCGGTGATCGACGTCAAAAACGTGGTCAAACGTTTTAAAAACACGGTCGCGGTCAACGATCTCAGTCTTCAAATCGTTAAGGGAGAATTTGTCGCTCTGCTCGGGCCGAACGGCGCCGGTAAAACGACCTTGATCGAAATGTTGGAAGGAATTCAAAAACCGGACGGCGGCTCGATCTCGATTCTCGGAACCACTTGGAAACAAAGCGAAACATTTCTTCGATCCAAGATCGGTTTGGCGCTTCAAGAAACACGCTTTATGGATCGGATTACGGTTCAGGAAACCCTCGATCTTTTCGGAACTTTTTACAAAAGCACAAAGGAAAGAATCAACGAGATTCTCGAATTGATCAATCTAGAAGAAAAACGAAAAGCGTATGTCAGCAATCTTTCCGGCGGACAAAGGCAGCGGCTTGCGCTCGGAGTTTCCATATTAAATTATCCTGAAATACTTTTTTTGGACGAGCCCACGACCGGACTCGATCCAGGAGCGAGACGGGACGTTTGGAAAATTCTCGATCGTCTTCGAGAAAACAAAACCACGATGATTCTCACCACACATTACATGGAAGAGGCGGAGACTCTTTGCGAACGGATCATCATCATGGATAAGGGAAAGATTTTGGATCAAGGAACGCTTTCCGATCTTCTCGGCAGAACGGACGGAGGAGAAATCATCCGTTTTTCCATGGAAGACGGTTCCAATCCGGAATCTTGGATTCCCGAAAAAGGAAGATATAAATTTTTCTGGGATCAAGCGAAGTCCGAAGCTCGAATTTATGTTTCCGCGATCGCGGATTATCTTCCCGGGTTGATGCAGGCGATCGGCGCATCGGGTAAAAAATTAAACACGTTGGAATGTCATAAAAAGACGCTGGACGATCTTTTTTTGAGTATGACCGGAAGAGGGTTGGAAGGATGAAACAGATATTTCAATTGGTCAGCATTCAGCTGAAGGAATTCTTCAGAGAACCCGGAATTTTATTTTGGGCGTTTTTATTTCCGATCGCGATGGCCGGAATTCTCGGAGTCGCTTTTGCGGGACAGGGTTCGGAAGAAGTCAAAATCGCAGTATTAGAAAATTCTTATCAACTTGAAGAATTAAAAACGATCTTGAGTTCGAACGGATCCCAAAGCGCAAACAAAGAATCACCCGAAACGAATTCTCACACTGCAAATCCGGGATCTTTACCTTCCGTCCGATTTTTGATTCTTTCCAAAGAAGATGCTATCCGCGATCTCAAACGCGGGAAGCTGAACGTAATCGTCGAACGAACTCAGGATGGAGCGGTTCATTTTTCCTTTGACGGAGAAAATCCGAACGGACAGAGAGATTATCTTCTTTTGCTTTCTAAGATTCGATCGAACGAAACCGGTTTCGTATCCAAGATCGAACGAATGGAATCCAAGGGAACGAGATACATCGATTACTTAGTTCCCGGTATGATCGCGATGGGAGTGATGAACTCTTGTCTTTGGGGAGTCGGTTGGAATTTGATCGAGATGCGGATGAAAAAGCTTTTGAGAAGAATGTCCGCAACACCGATGAACAAGTTGTATTTTCTTCTCTCTTTCTTTTTTACGCGATTGATCGTGACTGCGGTAGAATCCGCGATTTTGCTCGGCTTTACGCTTTCCACGTTCGAGAATGCGTTGGAAGGATCGATCGGGGCCGCGGTTTTGGTCTATCTTTCCGGCAACTTTGCATTCGCTTGTATCGGAATGTTCGTCGGATCGAGAGCGGCCGGTTCACAAGTCGGAAACGGTCTCGTGAACGCGGTGACCTTTCCGATGATGGTTCTTTCCGGAATTTTCTTCTCGTATCAGAATTTTCCGGAAGCGGTTTTGCCGTTTATCAGAAATCTTCCTTTAACGTTGATGGCCGATTCGTTGCGTGCGGTTTTTATCGAAGGAGCGGGATTCGCTTTCGTTTTACCGGCGGTGCTTTCGCTGTTTGTATATGGTGTGATTTTTCTTTTTGCGGGAATCAGAATTTTTCGCTGGTCTTGATCACTGCGGATTAAAAAGTTTCAGAGATGCTTTCTTCTTTTCTTCGACAAGCCGCTTATTCGACGTTTCTGAAACCGTTCTTTCATTCTCTGGATCCCGAGACCGCGCACGATCTTGCAAAGACGCTGCTCGGAATCAGCAATAAGCTTCCCGGCATTTTACCTATGATCGAATTGACGACCTCGTATAAAAGCGATCGTTTAAAAACGAAGGTCGCGGGAATCGAGTTTGAAAATCCGTTGGGAATGGGCGCGGGTTTTGATAAAACCGGAGAATTGTATCCCTTTCTTTCTCGCATGGGTTTCGGTCATATCGAAATCGGAACGATCACCGGCCAAGGCCAACCCGGAAATCCGAAACCCAGAGTATTCCGCTATCCGGAAGATCAAGCTCTCATCAATCGAATGGGATTTAACAATCCCGGCGCGGACTTGGCTCAAGAAACGATTTCTTCCCAGAAAAAAAGAAAGATCCGCGGCATAAACGCAGGAAAGACGAAGATCGTTCCCGAAGAAAAAGCGATCGAAGATTACGTTTACACTCTGAAGAAGCTTTCACCTTACGGTGATTATGCGGTAATCAACATCAGTTCTCCCAATACTCCGGGGTTACGCAATTTTCAAAAACAGGAGAATTTCGTTTCTCTGATTCAGGGGATTCGAAACGGACTTGGGGAGAATTTTAAAATTCCGTTGTTCGTAAAATTTGCACCCGACATGGAAACGAAGGATTTGGAAGCGTTGCTCGAAACCTCTTTGAGTTTGAAATTGAACGGAGTGATTCTGACGAACACTACGATCGATAAATCCTCTCTGAAACGATATCCGAATGTGGAAAAGGAAGGCGGGCTTTCCGGAGCTCCTTTAAAAAATCGATCCACGGAATTCGTTCGAGTCGCTTATCAAATTTTAAAAGGTAGAATTCCGATCATCGGAGTCGGCGGTATCGACTCGGGAAAAGCGGCGCTTGAAAAAATTCTCGCAGGCGCTGATTTAATTCAGATCTATACCGGTTATATTTATCAAGGGCCTTTTTTACCTTTAAGAATTCTCGAATTTTTGGATCAGTTCCTAAAAAAACAGGATCTAAAATCGGTGTCGGATTTGGTGGGAAAGGAAAAAGAGTTTCGTTTCGATTCGAAATAGGTTGTGATCGTTCCCGAATTCTTTCCTTTTGATTGAAATAAAGAACGATAAGCGAATTGATTGTTTTAGAATATTAGGGCTTTCTAAAAGACCGTCAGGAAGAAAGGAATATGTTGGGAAGATCTTTAGTAATAGTTTCGATTGTCTGTTCTTTGATATGGGGTTGTCCCGGAAAGGGAGACGACGACACCTCCAAAAACTTACAACTTCTTTTGGGTCTTTATGCGATCAACGAAGCTCTTTATTATTGCGACCCCGCCGAAAACGTCCGCACCAGCGGAAGCGCACCGAACTTCAGCGTTTCCACTTCCACTTTGAGCCAAGTCCTATTAACGGAAAGCGGCGCTTACGCGGATGGAGGAACGGCATATCTGGTTGGTACGGTTAAATTTCCCGGAATCGGAAAAAACAATCCGATGGGAATCGTTTATACGGAGCAAAATCACGCGTTCTCTTCCAATCCGAATCGTTTTATTTATCCTCTTTGGGAAACTGCAGCGGGTAATTTAATCCAAGATAGCGGTAAAAGCGAATCCGCCGGATATCGTTCCGCTGCGACCGCGTTTCCCATCGGCGCGACGCCTGGATATTACGCTCCAAGTTCTGGATATAATAACTTTACAACGAATCTCCTAGGAACCGATTTTATTTTACCGAGCATTCCGAGTCCGCCGATCACAACTCGAAGAATCACGAACAATACGGTTCAAACCTGTGAAGAATATAAATTTCGTGCGGAACCGAACGGAATTTTCGGAAGCGCGACTTCCGGTTTGAGTAAGGTTTGGCAATCTCGCAAGAAGTTGAACATCAATCTGATCTTTATTCCGGGAGCCGTTACAACGCCGACTACGGCTGCGATGGCGACGATGATTCAAACCGTAAAAGACATTTATGCGCAGAACACCGTAAAGATCGACGTGAGTGTAACCGCATCGCTTGCAGCTGCGGGTGCGTCGTATCTTACGATTGCGAATATCACGGATGATTACGGAGACGTCGCTAATTCATTAGGATCTCTTTATAGAAATAATCCTTCCGGCGTTCAGGACGCGAATTCTTTGAACATCTATATCACTCGAGATTATACCGTTTCGAGCAGCGCACCCGCAGGCATCTTAGGAATCTCTTCCGGTATTCCCGGAATTCCGGTGGCCGGAACTCCGAAATCGGGAATGGTGGTGTTTATCGAAAATCACAGAACCGCTTCCGGTTGCGGAGCGGTAGGCTCCGATTTAACTTGTTCGGCCGATCAAGTTTTTCTCGCAAAAACGATCGCGCACGAAGGTGCGCACTTCTTAGGTCTGTATCATCCTGTGGAAAAGGACGTCATCAAAGGAAGATACACTTTGGATCCTTTGCCGGAAACCCCGGAATGCAGAGATCAAAACGGAAACAATCTCGTAGGTTTGGGAGAATGTTTAGGGGACGGATTTTTCAACAGCGGGGGACTCAATCTTATGTTTTGGGCCGGAAATCCGACGATCAATCAAACTCAATTAACCGGGGAACAAGGATGGGTGCTTCGTTCTCATCCTCTTGTATATTAAGAAAATGGAATTAACGGATCGGCTTATGAAACTCAAAACCAACGACTTTATTTTTTCAATCACGTTCTTACTATTATGGATTTCTTCGGCGGTTCAAGCGCAAAACTTGGATCAAACTCAATACAATAAAATCAAAGAGATCGCCACACAAACCGGACATATCGACAAAGAAACCTTGATTCGCGAAATCTTTGCGATCAATCCGAATCCCCAGGAATATTTGATCGCGATTTCAAAAGATCCGGACTTGCGAGTGTATGCGATTTCTCAGATCAACGAATTGATCGCCGATTTCGGAGGAAATTCCGCAAAGAATCATTTGGAATCGACGATTTCGAACGAAAACGCACATCCTTCGATTCGAAATTCGGCCGCGTTCTCTTACGGTAAAACGTATTATTTTTTGGATAAGACTCAAGCGGAGAATTTTCTAAAACAGTATTCAACTCACGATCGAATCGGATCTTCGATTCAAAATACGTTGAAAGAACTTCGGTTGGGGAAAGTCAGTTCGATTCGTTTTTCCGATCGATTGAAAAAGGAAAGCTTGGATAAGCTGAGAGAAAATCAGAATTTCAGAAAAACCGGACCTTTCATAAAAAATCCTTAAAGGATTTCGATCGTAAAGGATTCGTAGAACGCGCTCTGATAAGCGTTCGTTAAAGATCGGTTTTGTTGAATTGCGGAGACCGATTTGAAAATCGATCGTAAAATCGAATCAAGAAAAATTCTTAGAAAGAACCGAATCTTATCTTCACGGAGAAGTTTCGTTCGAATTTCCTCCGCTTTGTCTGCAAATCCCCTTTTCTTTCCAATCCAATTTCCAATCGTTTGCGGAAGCTTCTTCCTTAAACAAACGGACGATCATTCCGGTGCACATATAACGGCTGTTATAGTCTGCGACCTCGTATTCACCCGCATAACGATACCAATGCGTTTCCAGATCGCTGCCCGCCATCGGTTCTCCGATCTTTAGGTTTTCGATCGTTTTTCCTTTCCACCGCTCGGATAACAGACCTTCTTCGATCAATTTCAGTGCGACTTCTTTATCGGGAGATTCTCTGCCCGGATCGGATAACACGATATTCTTACCGAAACCCAATTCGGAAAACAGCCAACCTTTTGTGCGAACAAAAACATAATTAGCGCCGACTTCGGTACGCGTTACGCTGCCATCTTTGCGCTTTGCAGTAACTAAGAATGGAAATTTGTATAAGATATCGACATTCGGTTTTGCGTTTTCGATAAGTACGGGTTCGCCATTGCTTTCGATAGATTGAATTTTATCGCCCGCATTCTTTTTTAGCCAATGAATTTGAACGTCTTTCTTCGCCTTTTCCTCGTCGGGAGGACCCGCTAGCTGCGCACCTAACACTACCGGTAGTAAAACGAGCAAAGCAGTTCCTGCTAACGCAAAGACATGTTTCATAGCCCCATAATTACAGTCTTCTTTTGGATCTTGTCAATGAAATTAAGTTGACCGGAGAATGGGAAAGCGAGAGACAAAGTTCGTTGAAACAAATTCATTTAATCAGACACGCTAAATCGGATTGGGAAACTGAGTTCAAGTCCGATCACGAAAGACCTCTTTCCGATCGAGGAAAGAAAAACGCTCGCACTCTTCGGAAGTATTTGGAAAAGATAGAATTCAAAACGGATCTATTTTTAGTTTCAGATTCTAAAAGGACTCTGGATACTTATAAGAGTATAACTAAGAATAGAAACCTGTCTTCCGAAATGATAGCAACAGAAGAATTATACGAATCCGATAGCGAAGACATTCTCGTGAAATTGAGAGAGTTGGACACTCGATTGGAGAATGTGGCTTTGTTAGGTCATAATCCCGGAATCGAAGAGATTGCAAATCGACTTATTCGAGGGACGGAAGACTTATCGCTTTCCGAATCCGTGTTTTATAAATTCCCAACCTCCGGCTTTCTAAGTATACAAGTGGAAACGGATTCATGGGAAGAATTGGGAAAGGTTCCGGGAAAAATCATTCGCTTCTGGGTACCGGGATGAATCGAGTCGGAGCCGATATTCTGCACACTCGTTTTTCTCAGGAAGAAATTTCGCAAAGAGTTAAAGCACTCGCTTCCGAAATTGCAAAAGATTATAAAAAACTAAATCCGATTCTGATCTGTGTTTTGAACGGTGGAGTCTTCTTTTTCACGGACTTGGCAAGAGCGATTCCTTTTTCCGTAGAGATCGATTTCATTCAAGCGAAGTCGTACTCCGGAACCGTTTCCACGGGAAGAATCGATTTGTTAAAAGACATCGGCGTCGACATCTCCGATCGTCACGTGATTCTTGTGGAAGATATTTTAGATACGGGATTTACGCTTCAATATCTCGTACGTCATATCTTTACCCGCAATCCGGCAAGTCTTGAAATCGTGACTCTTCTTTTGAAAGAAAGAAAAAACATCTTAGAATTTCCGGTGAAATATGTGGGCTGGAGAATTCCGGACGAGTTCGTCGTCGGCTACGGTTTGGATTTCGACGGAAAATACAGAAATCTTCCGGATATTCACGTATTGGAACCGGGCGATATTTCGGTTTAATTTTTAAGTCAGAATGCCGGAAATTTAACGGAACCGATTTATTTTTCTACGCTTTTCTTTCATTTCCGCAAGCGATTCGAGTCGATTCGCAAAGTCACGCGTATTCATTTCTGATTCGATTCATGTTTTTAACGAATCGTTAAAAAAAATGTTTTTTACTCCGTGATTCTTTCCTATTTTTGCACATAGGGCGTTTTATAAGAAACTATCGAGAGATTGTTTCCGAAACTAGAAGTAAACACAAAGAAATCAGCCGTAGGATACCCGTTAATGGAGCATCATTCCCTTTCTCTCTTAAACGATATAGCGTTGAGCATCATTTTCGCTACATTCTTTTCTCACATTGCCAGAGTTACGAAACAACCGTTGATTCTGGGTTATGTGGCCGGGGGACTTTTGCTCGGACCGAATTTGGGCTTCGGTCTTGTGGTCAACGAAGAGAGCATCGAGTTGATCTCGGAGATCGGTTTGATTCTTTTGTTGTTCATCATCGGTCTTGAAATCGACCTCAAAGAATTGGCTCGCATGGGAAAATCCATGTTCATTCTCGGAATCAGCCAATTCGTCTTTTGTGTATTATTCGGTCTTTTGTTCTTTAAAGGAATTCTCGCGGGTTCGGCGGGAAAGTTCGATCTTTTATACTTTGCGATCGCGCTCGCCATCAGTTCCACGATGATCGTCGTCAAACTTCTTCATGATAAATTCGAAGTGAGTACGATCGCGGGCCGGCTTACGATCGGGGTTTTGGTTCTTCAGGATATTTGGGCCATCATCTTTATGGGAGTTCAACCGAACTTACAAGACCCGCAGATTCTCAAGATTGCGGGATCGCTCGGAATCGGTCTGGTTCTTATCTGCGTCGCGTTCTTGATCAGTAGATTCTTTTTATCCAGATTGTTTCAAGCGGCGGCTTCCAAACCGGAGTTGATCCTGATTACTTCGATCGCGTGGTGTTTTTTACTCTGCGGGCTCGCGGAGCGCGCGGGGCTTTCCAAAGAAATGGGGGCTTTGATCGCCGGAGTCAGCATCGCCGCGTTTCCATACGGTGCGGACGTCATCGCAAAACTTTCCGGAATTAGAGACTTCTTTATCACTTTGTTCTTCGTTGCCTTGGGTATGAAGATCCCGATTCCTTCTCTTCAGATCATTACGATTTCATTGATTGCGGTCGTCTTCGTCGTTTTCAGCAGAGTGATCACGGTCGCGACTCCGGTTTATTTTTCCGGCAAGGGTTTACGCGCGGGAATCGTAACCGGCTTGAATCTTGCTCAGATCAGCGAGTTCTCTCTGGTCATTCTCGCGTTGGGAATGGGCTACGGACATATCAGCAAAGAATTGGAATCCACCGTTTTAACTTCGATGATTCTTGCTTCCGTCGTTTCGACGTATATCATTCTTTTTAACGATCCGATCTCTCGATTCATTTTGAAGATGTTGGCGATCGTCGGACTCAAAGAAAAGGAAGAAGAGGATCGGACCGAGTCGGATATTACGGGACAACCGAAACGGGACATCGTCATTCTCGGTTATTTTAGAATCGCGCAGGGACTTTTGGAAGGAATCGAACGAGAGAAACCGGAATGGCTGAATCGAATTCTTATCGTGGACTTCAATCCAGTGTTCCGTCAATCTTTGGAAGCGAAAGGAATTCGCTGGGCATACGGAGATCTTGCGAACCCGGAAACTCTGCATCACTTGGGAATCGAAGACGCACGTTATGTGATTTGCACGATTTCCGATATGATTCTGAAAGGGACAACCAACAGAAGACTTTTGGAATCTCTCAAGGCGATTTGTCATCATACGCAACCGTCGATCATTCTTACCACGGACGACGTGCAAGAGGCCGAAGTTTTAGTGGAAAGCGGCGCGGCTCACGTGATCGTTCCGGGTAGAATCAGCGGTATGTCCTTATTTAAAGAAATGAAAACGATCGTGGATCATACAAAGAACGGAGTCGAAAAATCCGTGATTCAAGCGATCTCATCGACCGAATCCAAAAAGAAAAAACCAGTTGGGAAAAAGGCGACTTCCAAGTCTAAAGTGAAAGGGAAGTAAGAATTTTGGTTCGTTCGCCTTGTAATAAAATTTGCACGATGGATTTTGAAACCGGATTTTGCGAAGGATGTTTCAGAACCATCGAAGAGATCGGAAATTGGACGCGTTATTCCGATGCGGAAAGGGACGATCTCTATTTAAAACTCAAAGCACGCAAAGAAGAAATTCTCTCTAAGAAAAAACAGCTTCGCTAAGGCGAGGAATATTGATTCTTTTTGCAAGCAGAATTCGGCTGAATCGGTTTGTCGGAACAAATGTAGGAACTCCAACCGCACGTCAAAGAAGTTCTTTATAAATCTTTAATGTTTCGTCCGCGGCCTTCTTCCACGAGAATCGTTCGGCATTCTTTTTGCCTTTCGTAATCCAAGTTTTGCCGTAGTTCCGACCTTTTAAAAATTCCTTCAGAAGAATTTCGAGTTCCCGCGGTTGACCGGGGGAAAAATACGAAACGCTTTCCTGCAATATCTCCGGCAAAACGGTAGCGTTTGAAGAAACGACCGGACAGCCACAGGCTTGCGCTTCCAACGGAGGAAAGCCGAACCCTTCGTATTTGGAGGGAAAAATCAAAAGCCCAGCACAGGAATACAGACAACGAAGTTCGTCCAAAGACAAACGTTCCATGGGAAGAATGAATTCTTCGTAACCATCAACGTCGTTTTGCAGATAATCCGGAATTTTTCCGGAAGCTCCGCCTAACACCCATTTGGTTTTCAGAAGTTTGGAATCCCACAAAGGTTTTAGAACGTTCGCAACGAAATTCAAATTCTTATGACCTTTGCCGATTCCAACGCTGAGAAGATATCCTTCTTTGAGTTTATATTTTTTGAGGAAGGATTTCTTTTCGGATGCGGAAGCCGGATAAAATACAGACTCGTCGATCCCGTTGTGAATCACACGGATTTCCCGTTTCTGAAAATGAAAAACGGATTCCAAATCTTGAGCTGTGTATTCGGAGACCGAGACGATCTTTTTTGCAAAGAATTTCAATAAGCGAAATACCACCTGCATATAAACGCGTTTTGCAAAACCGGAATGAAACTCTTTCATCCGAAACGGAATGATATCGTGAATCGTTACGATCGATTTTTTCAAATACGGCAAAGGCGCGTTGAAGTGAGGAATGTCCAGAAGATCCATTCTCCCCATAAGAGGATGACCGAGAAACTCCTTCAGAGAATAAATCGGGGTAGAATACGATACGACCGGATACGAAAACTCTTTCGCTTTCGAAGAAGCCCCTGAATTTTTTTGTGTTTGATTCGAATTCGATTTTGCGACGTCGGTTGCGATTCGGGTTGCCTTGGAATTCTCATCCAAGTCGGACAAACTCGAAACCTCATGGCAGGGAATTCCTTCGTTGCGAATCGTTGTTACGTCCCCAAATAAATAGATCTCCAGATTTTCCTTCACCGCAGCGGGTCCGAGATGTTTTAGTAGGCCCCGGATTCTCATCCCGATTCCGGAATGTGCGATCATCCGGGCATCCAATCCGATCGCCAAATTGGCGTTGTTTGTTCCTTCTTTTTTTCGGATTCCCATGATCGGACAGGATTCACGTGCGTTGGAAATCTGCAAGAAAATGAAAATCCGATGGATGATTCCGAAGCCACTTTCGAGAATGGGAATAGATCCGAGATTCGAAAAAAAGAATACCGAAATTCTCCGAAAGGAATCTAATGAAAGACTCCCGGTGAAAAACGGGAAATTGAATGAAGAGAGTTTAACTTGGAAGATAACATCGTAAACATTCTAAAATCGATCGGAGAAGATCCGAATAGGGAAGGTCTTCTCGATACTCCGAAACGCGTAAAAAAAGCGTACGATTTTCTGACGTCCGGTTATCGCGCGGACATCACTAAGATCGTCAACGGCGCCATCTTTGAAGAACCCACCGACGGTATGGTTCTCGTGCGCGACATCGAAATGTATTCTCTTTGCGAACATCATCTTTTACCTTTTTACGGAAGAGCTCATGTCGCTTATCTTCCCAATAAAAAGATCATCGGGATCAGTAAAATTCCCAGAATCGTGGACGTGTTTGCCAGAAGACTTCAAGTTCAGGAACGTCTCACCGAACAGATCGCATACGCGATTCAAGACGTTCTCGAACCGCAAGGAGTCGCCGTCGTCATCAAAGCGAAACATCTTTGTATGATGATGCGCGGAGTTGAAAAACAGAACTCGGAACTTTTCACTTCCTGCATGTTGGGAGCGTTCAAAGAAAATATGGTGACTCGCTCCGAATTCTTAGATCTCATCCGCACCGGTTCCACCTAATCGCAGCGCCGAGGAGCAACGGTGTTGCTCCGAACGCGAGATTGAGGACTCGTGAAGAGCGAAGGCGAAGCACGAAGTCCTTAGATATCAATATAAACTGAATCGCGACTCAATAGAATGCAAACGTAGGTTGTAACCCTCGCGCTCATTTCAATTTCTGTGAAATGCAGAAATCCATTTCCCTTCCTCTTTTCCGCAATTTGGTAGACAGAGAAAAAAAAAGAAACATTCTTTACCGAATCCGGAGGAAGTCATGGCAAAAGAAAGAGTGGTTCCGCCATCCGCAGAATTTAAAAAGAACACGAATATATCTCTCAAAGACTATAAAAAACTTTATAAAGAATCCATCGAAAATCCCAACAAGTTTTGGGCAAGAGAAGCCAACCGATTGACTTGGTTTAAAAAGTGGACCAAGGTTCTCAGTCATGATTTTAAAAACGCAAAAGTAGAATGGTTTAAAGGCGGAAAACTGAACGTTTCCTACAACTGTTTAGATCGTCATATCGAGACCCCTCTCAAAAACAAAGCCGCACTCATCTGGGAAGGAGATAATCCTTCCGAATCCAGAGTCCTTACGTATTACGACGTTTATCGCGAAACGAATCGTCTCGCAAACGTTCTGAAAAATTACGGAGTAAAAAAGGGAGATCGGGTTCTCGTTTATCTTCCGATGATTCCCGAATTGGCTATTACGATTCTTGCATGTACTCGGATCGGTGCGATTCACTCGGTAGTATTCGGAGGATTTTCCCCCGAAGCGTTGCAAAGCAGAATCGACGATTGTAAACCGAAGTTGATCATCACGGCAGACGGAGGTTATCGCGGAGGAAAACCCGTAGAACTTAAAAAGAACGTGGACCTCGCTTTGGAGAAATCCAAAGAAAACGTAAAGACGGTGATCGTAGTTCGACGCACCGGAAACGAATCCGGTCTGACTTGGAAGGACGGTCAGGATTACTGGTATCATTTTTTGATGAACGATCCCGAACTTCCCGCGTATTGCAAACCGGAACCGATGGATGCGGAAGACCCTTTGTTTATTCTTTACACTTCCGGTTCCACGGGAAAACCGAAAGGAGTTCTGCACACGACGGGAGGTTATCTTCTCGGAGCGAATCTAACGTTTCATTACGTATTCGATATCAAGCCGGAAGACACGTATTGGTGTACCGCAGACATCGGTTGGGTCACGGGGCATTCGTATCTGGTGTATGGTCCTCTTTCCAACGGGGCTTCTTCCGTTATGTTTGAAGGCGTACCTTCCTACCCCGATGCGGGAAGATTTTGGGACGTCATCGATAAATACGGTGTGAATATTTTTTATACGGCTCCGACCGCGATCCGCGCTTTGATGAGAGAAGGACTGGAGCCGATTCAAAAAAGAAATCTGAGTTCTTTGCGTCTTTTGGGATCGGTTGGAGAACCGATCAACCCCGAAGCTTGGGAATGGTATTTCAAAAATATCGGAAAAGGAAAATGTCCGATCGTAGATACTTGGTGGCAAACGGAAACGGGATCGATCATGATTACCGCGTTGCCCGGCGCGATTCCGCAGAAACCGGGTTCGGCGACCTTGCCTTTTTTCGGAGTTCAACCCGTGCTCGTCGACAACGATGGAATCGAAATTACCGGAAAGGGAGAAGTCTCAGGCAATCTTTGTATCAAAGGGCCGTGGCCTTCGATGATGCGCGGAGTTTACGGAGATCCGAAACGATTCTTTGAAACGTATTTCTCCCAATTCAAAGGATATTATTTTACCGGAGACGGAGCGCGCCGAGATAAGGACGGTTATTATTGGATCACGGGACGCGTGGACGACGTGATCAACGTATCCGGTCATAGAATCGGAAGCGCGGAAGTCGAAAGCGCACTTGTCGAAAACAAGTCCGTCGCCGAAGCCGCGGTTGTGGGATTTCCGCACGACATCAAGGGTCAGGGAATTTACGCATACGTAACGGTGAAGGAAGGAGTTACGACCAACGACGCTTTGAAAAAAGATCTGATCGCAACGGTCGAAAAGATGATCGGCAAGATCGCAAGACCGGATGTGATTCACTGGGCGCCTGGACTTCCGAAAACGCGTTCCGGAAAAATTATGCGGAGAATTTTGAGAAAGATCGCTTCGGGAGAATTCGAAGGCCTCGGTGATACTTCGACTCTTGCCGATCCGTCCGTAGTTCAGAAGCTGATCGAAGACAAAAAGAAATTTCACAGCTGAAGGTAAAACGTCTGATCGGTCCTCAAAGAATCATTTGTCTCACGGAAGAAACGACCGAGCTTCTTTATATGCTCGGAGAAGAAGATCGCATCGTTGGAATTTCAGCGTATACGGTTCGACCTCTTCGAGCTAAAGAGGAAAAACCGAAAGTTTCCGCGTTTATCAACGGAAATGTGAAACGAATTAAGGATCTTCATCCCGATCTTGTCGTCGGGTTTTCGGATATACAGGCGAACCTCGCGAAAGATCTGATCGCCGAAGGCCTCAACGTTCTTATAACCAATCAAAGAACGTTAGACGAAATATTAGATACAATGCTGTTGTTCGGCTCGATCGTCGGAAAGGGAAGAGAAACACAAACCTTGGTCGACGGTTGGAAATCGAAGTTGGAAAGAATCAAAAACGAAAACAAATCGGAAAATCGACCGAACGTATTTTTCCAGGAATGGGACGAACCGATCATCACCGGAATTTCCTGGGTAAGCGAACTCATTGAAATCGCGGGCGGCAAGGATTGTTTCGCCGAACTCCAAACAAAGTCTTTAGCAAAGGATAGAATCATCACAGCCGATGCCGTGGCTGCGTCTAATCCCGACGTATATATCGGATCTTGGTGCGGTAAACCGATGAACTTTGAATGGGTTCAAAATCATCCCGAATGGCAAGCTACCAATGCGATCATCCATCGGAAAGTGTATGAACTTGATCCTTCGATCATACTTCAACCGGGACCGGCTCTTTTTGAAGAAGGAATCGATCAATTGGTAAAGCTGATCCATTCTTAATTTTTTTAAACGGCGATTTATTTTGCTTAACGGAGCGATATTCGAACTCATACGGATTCGCTCTTACGGAACAATCAAAGACAAAACGGATTATAAAATTCTTCCTAAAAAATCCGAAAACAGCAAGGATCGGGTTTTTAAAATAGAAGACTTGGAATACGATTAGGTTTATGGATCACTACGAAAAAATCGCGAACGCAATCCAGTTTATTCAAAAGCATGCGACTTCTCAACCGGAATTGGATGAAATCGCAAAGTCCGTCAACTTAAGCCCGTTCCACTTTCAAAGATTATTCACCGAATGGGCCGGAGTGAGTCCGAAACAATTTCTGCAATATCTGACTTTGCAAAACGCGAAGTCGATTCTTTCCAAACCGCAATCCACTTTGTTCGACGCCGCATTTGAAACCGGTTTATCCGGTACAAGCCGGTTGCACGATTTATTCGTAAAGATAGAAGGGATGACCCCGGGAGAATTCAAGAACGGCGGAGAAAAACTTCAAATCCGTTACAGCTTTCAGAAAAGCTCTTTCGGAAATTACGTCGTTGCCTCCACGGAAAAAGGAATTTGTAATTTATATTTTTATGATATTCCAAAGAGGGAAATAGTTTCCGAGCTGAAAGAACAATGGAAACAAGCCGATCTTACGGAACAAACCGACGAAAATCAGGATCGGGTCGTGCGATTTTTCGATCAGGCATTACCCGAAAAGGAAAAAATCCGCCTTCATCTGAAAGGAACGGATTTTCAGATCAAGGTATGGGAAGCCCTCTTAAAAATTCCGGAAGGGAACTTGGTTTCGTATGCGGACATCGCCGAATCGATCGGTCAGGAAAGCGCTTCTCGGGCGGTAGGAACCGCGATCGGTAAAAATCCGATCGGTTATTTGATACCTTGTCATCGCGTGATTAAAAGCACGGGAGGAATCGGAGAATACCGCTGGGGTTCCGAACGGAAAATGGCGATGATCGGCTGGGAGGCGAGTCAAACGAACCTTCGCTCTTAAATTTTTAAAATTCTATCGAAACGGTTCGGATATAGTTTTGGACAAAGGATAAGAATCGCGAAATCTTTGATTCAAGACCGATTGCCCTTAGGACTTTTTATGAATCGTTTGTTCGTTGCGTTTCTCATTCTTATTTTTACGTTTTGCAAAGTCGATTTTAACGAGAAGCCGAAGAAAGACGCTCTCGATTCTTGGATGGAAATCCTTCTGATATTGAGCTATCCATATTTGATCGATACGTGTGCGATCACTCCTGTTTCTCGAAGCGGACCGATTCCGCCCATTTCGCAAGGGTTTGGGGCGAGAGGCACTCGTACTGTTTCCGTTACCGCTCTGCCGAATCCGAGCGCTCCCCGAAACGTTTGCGTCTATTATCCGTCCGATCTATCCGCTAAAGCCCCGGTTCTATTTTTAATGCACGGCTTTAGCGCTCCTTCTGCGGAAGCGTACTTTCCGCTGATCGATTTCTACGTATCAAAAGGCTACGTCGTCGTGTTTCCGATTTATATATCCGACACAAGACCTCCCACAGAAAATTATAAATATATGTTGGACGGAATCAATTATGCCGTTTCACAATTTTCTAATATAATCGACACGACTCGAGTCGGTTATATGGGTCATTCCTACGGAGGAGGAGCGACTCCGTATTTGGCGCATCAGGGAATCGTTCAAAAAGGATGGGGTGGGAACGGCTCGTTCGTATTTCTTCTCGCGCCCTGGTATTCTTTTTCGATCACGAACGCACAGCTCGCTCAGTTTACGAATGCGACAAAAATGATCGTACAAATTTACGATAACGACAGCGTCGTCGACAATCGAATGGCGATCGACATCTTCAATCAAATCGGAATCGCGACCGCCGAAAAGGACTTTGAAATCGTTTATTCCGAAACGTACAACGGAACCGTTCTTGATGCGGATCATTATACTCCGATCAAAAATACGATCATCGGGTTAGGTGCGTTAGACGTTCTTGATTATTATGGAGTTTGGAGACAACTCGATGCACTTGCTACATATACTTATACAGGTTCAGCCGCGGCAAAGGACATAGCCTTGGGGAACGGTTCAACGAATCAAAAGAATATGGGCGTTTATCCTGACGGACGGGCAGTCAAAACGATGACAGTGACGGATGCACCGGCTCCGTTGCACCCAGAAAGTTTCTTTTACCAACCATTTTCGAGCTCAAACAATCCTAGATTGTAAATCTAAATTTCGAAACGATGTCAGAAGTTCATTCAGATAAAATATGAATTTGTCCTTTTATAATACGGTGATTTCATTTCGAAGTTAGAATCCAGTTTTCATTTACTTTAATCAAATTCTGTACACGTTTGGTCTATGTCCAAGCAGTCCATTGAATCCATTCGTAAGAAAGGAGAAGCGCTCACATATTATTCCAGAATGGGAATTATGATTATGATGCTTCTTTCCTTGGCTTCGAGTTTAAAAGCGCTTCACCCCACGATTCGAATCATCCATTCTTCCGCGGCCGCGTTTATGTTCGTCTACACGATCGTAGGTTTTATTATCTACAAAAAGTTCAACATATATCCGATCTTTCATAAGATATTCATTATATTCGATTCTCTTTTACTGAGCGCCACGATCCTTTTAGACGGAATGGTTTCGGCGGAAATCGTCGCCCCCGTTCTGAAAAACGCGATTCTCTATTCCGTATATTATTTTATCATCGCTTATTCCGGTTTACTGGGACGTCCGAATTTCGTGATCATCGTCGGTCTTTTTTGTTCCATCGGGTATTCGATCGGTTTGACGAACTCGGTTCTTCATGGGTTAAAGTTTTCCGAAGACAACACGATCAACATGACCCCGGGTTATGTAAAACTCAGCGCGGAAATCACGAAGATCATCTTCATGTCGAGCGTAAGTTTCATCCTGTATCGATTGATGAATCTTTTTGATAATTTGTATAAAGAGGCTTCTTCCTATTTTAAGGAGAATCGCGAATTTCTTACCAAGCTGGAGAATAACAGAAAAGTCATTCATACTTCCGCGGAAACCTTGGAAGTTTCCGTGAGTAATTTCTCCGAGTTTACGAGTTTGACCAGTGCGAAGATGGAATCGCAAGCCGCCTCGCTGGAGGAAGTGAATGCCGTGATCGCGTCTTTGGCGAAGGCTTCCGAAAACAATGCCGATTCGATCCGAATTCAAAACGAGAACTTGATCGAACTCAACCGGAATTCTCAGCTTCTTTTGGAATTGATCGCGAAAATTTCGGAACACTCCAAAGGCCTCGATACGATCGCGAAAGAAAGTAAAGCGGAGATGGATTTCGTGAAGGAATCCGTGGACAAGACGAGCGATTTCTTGAAGAACATCTCGAACTCGTTTCAGCGAGTCGACGAGATCAACCGGATTCTCGGAGAGATCGCGGATAAAACGAATCTTCTATCGTTGAATGCTTCGATCGAAGCCGCTCGTGCGGGCGCCGCCGGACGAGGATTTGCCGTGGTCGCTCAAGAAGTTTCCAAGCTCGCCGAGTTCACCGCGAACAACGCAAAGATGATCTCCAAGGTCGTCGAAGAATCTCTCGATTTTATCAAGGATGCAAACCGAGCTTCCATGGACACGGGACATCTTACCGAAAGCCAAAGCGTCAAGATCAACGTTACCGCTTCCAAGATTGAAGAGATGAATATTCTCTACGGACAAGGAACGGAGATCGTTCAAAACTTCGTTCGAAATCTCGAAAAGGTAAAGAGATTATCGGACGAACTTTATTATTCCACGGAAGAGCAGATGACCGGTCAGAAAGAAATGATGAAGGCGATGCTCGAATTGGAAAAAGAAGTAAACGAAATCACGCAGGAATCCGGCAAGATTCAGGATGGAGTTCTTCAGATCAAAACGCAATCCAGAGATTTGAAGGCTTTGAGCGTGGTCTAAATCCGTTTCGTTTGAATCACTTCCGATTTACAATTTAGGTCCGTTTTCCGAAACTGTCCTTGAAGAAATTACACTTTCTTTAGGAGAACGGACTCATGTCTCATAATGTTAAAGCGGCGATCATAGGTGGAACGGGACTCTATAGCCTGGATGGAATGGAGTTGATCGAAGAAGTTTATCCCGATACTCCCTGGGGAAAACCTTCCGATAAAATCAAGATCGGTAAATACAAAGGAAAACTCATCGCATTCTTACCAAGACACGGAATCGGACATTTTCTTTCTCCTCCGGAGGTTCCGAATCACGCGAACATCTGCGCGCTCAAACAACTCGGCGTGGAAGAAATCGTCGCATTCAGTTCCGTGGGAAGCTTAAGAGAAGAAATCAAGCCTCTCGACTTCGTTCTACCTTCTCAGATCATCGACCGCACTCGTTTTAGAAACTCGACGTATTTCGGAAACGGAGTCGTCGCTCATGCCCCTTTTGCGGAACCGTTTTCGCACAACCTCGGCAAACGAATCGAACAAACCGCAAAGAAGATCGGATTGGAAATTCATACGGGCAAAACTCTCGTTTGTATGGAAGGGCCGTTGTTCTCCACAAAAGCGGAATCGCATTTGTATCGTTCTTGGGGAGCGGACATCATCAACATGACCGTTCTTCCCGAAGCGAAACTCGCGCGTGAAGCGGAGATCGCATATCAGATGATCTGCATGTCCACCGATTACGATTGCTGGAGAGAAGGGGAAGAATCCGTTACCGTTGAAATGGTGATTGCGAACTTAAGCAAGAACGCGGAAACCGCAAAAAAACTTTTAGCGGAACTCATTCACGTGATCGGAAACGGAGACGATCTGACTTTGAAAAACAGCACTAAGTATTCTCTCATCACCGCTCCCGAAAAAAGAAATCCGGAAACCGTTAAAAAATTGAAGGTTCTTTTCCCCGAATATTTCTGATCGAGATTTACCGAATTTCATCCAGGCTTTTTTTCAAGGCCTGGTGATATTCCGGAAATACGGTCAGGTCGTTGTGCGAGCCTTCCGGAATCGTATATAACAAAACATCCCGATTTTGTTCTTTCAACTTTTTGAATATAATTTCCGAGTTCGAATACGGAATGATTTCGTCTTCGGTTCCGTGAAAGATCCGAATCTTGGATCGAACCGATTCCAATTTTTTCAAATTCTTAAATTGGAACCGCAGCATCCAAGGTTTTAAAAACGGATAATAGTTTTTTGCAAGAGAAGGCAAGTCCGTAAACGGGGTTTCCAGAAACAAAGGAAGATCCGGATTTTTGGAGACAAGGTCGCAGGCTACGCCCGTCCCGATCGAACGTCCGTAAATGATAAGCGAAGTCCGTGGGATCTTCCGTTCTTCGAGAAGATAACGCAGCCAAAGTTCGGCGTCTTCGTTCATCGAGGATTCCGAAATCGTTCCGGTATTTTTCCCGTATCCCCGATAATCCGTTACGAGAATATTCCATCCTAAAGGAAGAAAGTCTTCGTAGATTCCGCCCCAAGTGCGTAGACTCCCCGCATTTCCATGAAAGAATAAGATCGTTTTTTGGGAGTCGTTCTTTTTTGCCTCGAAGTAAAGGGCGTAACTCGTTTCGCCGTCCGGTGTTTGAAGTTTGATTTCTTGAGACGCCTCCGGAAAATGAAACGTAAAATCGTCCGGGAGTTTTTCCGGAAAAAAGACGAGCTTGTCCTGATTCCACCAAATCAGAAACAAAACGAAAAGGATAAAACCGAATAAAAATAAGAAAATCAGATTCATGGAAGTTTTCATACTGCTCACGGACTCGGAGGAATTTCCTTCTTCCAGACTTCTTTACCCATTGCATCAAAGATTTGTAATGTAAGTTTTCTTTCTCCCCGTTTTCCGGAGACAGAAATCATCCCGAAGTTTCTTCGATCCACGAGCGTCCCTTCCACGCGTAAAGAATTCTTTTCGGTGATCGGAGAATAATAACCCGAAGTCAAAGGCGAAACGGTAAAATCGTAGATCGGTTCCGCTCCTTCTTCCTTAAGAAGATTGAGTTCGGTATGATGGCGGTCGCCCGTCAAAAAAATCAGATTCTTTACTTTCAAATCGCGAATCGCGGAAAGAATTTTATTCCGTTCTTCGGGATACGTCGCGTAGTTTTCGTAAACCGCGTTCGGATTGAGAAACTGTCCTCCGATCGCGACAAACTTGAATGCGGCTTTCGAAAAAGCCAAAGAATTTACGAGCCATTGAAATTGTTTTTCCCCCAGAATCTGTCGCGGACCGATCACCTTATTGCTGTTAGCCGTTCTAAACGTTCGGTCATCCAAAAGAAAAAACTGAACGTCTCCCCAAGTAAAGGAACCGTAAGTCCCTTCTTTGGCATAATTTGGATTTCCCCAATGAAGCTTGAACATCTCTTCCGCAGTATCTTTCATCCAAAAGGAAGAATCGCCGTCGTTCGGGCCGTAATCGTGATCGTCCCAGATCGCATACTGATGAACGGACGCGAAGAACGGCGCGAGTTCCGAAATTCCGCGCTGATGTCGATACCGATGAAAGAATCCGCTTCTTGAATCCCAGTCCGTTTCCCGAAGATAGATATTATCTCCAAGCCAAAGCATAAAATCCGGCTTTTTTGAAAGGATGGAGTTATAGATAAAATATTCCCCGCCGTAAGGTTTGCCCGGAACATCGTATTCGGTTTCGTTGACATAGGCGCAACTTCCCAGCGCAAAGGAAAAAGAAGGAGGATCTTGTCCGGCCGCAAAAAACGATTGAGCTTGAAACGTTTGCGGATGTTTTGCTTCGATTCGTTTTCCGTCTACGAGTAAATTGTAATGATACTTTTTACCGGGAGTAACCTTATCCGCGATCAACTTTGCGATAAAACCCGTTTTCGCATTCGTATGGATTTCTTCGGATATGAATTTGTTTTTGGGATTTCCAATTTCAGAATATTCTAATGTTACGATGGATTTTCGATCCATCTGCACCCAAACAAGAACCTCTTTGAGAGTGGAATACCCGAGCATCGGTCCGGAAACGATGTTTGCGGGTTCCCCGCTCAAAGGAAAAACGGAAACGATCAAAAAAGAAAGTAGAATGGATGGGTTTTTAAGAATTCGGAATTTCATAAACGGAATAGCCATTGAATCCATTACCCTGGTTGAAACGCTTAAAAATTCAAGATAAAGTTTGTATAAAATGAAAAACGATTCTGCTTCAAAAAGAATCCGCTTTTATTTGATCCCGAATCCCTTTCGAATTAACAAAACAGCGCCGTCGAGGGCTTTCTTTGCGTCGGGGATTAACCCGGCAAAGTTGAAATATCCGTGAACCAATGTTTCATACATCTGAAATTCAACCGGGACTTTGACCTTTTTTAACGCTTCGATAAACTCGATCGCTTCGTCTTGCAGAGGATCGAAACCCGCTAACTGCACGAACGTGCGTGGAAAGTCCGAAATCTTTTTATGAAGAATCGGAGAAGCTGCGATTTCTTTTCCCTCCCGAGGAGAATGAAGATAATGCGCGTTGAAAAAGTCCAATAGGTCGTTGGTTAACGCGTACCCTTTTCCGAATTCATATCTGCTTTTGCTCATTCGAAAAAGATCCAAATACGGATAAATCAAAAGTTGAAAGAACGGGGATCGTATTTTTTTCTTTTTAGAAAGAATGCAAACGTTTGCGGCTAAGTTTCCTCCCGCACTGTCGCCGCCGACCGCGATTTTTTTAGGGAGAATTCTCAACGTCTTTGCGTTTTTCAGGATCCATTGATAAGCGACAAAGGCATCTTCGACCGCCGTTGGGAATTTATGCTCCGGTCCTAAACGATAATCGACCGCGATTACGGTAACTCCGGAACTCTTAGCGATATAACGCAACGGCGGATCGTGCGTTTCTAAGTCGCCGATAACAAAACCGCCTCCGTGAAAATAAACGATCGCCGGTGTTGTTTCGATGGATGAATTCGATCGATACAATCGAGCTTGGATATTTCCGTCCTCGACCGGAATTAGGAGATTCTCAATTTGAATTCCGAGGTCCGGTTCCAGATCAAAGAGGAACATGGAATTTTTAAAGAAGATCCTTGCTTCTTTCGGAGCAAGGGTTTCGATCTTCGGTTTAATACGAGCGAGAAAAAGTCCGATTTGAATTTTCGCGTCGAGAATTCTTCCCCGTTTGGTAGTCGTTCCGCCGGAAATTTTCCGAAGAAAGTTTTCCGGTAAACGGAGAATCCACTTTAAAAGGAATCGTTCAAACTTTCGCGAGAGCACGAGTTTTCTTTTTGAATCCGTTCGACGAAACTCCGTTCTTGAATGTGGATTTGTGCTGTGCGATCGCTTCTACCGAAAGTTTGTTTCCGTTTTTGGAAGCGCGTTTGGTTCCTTGTTTCAATTCCGATTTCATATCGTATAAGAAGTCCTCAAAGTCCACCTGCATCGTGTGCCTTGTTGATGCCACATAACGTTTCTTCATTTTCGATTCGTATTTTTCGATGGATCGATTCATTTCCTCCGAGGAAGGAAGTTCGTAGTTTCCGGTTAAATATTCGGAAATCCATTTTCCTTGGAACTCCGCGAGAGGCATAATCGCCCCCAGAGGTTGATACAAACCGACAAAGAAAAGATTGTTGTATTCCGGTTTTATCATTCTGTGAAAGAGCGGAAGGTGGTTGTCCTTTGCGGAAAGAAAATTTTCGTCGAAGAAAGGAAACTTCACGTCGTAGCCTGTGCAATAAATGACTGCGTCGACTTCCTCTTCGCTTCCGTCGACGAATCGCACCTTATTGCCGTTATACGATTCGATATTCGGTTTCGGAGTCACGTCTCCTCTTCCCAATCGAACGAGAATATCCTGTGAGATCGTAGGATGGGCCGCTCCCGGTTTGTGATCCGGTTTTTGTAAACCGAAGTCCTGCACGTTTCCTACTCCGAAACGTAATACGAGACCCATGATAAAACTCTTCAACCAGAACGGTGTGTGAACCGGAATCAGTTCGGTGGACTTGTCGAGCGGTTTTCCGAAAAGGTAATTCGGAATAATATAAGCGCCTCTTCTCGCCGCTAAGAAAACCTTCGCTGCGACGCCGGGACGACAAAGCTCCACAGTGATATCCATCGCACTATTTCCCATACCGAGAACGACGACTCGTTTTCCGGTTAATTTAATCGGATTATCGGGATCAACGTAAGAATGCGAATGAATGATCTTTCCGGTAAACTTGCCGGGGAATGGAGGATTGGGCCATCGTTGCGACCAGTGATGGCCGTTCGATACTACGAGCGCGTCGTAGTATTTTTGTTTACCGTCACCGGTTTGAACCAACCAAGTTCCGTCTTCTTGACGTTCGACGTGAACAACGGGCGTTTTGAAGTGAATGTTCTTACGAAATCCGAAATGATTCACGTAATCGATAAAGTATTCCAGAATTTTTTGATGACCAGGATAATCGGGATACGTGCGGGGCATCGGATAATCTCTGTATTCCATACGATCACGATGCGTATTGATGTGCAGAGACTTGTAGATGTTACTCATCTTGTTATCGTTGTTGAATCTCCAGTTGCCTCCTACTTCGCTTCCTGCTTCGTAACAATCGAACGGAATCCCTTTCTCTTTGAGGGCCTTGCAAACGGCGATGCCGCTTGAACCCGCCCCGATCACACAAACACTCGGCAATGAAGACATATCCTTCTCCTGTTTTTATCGATGATACGTTAGGAATTATGATACAGCTTTTAAATTATAACATAGTCAATTAAAAAATGTTTTGAATTTATATTTCACGGAAATAGGAATGAATCCTTATGGAACAGAAAAAGAGAACAAATGTTCACTATGATTTCGATTATGTGAACGTAGGCAGCGGTTTCGGTGGAAGCGTATCGGCGATGCGTTTGAGTCAGAAAGGTTATTCCGTTGCCGTGATTGAATCGGGAAAGCGATGGAGATCCGAGGATTTTCCGAAATCAAACTGGTCGCTTAACAAATATCTTTGGATGCCCCGCATCGGTTTTTACGGAATTCAACGTTTGAATCTTTTGAAGGATTTCTTTCTTGTTAGCGGCGCGGGAGTCGGCGGCGGAAGTTTAGTATATGCGAATACTCTTTATGTTCCGGGCGATAAGGTTCTCGATTCTCCGGCTTTTAAAAAAATGGGAGGAAAGTCCGGAATGCTTCCGTTTTATTCGGTCGCATCACGCATGTTAGGTGTTACCCAAAATCCCCAGCTCTACGAATCCGATTTTATTTTAAAGGAAATCGCGGAAGAGATGGGAAGAGGGGAAACATTCCGTCCAACGCCCGTCGGAGTTTTTTTTGGAGAAAAGCCGGGAAAACTTACGAAAGATCCGTATTTCTTGGGGGAGGGTCCGGACCGTGTGACTTGCAATCACTGCGGCGGTTGTATGGTCGGATGCAGATTCAATTCAAAGAATACGCTTGATAAGAATTATCTTTATTTTGCCGAAAGGATGGGGACTAAAATTTTTCCGGAAACTAAAGTCGTTTCTCTGATACCTCTGAACGAATCCGGCGTTCCCGACCCAGCAGCCACGGGAGAATTCGGATATCAAATTCAAACCCGATCTACGACCGGTCTTTTCGGGTTTCCGAAAAAGACATTCTATGCAAAAAACGTAATTCTTTCCGCGGCCGTTATGGGAACGGTCGGTTTGCTTCTGAAAATGAAACAAAAGGGAAAGATGCCGAGGGTTTCGGCTGTCTTAGGCGACAGCGTTCGTACGAATAGCGAAACCGTATTAGCGATTACTAATTTTAAGAAGGACGTGGATTATTCCAACGGGGTTGCGATCACTTCTTCCATTCATCCGGATGAACATACTCACATGGAACCGGTTCGATATCCGAAGGGTTCGGATTTTTTCGGAACGATCGCATCCGTACTTACCGATGGAGGCGGAAAATTTCCGAGGCCACTCAAATACTTTCTTACCTTATTTACCAATCCGTTGTATTTTTTTCAAGCTTCGTGGCCTTTCGGTTTTGCAAAACGGTCCTTGATTCTTTTGGTGATGCAGACGTTGGATAACAAGATTCGTTTGGTTCGAACCAGACGATTCGCTTGGCCGTTTGAAAAGACGATGAGTTCGGCTTTGACCGAAGGAGAAAAAACGCCTTCTTACATTCCGATCGCGAACGACACCGCACGAAAGATCGCCCGAAAAACCGGAGGAGTTCCTAGAAGTTCGATCAACGACGTTCTGTTAAACGCTCCGATTACGGGGCATATCATGGGCGGTTGCGTTATGGGAGATTCCGAAAAGGAAGGAGTGATCGATTTTCAAAACAGGGTCTTCGGTTATCAAAATCTGAGAATCTGCGACAGCTCGATGATCACCGTCAATCTCGGAGTCAATCCGAGTCTTTCGATTACGGCGATCACCGAACGAGCGATGTCCTTGATTCCTCCGAAAGAAGGATTTCAACCGATCGAATATCGTTTCGAGAAAGAATTCGGAATCTCTTCGATTCTCGGTACTCGCGAAAAGAAGTCCGGTTCGAAAAAGCAAACGGCGTCGAAGTCCGATCCAAGTTCTAAATCGAAGGCGACGGTCAAACAAAAACGGAATTCAAACGGAGTGAAAGGAAGCAAGATTCGCAAATAACCGAATTCGAGGATCGTGAGTTCGTTTCAAAAAATTTCGAATGCACGGTATATTCTTCTTTCATTTCCTCGTTTTCAGAACGAAGATGAGGACGAGGTCCGATTTTGAGTTTAGAATTTCTGCATAGACAAGAATTATTCAAACAGGAAGCGTATTGGCGCGGTTCTTGGAACGAGGGAAATCCGGATCTGAAAATTCAGGTTCAAAATCCAGCCAGCTTAGAAGTGTTAGGCGCCGTTCCTGCTTTGGGACAAAAGGAAACGTTGGAAGCGATCGATACTTCCAAGGAAGCGTTTTCCGATTGGTCCGCGAGACCCGCCAAAGAACGTGCGGTTCTCATTCGGAACTGGGCCGATAAGATGAAAAAGAATCGCGAAGACCTCGCGCTTCTCATGACTCTGGAACAGGGAAAACCTCTGAACGAATCCAGAGGTGAAATCGATTACGCTTCTTCCTTTTTGGAATGGTTTGCCGAAGAAGCGAAGCGAACGTACGGCGATATCATTCCCAGTCATAGAAAAGATACGAAGATCGAAGTCTTAAAACTTCCCGTGGGAGTTTGCGGGATTTTAACGCCTTGGAATTTTCCTTCTTCGATGATTACGCGCAAAGCAGCGGCGGCCTTGGCCGCGGGTTGTACGGTGATCAGCAAACCTTCGGAACTCACGCCATTCTCCGCTTTAGCTTTAGCAGCACTTGCGCAAGAAGCGGGAATTCCGGAAGGTGTCTTTCAAGTCCTCACGGGTTATCCCGAAGAAATCGCGAACACTTTAATCGATCATCCCGATGTGAAGAAGATCAGTTTTACCGGATCCACTCGAGTGGGAAAGTTGATCATGGAAAGAAGTTCCAAAACTTTGAAACGTTTATCCCTCGAATTAGGAGGGAACGCCCCGTTTCTGATTTTCGACGATGCGGATTTAGAAGCTGCGGTGAAAGGTGCGATTCTTTCCAAATTTAGAAACTCGGGTCAAACCTGCGTTTGTGCGAATCGATTTCTGGTTCAGAAAGGAATTTATAACGAGTTTATAAGTTTGTTTTCAGAAGCGGTATTACAATTAAAGACCGGCAACGGGTTGGAAAAGGACGTAAACGTGGGACCGCTCATCAACGAAGCGGCGGTTCTTAAAATGGAACATCACGTTGAAAATGCAAAGACGACCGGCGCAAAACTGCTGCTAGGCGGGAAAAGAATCGAACCGGGCAAATTATTTTTCTCTCCAACGGTTATTTCCGATGTGAGCGAAGATTCCCTTTCGATGCGGGAAGAGATTTTCGGTCCCATAGCGCCGATTTATCGTTTCGATTCCGTAGAAGAAGCGATCCAAATCGCGAATTCTACACCTTCCGGGTTAGCTGCATACGCGTATTCGACCGATTACAAAAAGATTCGTCTTCTCTCCGAACGGATCGAATCGGGAATGTTGGGGATCAACGAAGGGTTGATTTCCAGCGAACAAGTTCCTTTCGGAGGAGTTAAGGAATCGGGTTTCGGTAGAGAAGGATCAAAATACGGAATTCATGAATATCTTAACGTCAAATATGTCTGTATCGGTGGTTTTTGAGTAGCAAACAATCACAGTTCGTTTGTGTGATATCTCTTTATGCAGAGCAACATTCGATTTCGATGATTTCTATTCGAACTTTCGTTCTTGTACAGAAGTTTTTGATGATTTGTAATGTATAACGTACGATATACGAGCTCAAATTTCCTTTTTGCTTGACGATAATAATTTTAAGCGGTTTTTAGAGTGCCTGTCTTATGGATCTGATTTATTTAAATTACTTTTCATTGGCTTCGTTGATCGGAGTCCTCTTTATCGGGTTCACAACCTTCTTTTTCTTCTCCATCCAGGAAAAGGCATCCGGCACGATGTATATCAGCATCGGTTTGCTTTGTCTCGGGATATTTCATCTCGGTTACATGGTGGGATTTCCTTTTTACGGACCTTGGTCCGTGTTTCATCGATGGATCGTAATTCCTTCCCCGTTTTTCGGATTTCTATTTTTGATCATGTTCTTTCTTCACTATCCGGAACCGGTTTCCAGAAAGATCGTGGTACCGCTTTTTTCCATCGCGTTAGCAGGAGTTCTCTTCATTTGCGCTTGGTATTTGTATGAATCCTTTCCCGCCAAAAGAGTGTTCTACTTTTCGGGGCATTACTGGGACTTTCAGATCAATTACTTTTATAAGATTTATTCGGCGGTCATCATTCTTTATACCTTCATCTTCATGGGGATCGGCGTCTGGAGAATGGTTAAGCTCAAAGGTAAGGAAAGAATCATCACGGGTATCATTCTCATTCCTTTGACGTTAGTCACTCTTTTCCCCGGAATTTTGAATGCGATGAGCCGCGACGGGGCGGTTTCGAGAGAATTATATCAAACCGTATTGGATATTTCTCTCGTGATCGGGTTGTTCGTAATTCTCGTGGGTTATATCAACTATACGAGTGAAAAGACTTCGATCCTTTCCAGAATTACCGGAATCACGCTCGCGACTTTCTTCTTAATTTTACAAATCGTCAGTTTGTTCATCTTCAATAAATACGAAGAATCCTACGATCTGATCAAACGAAAAGAGGTCCGCTTATCCGTATCCGGTTTGGAAGTTTCAAAAGACATCGAATACGTTTTCGAATACGATTCGGAATCAGATTCCGCGAAATCCAGTTCGATCAAAAATTCACTTCAGCCGAACGAATCGGTTTTGCGAGAATTCCGTTTTTTTAAAATTGCACATACCCTTTTCGAACTTCCGGTTCTTGGAAACGAAGAATTGATTGAAAGATCGGATTCCATTTTAAAAAATTCTCCTCCCGGATTTGAAGCCTACAAAGCCGGCGTGAGGGAATATCTTTCCTCGAAAAAGGATTCGAAAAACCTTTCGGGAAAGGATCTGGAGTCTTTTTTCGACGACTTGGAAAAGAAACTGGTTGTACTTAGAAATAAATACTTTCATCTTCCTGCGAAGGAAAAAAACGACCCGGTCGCACTGGAGAAGTTATTTCAATCGAATGTTCCGGGAATCGACGCGTATTTGAAGGAACTTAAAAAGGCCGCTTTGAATTCGAACGTGACCGATTCAGCGAAAAGAGATCAGATCTTTCAAACGCTCCTGACTCAGATAAGAAAACAGGATGAAAGAACGTACAAAGGCGAACGCATATACGAGTTAGGCGGCCATGTTCCTAAGCACTATATCTCTTATTTTTACGTTTCCGAGGCCGGTTCCAAAATATACGAAGTCGGGTTTCGATACGAATCGCTCCGCGAATATCTCCATTCGACGGGAAAGATTCTTTATATATCCGCGCTTTGCATTTTGGTTTTAGTTCTTTTCGGTTTCCGCTTTTTCTTTCAAGGCGCGCTTCTCAATCCATTGGAAGACGTCGTGATCGGTTTGAGGGAAGCGAATTCCGGCAACTTAGAATACCGTCTTCAAGTGAAAGTCGAGGACGAGATCGGATTTATCGCCCGTTCGTTTAACAGAATGGCGAGGTCGATTCAAGCCGCGAGAAAACGTCTGCAGCAATACGCGGAAGAACTGGAAGAGAAGGTAAAAGAAAGAACCAAAGAACTTCAGCAAACTCTCGAAGAAGTTCAGGAATTGAAACAACAACAGGACGGAGATTATTTCTTAACTTCTCTTTTGATCAAACCTCTCGGTTCGAACAAGGCTCGTCAGGAAAACGTAAAAGTGGATTTTCTGATCGAACAAAAAAAGAAGTTCTCTTTTAGAAGATTCAACGACGAGATCGGAGGGGACATCAATATCTCCAACGGAATCGAACTGCAGGATCGATATTATACCGTTTTCTTAAACGCGGACGCGATGGGAAAATCCATGCAAGGTGCGGGCGGGGCGCTCGTACTCGGGGCCGTTTTTGAATCGATCATCGAAAGAACGAAAATGGCCGCCACGATGAAGGAACAATCTCCCGAACGCTGGTTGAAAAACGCATTTTTAGAATTACACAAGGTCTTTGAAAGTTTCGACGGGTCTATGCTCGTCTCACTCGTGTTAGGCGTTGTGGATGATGAAGCGGGACTTCTTTACTTTATCAACGCGGAACACCCTTGGACCGTGTTGTATCGGGACGGAATCGCAAGTTTTATCGAAGACGATCTGATGTTCCGAAAACTCGGAACGACCGGTATGGAAGGAAGCGTCTTTATCAAAACCTTCCAAATGGAACCGGGTGATATCATCATCGCGGGTTCGGACGGACGAGACGATCTGTTGATCGGAACCGATCGCGAGGGTGGAAGAATCATCAACGACGACGAAAAATTATTCTTGAGAAAGGTAGAAGAGGCCAACGGAGAACTTCAATCGATTTACGACGGTATTCGAAAACAAGGAAGTTTAACGGACGACCTTTCTTTGGTTCGAGTTTCATTTAAGGAAAATCTAACCCAGTCGAAAATCGCACAAGCTCACGAGAGGGAACAAATTAGGGAACTTCTCAAAAAAGCGAAGGAAGGCGCGGGCAACAAAGAAATCGAAGAAGCGATTTCCTATCTCGAACAAGCCGAATCTTTGAACAACCAAGTTCCCGAAGTCAAAAAGTTATTCGTAAGTCTTTTTTTGAAAAAGAAGGACTACAGA
The DNA here is from genome assembly GCF_003545925.1 of Leptospira yasudae. Taxonomy (NCBI): domain Bacteria; kingdom Pseudomonadati; phylum Spirochaetota; class Leptospiria; order Leptospirales; family Leptospiraceae; genus Leptospira; species Leptospira yasudae. The sequence goes on along the minus strand of NZ_QHCU01000002.1, from coordinate 2,299 downwards.
AACGCGGCTCTCTACGCGGAAGATTACTTGAACTTAAAACCGGTTGATAAGGAAATTCTATATATCGCTTCTACGGCCGCACGCAAAGCCGGAAGTCTTCAGAAGGCGTTGGATTTCGGAGAACGATTGAAACTGAGAGAACCGACTCACATGAAAAATCTCGTGAATCTAGCGCAAATTTACATCGCATTAAAGAATTATAAACGAGCGATGGAAATGGTGGAGATCGCGCTTTCGGTGGATCCGCACCACGAAGTGATTTTAAAGATTCAGGAAGTGCTCAGAAAGTATTCGCATACGATGGCCGAAACCGAATAAGTTCGGCCTTAATATCCGTCGTTCATCCTCCTTCACTGAGGATGGATCGTGACTTCCGATTTGATCGAATTCGAAATAAAACAATTCCGATGAGATTTCGCGTGAAGATCGGCTAATGCCTCCGAATCGGGGATCTTCTCGCCTTCGAATGTTATCTTTGGATAAAGATCGATTTTCGTTACGACCATCTTACCTTCCGCGTTCTTTTCCAATGTGGCGACCGCATGGTCTTGATATTCGGACACGACATATCTGCTCTTTGCCGCGACCGCAAGAAAGGTTAAAAAATGACAGCTACAAACGGAAGACGCCAACAATTCTTCCGGATTGGTATGTTCCGCTTTCCCGTAGGTTTCCAGAGTGGAAGATCCGAATAACTTCTGACCGCCGTCGTATTGAATCGAATGTGTTCGGTCATACGAGTCATATTTGAATTCTTCGGGTCCTTTTTTCCAATATAAGCCAATTTTATGTTCAGACATGATCATTCCCTCTAATTATAAAAGTCCTATTGAATCAGATCGAATTCAAAAAGAAATTTCTTATTCGACGCAGGTTAAAAAAAATGAATGCGGCAAAATGAATGAAGCCCGATCAAAATGCGGATCGAATGAACAAAAAAAACCGTCCCTAATGGGGTGGAATCTTATAATGAACGCATTCGGAATATGCAATCGTTTAAGAGCGACCGCGACTCTGCGGAAAACATTCGAGAAAAGTGAATCAATGTTTCCTAAAATTCGATTTTCGGAACGGCAAGTTATAAGAATACAAGCCGCTTAACGTTCTTCCGAATTGTAAATCCGAATTTGTAAATTATAAATTTCCATTTTAGAAAAACCATTGATTTTTCGAAGTAAATTCTCGTCATTAGTACCATGACATCCAAGAAAGAATCCTCACGAAAAACGGACGAGGAAATCATTGCCTCTGGTCCCTCTTACATCAACTGGATTCGGCTCGGATTAATTCTGCTGTATTATTCTTCGATCGCGATCGGTTGGAACCGGAGCAACGTAGTTCAGAACACTTTGTATCTGAGCGGAACTACGACGATGCTTCTGTATTTCTTTTATAGTCTTTATAAAATTAAGACCACCGGAACTCTTTCCCATACCTTAAGTAAGGTGTTTATTTTGGCGGACGTCGGCGCTCTATTTTGCGCGATGTTCGGCGCAGCGATGGATAGCCCCGATTATACGTCGGGAATGGTTAAAAGTTCCGTATTGTACGGAATCAGTTATCTTTACATCATCTATGCCGGTTTGCTGCTTGCGCCTAACTTTATTCTTGTGGTCGGGTCCTCGTCCGCGCTCGCGCATATTGTCGTCGTTTATACGGCCACACAATACGGTTTGGTTCTTACCGAGGAACCGAAACTTGCCAATTCTTTAGGGCACGCGGCATTCTCCGAACAAATCACCAAGATTCTGTTCATCTTTGCCTGCACGTTTATCGTGAGAATTCTCGTGAAACTGTTTATGCGACTTCGAGAAAACTCCGAATTTAGACAAAAAGAATTGGAAGACTCTCATAGATTGATCGCCGAAAGAAGCGATAAAATGAGAGAATCCGCTCGCGCACTTAAAGAATCTTCCTTAAACTTAAAGAACTTTATGAACGATTTTTCTACATTGGTTTCGGATCACGCGTCTTCCTTCGAGGAGATCAGCTCGACAATGGAGGAATTTCAATCGCAAACGGAGAATTCTTCCGATAACGTAAAAAATCAATTTAGCAATATTGAAAGTTTGATCGGACATAGCAGTAATCTAAAATCGATCATCGAAAGAATTTCGCAGTTTAACGAAACCTTGGATCAAAGTATGGATAAGGTTCGTAAATCCGGTTCGATGGTGACGGGTTTTGTGGAAGAACTTGCCAAATCGTTATCTTCTTTAGGGGATTCTTTCCGGAGCGTGGGAGAAGTGAATCGGATCATGTCGGAGGTTGCGGATCGAACGAATCTTCTTTCTTTGAA